>CAZOBH010000009.1:3459-44933 GCA_964578175.1 uncultured Clostridium sp.
TTGCGCCTTGTCCTAGTGTAGAAGTAGCTAGAAAACTTTCTCTTTGCTTTGGAGTTATTCCAACAGTAGTTCCACTATTAGATGATTTTAATCAATTAACTGAGATTTCTATAAAAGAATCTAAAAAGATTTTAAATCTAGAAGAAGGAGACACTATTATTATTACTGGAGGAATCCATAAAAAGAGAGAACCAAATCAAACTAACTTCTTAAAAATAGAAGAAATATAAAAAGATATTAGAATTAACTAATATCTTTTTTAATTACATTTAAAATTATGAGATTCTAAATCTTTTTTATTAGTTTGATAATTTCCAATATCTTCAGAATTCATATTTGAAAAATCCATTGTAGTTTCAGTAGTTACAACATTACCTTTTCTTTCAACAGTGTACTTACTATCATTTTTAAATTCTTCTTCTTTTACAATTGCATCATTTTCAGAATCATATGTAGTTGTGGTAGTTGTAATTAATGTTTTTTTATCAAAGTCCATTACTATTTTAGTAATAACATCATCGTCATCTTTAGTACAACTTAATACTGTTTTATCAGTAGTCTCATTATTATTTCCACATCCAACAAGTAATAAACTAAATGTAAATAAAGCAACAAAATATATTAATTTTTTCATATTAATCCTCCTTAATAATAACTTTATCTTTATAACTATTAATATCTATATCATTAATTAAACAGTACAACTTTTCAACTTTAATATCAAGTTTTAATAATTCTTCATCGTCCTTTTTTATATTACTAATTAATGGTATATTTATATCTTTTTTAATTTCATTTAAATATTTTTTTCCACATGAATTAAATCCTAAGACTCTAATATATTCTAAATCTTTATTTTTAGATTCGTTCTTAGTATATGAAGTTAATATATGTATAAGCATTCTAGATATTTTATTATATGTATATCTTTTAGTTTTTATATTATCTATTAATTCATCTAAATTATTACTTTTATCAATATAATTAATAATTCTATTTTCAATACCTTCATCAACATCAAGATAATTATTAATATTTTCTTTATCAATTAATATCTTATATTTTAGATAATTAAAGTATGTATATTCTTTTTTATTTTTAAGTATTTCATATACATCATTTGGAACATATTCTTTAATATTATCATTATTTAAATTGTTTCTAATATCAGTAGCACTCTTATGATAATCATTGCTTCTTTGAATAGAAATAGGTTTAATACTAGTTTTTTGTTTTATTATCTCTTTTATATAAGATAATCCAAGTAAATCATTAGGACTTTCAATTAAATAACCAGAAATATCTTTTAAAGCCTTTGACATAGCAGTAGGATAATTATTTCCAAGATCTAAGTATTCTTGTACTTTATTATTATAATTTTTATCATTTAACTGAATATTAGCGAGATTTATTAAGTTATCTACATCATTTGATTCACTACCAAATACTAAATAATCAACTTTAAATTTATTAAGTATTTGAATAGCTCCATTTGCAAAAATATCAGCACTTTGACATCCAAATTTAAAAGGTAATTCAACTACTAGATCTATTCCATGATTTAAAGATATTAAAGTTTTTTCTTTCTTATTAAGAATAGACATATTTCCTCTTTCAGTAAAATTATTAGTTACTACTAAAATAATCATAGATTCAGGAAACATTTCTTTTATTTTTTCTAAGTGATATAAATGACCATTATGAAATGGATTATATTCACAAATTATACCGATTTTCACCATTAAAATCACCTAATGTTATTATACTTAAATTTATTAATAAGTAAAATTTATTTTTTAGTAATAATAGTATTAGAGGTGATTATATGTATATGATTAAAGATATAAAAAAAGAAGATAGACCTAGAGAAAGAGCATTAGAAGTAGGAGTATCAAATTTATCTGATAATGAGTTATTAGCGATTATTCTTAGATGTGGAACTAAAAATAAATCAGTTAAAGAGTTATCTAATGAATTATTAAAAATAATAGGTTCATTAAATAAATTAAGAGATGTAACATATAATAGTTTAACTAATATAAATGGTATTGGAAAAGTAAAAGCAATAGAATTATTATCAATAATAGAATTATCAAAGAGAATAAATTATAAACGAGAATCTAAAAGAATAAAAATTAAAAGTTCAATAGATGTATTTAATAATTATAAATATTTATTTATAGATAAAAAACAAGAATATTTCTATGTATTATATTTAGATAATAAAAACTATGTAATAGGTAATAAATTATTATTCATAGGTACTTTAAATAAGAGTTTAGTTCATCCTAGAGAAATATTTAAATATGCTTATTTAAATTCAGCAGCAGGCATAATATGTATGCATAATCATCCATCTGGAAATATAACTCCATCAAATGAAGATATAAAGATTACTAATAATTTAATAGAAATAGGTAAAATCCAAAATATTATTGTTTTAGATCATATTATTTTTGGTAATAATAATTATTGTAGTATAATTAATATGAGGTAGAATATGAGTGATTATGAAATAGATAGATTATTATATTCCTTGGGTAAAACTAAATTTAGGGGTTCATTTCATTTAAATCAAAAAATGAAAGATTATGTAATTGATAAAGGAATGAATAAAATAGAGAAGGATGCTATTGAAATAATAAGTAAAAGACTTGCTCCAGAGATTATTTTAAATGATGGGAAACAAACACCAATGAAACAAGTACATCCAGTTTTTATTGCACAACACGCAACTGGAACATGTTGTAGGGGATGTTTAAATAGAATTCATCATATTGAAAAAGGAAGAGAATTAACTAAAAGTGAGATTGATTACATAGTAAAAGTAATTATGAAATGGATTATAGAGGAAATAAAAAAATAAAATTTTAAATTTTTTATTGACATTTATCTATATTAGAGTATAATTAAAAATGTCTACTCGTGCAGATGTAGTTTAATGGTAGAACCTCAGCCCTCCAAGCTGATTGTGTGAGTTCGATTCTCATCATCTGCTCCATTTGAATTTTAACTAGTCATACGACTAGTTTTTATTTTGATTACAGAAAAAGAGGAGAAAATTATCATAATAATTTAATCCTCTTTTTATATATTTAATTATAAAGTATTATATAGAATTTATTTTATATTATTGTAAAGTTTTCTATTTTGATTTAATCAATTTTATTGTATTTAGAATTGATGGAACAGTAACTATTGTTAATAAAATAATTACAATTATATCAAACTTAAAATTTGATACTCCATATTTCATTTCATAATTATAATCACTGATTGCATTTTGAATGAAATATATTATAATCAAAACTTTAATTATGCTATTAATACAAGAATATGTTAATCCATTTTTGAATTTGTTTAATGTTATCAAAAAGTCAAATAGAATAACAATGAATGAAATAAGAGAAGGCATTATAAATATTACGCCCAATGCATCCCATCCTGGTGCTCCAATACTGTTTAATCCTATTATTAAACCAAATGATGCCAAAATTAAGCCTATAATACTGCAAATAATTGATATTACTTTTAATATTTTAGATTGTTTCATATATATTTTCTCCATTTTCATTATATTTAATAAAATGTTTATTTATTGTTAAACTTCTTTTATTAACTTTATAATAGAATTATACTATAAAATTAAAAATAGTTATATACTTTAATGTTGATTAATAATTAATCTCAACTATATTTACTTTACATTGATTACAATATGTTATGCATAAAAAAAGTCTTTGTAGATTTGCAAAAAAGAAAGGTAGAAACTTCGCTGGAACTTTTTATAGATAATAAATGAAGATATGAATTGTTTGACATATTAAAAAAATAGTGATAGATTTTATATCATAAGTGAGTTCAAGTATGGATTTAAATCCTAGCCTTGAAGGGGAAACCTACACGATATAATCGGAGTCACCTGTATAGGGTGATTCCGTTTTTTTATAGGAGATTTATTATGGAAATATTTAATATTTCAATTATTATAATTTTAATTAGCTTATTACTACGACTCCCAGTAATAGGTTTATTTGCATTGTTGAAATATTGATAAATATTTAATTATGTAAAACCTATTACTTCGTTTAGTAATAGGTTTTTTTAATGAAAGGATGAAAAAATGAATAAAATAAAAATATTTGATACAACATTAAGAGATGGAGAACAATCTCCTGGATGTTCAATGAATAAAAGAGATAAGATAGATATAGCTAAAAAGCTAGATGAAATGGGAGTAGATGTAATAGAAGCAGGATTTGCAGCAAGCAATGAAAAAGATTTTGAAGCGATAGAAGAAATATCAAAAGTTGCTAAAAGAGCAACAATTGTATCGCTTGCTAGATGTAAAAAAGAAGATATAGATAAAGCATATGATAGTATTAAAAAAGCAGTTAATCCTCGAATCCATTTATTTATTGCAACTAGTGATATACATATTAAATATAAATTGAAAAGTACTAAAGAAGAAGTAATAGAAAAAGTTAAAGAAAGTGTAAAATATGCCAAAAAGAAAGTTAATGAAATAGAATTCTCTTTGGAGGATGCAACTCGTACTGATAGAGATTTTGCTTGTAAAGTAATAGATACTGCTATCAAATATGGTGTAACTACAATTAATATACCAGATACAGTAGGATATACTACTCCAGATGAATTTTGTGAATTTATTAATTATTTAAAAAATAATAGTAGATTAAATGAAGTAGAAATATCAGTACATTGTCATAATGATTTAGGACTCGCAACAGCTAATTCACTATCTGCAATTAAGTGTGGTATTAATCAAATAGAATGTACAATTAATGGAATAGGTGAAAGAGCAGGTAATGCAGCTTTAGAAGAAATAGTGGCTGCTATAAAAACTAAGAAAGATTTTTATAAAGTTTATACTGATATAGATACTAAACAAATAAAAAATGTAAGTGATATGGTAGTTGAAGCAACTGGATCAATTATTCAAAGTAATAAAGCTATTGTTGGAACTAATGCATTTAAACATGAAGCAGGTATCCATCAAGCAGGTGTTTTGAATAATTCTAAAACTTATGAAATAATGAAAAAAGAAGATTATGGTATAGAAGAAGATAATATTATTATAGGAATTCATTCTGGACGAGCAGCAATTATTAATAAAATAGAAAAAACAGGTAATAATCCTATTAAATATAATATAGATAAAATAATTAAAAATATAAAAGAATATTTCGAATATAATAAAGAAATGACAGATGATGAATTTATTAAAATAATAGAAATAAATAAGTATAAAAATTTAACACATAAGAAAACTTCTATATCAATTTAAAAGTTTGTTTAATTAATATTTTTATAGTATTTTACATAATTATTTATGTTATAATTTATTTAAGGAGGATAAGGAAATGAATACTAAGAAATATATTGCAGAATTTTTTGGAACAATGGTGCTTGTTATTATAGGATGTGGAAGTGCAGTTGGAATTAATACTTTAATTGGAAGTATAGGTGTTTCTGTACCACTTGCATTATCAACTCTTACTATTGCATTTGCATTTGGACTTGCTGTAATGGTTATGGCATATACTATTGGTGATATTTCTGGATGTCATATAAATCCAGCAGTTTCAATAGGTATGTGGGCATCAAAAAGAATGAGTGGAAGCGAATTTATTAAATACTGTATTGCTCAATTCTTAGGAGGAATGGTAGGAGCTGCTTTCCTAGTAGTATGTTTTGATGGAAATCAAGCATTAGGTGCTAATGGATTTGGAGAGTTAAGTGCACTAGGAACTGTTTGGTATCGTGCTTTCTTAATTGAAGCTGTTCTTACATTTATTTTCGTTCTTGCAGTTCTTGTTATTTCAAATAAAAAAGAATTATCATCAGTTAGTGGACTTTTAATTGGTCTTTCATTAACATTAGTACATATTATGGGAATTCCATTTACTGGAACTTCTGTAAATCCTGCACGTAGTTTTGGACCAGCATTATTTACTGGTGGGACACCATTCCATCAAGTATGGTTATTTATATTAGCTCCATTTGTTGGTGGAATAGTAGCCGGTATGGTATATAAGTTTTTCATACAAGAAAAAAAGAAAAAATAAAAGAAATCAACCTCGGTTGATTTTTTTTTAGGAAAAATCTCTTCAATTAGTAATTATATTAGTGAGGAGGTGATAAAAGATTGTTTAAAGATTATCAATGTGTAATGCAGGAAGGTGCTAAAGACTGTGGAGTAAGTTGTTTACTTACAATAATTAGAACATATGGTGGTAATGTTGAATTAGAGTATTTAAGAGAACTTACAAGAACTAATAAAAATGGCACTAATGCATATCTTATGATGAATGCTATGAAAGAATTTGGTTTTACTTCTAAAGCAGTTAGAGGTAGTATTTTTGATTTAGAAGATAATATGTTTCCCTGTGTTGCTCATGTAATAATTGATAATAATTTAGCTCATTTTATAGTTATACATAAATTAGACAGAAAGAAAAAGATACTTACAATAGCTGACCCTGCTGTTGGAAGAAGATTAATGTCATATAGTGAATTTTTAGAAATAACAACAAATCAATTTATATTGTTCACGCCTACAAAATCTTTACCTAAAATTAATGAAAAAAGTAATATAAAAGAAAAAATTATAAGTTTAATAACTCAATACAAAAACATATTTATTTCAATATTTATCTTTTCACTTGTATGTGTCTTGATAAATATCATAACATCTTTCAATTTTCAAATTATTATAGATAATGTTATTTCAAGAGATTCTAAACCGAACTTATATTTAATTATAGCTATTATGATATTTCTTACTGTTATTAGAAGTATAAATAATTATATTAGATCATCTTTGTTAAACTATATTAATCATGAACTAGATTATAATTTGATTAAAGATTTATTTAAACATATCATATCACTTCCTTACCTTTATTATAAAAATAGAACAAGTGGAGAAGTTATATCAAGAATTACAGATCTTAGTGAAATTAGAGACACTATAAGTAATTTATTTGTAACTATTTTTGTAGATTTAACTTTAGTTATATTTGTATTTTTTTCATTATTAAGTATTAATATTAAATTAACATTTATAAGTATAATTGTTTTAATTCTATATTTTGTTATAAGATCTTTTTTTACCTCTTTTATTAAAATAAATATAAAGAATATAAAAGAAGATGAATCCCGTGTTAATTCATATTTATATGAATCTATTAATAGTATTGATACTATAAAAGGATTATCTGTAGAAGAAAGAATAAATAATAAATTTTTAAAAATATATAATAAGTATTTAAATACCAGTTTTAATTTTAATAAATTGATTATTTTTGAAGATTTATTAAAAGAATTAGTAGATTATATAGGATTATTATTTATTAATTTATTTGGAACTTTATATGTACTTTCTAATTCTATTAAATTAGGTGAATTAATTACTTTTAATAGTTTAGTTATTTATTTTATTGATCCTATTAAAAATATTATTAATTTTGATATTACGATAAATAAAGTAAAAGAATCAATTAGAAGAGTTGAAGATCTATATAGTGTTAAAAAAGAAGATTTAGATTTTAATGAAAAGTATACTAATAGTGATTTTAAAGGGAATATAGTAATTAAAAATTTAAGTTATTCATATGACACAAGAAATATGATTTTAAACAATATTAATTTAAAAATAAAAAAAGGAGAAAAACTATTAATAGTTGGAAAAAGCGGTAGTGGAAAAAGTACTTTAGTAAAACTATTATTAAAATATTTTAAAATAGATAATGATAAAATATTAATAGATGATAAAGATATTAATTATTTTAATACTAAAGAATTAAGAAATAGATTTAGTTATATATCTCAAAATGAAAATTTATATAATGATACTTTGTATAATAACGTGACCTTAGATCATTATATAGATTATGATGAATTTTTAAAAATATGTAAAATAACTAGAGTTGATGAAATATTAAATAGAAGTCCTTTAGGTGGAGCTATGTTGATTGAAGAAAATGGTTTTAATTTATCAGGAGGAGAAAGACAAAGAATTACTATAGCGAGATCATTAGTTAAAAATAGTGAGATCTATATATTTGATGAAAGTTTTAATCAAATAGATATTGAAAGAGAAAGATCTATTTTAAGAGAATTATTCAAAAAATATAAATCGAAGACATTTATAGTTATATCTCATAGATTAGATAATTGTGATTTATACGATAGAAAAATAGAATTAAAAGAAGGATTAATCTATGATTGATATAAATGATTATAAATTGGAATTTCAAAGAAGAACTGCAAAACTATCAAGAATATGGCTTTTATTATTAATCTTTATAGTAATAGGTTTTATTATAATAAATAGTTTATTTAAATACTATGATTGTTTAATAGTTCAATCTGAATATCAAGATAAATATTTAAATTCTTATATACTTACATCTGATATAGATAAAATAATAAAAAATAATAGATTAATAATAGAAGAAAAAACATTTGCTTACAGAGTATCGGATATAAGTAAAGATAATTATTTTATTAATAATAATTATTATAAATTAGTTAAGTTAGAAATAAATAATAAGAATATTAAAGAGAATCAGGTAATAAAGATTAAGATAATATTAAATAAAACTAGTATTACAAACTATTTATATAAGTTGATATGGAGGTAATCGTGCAAGAAATTAAAAAAAGTGAATTAGAAAACATAAGTGGAGGACTATCTCCTTGGGTCTATTTTGGTATAGGTGAAGCTATTGTTTTACTTATAGGAGTAGTAGATGGGTATACAAGACCATTAAAATGTAATTAGGAGGCATCATGAAAGAAATAGAAGAAAAAGAATTATATTTAATTAATGGAGGAGGATATGCACTTACAGCTACGATTATTAATGCAGTTGTTAGTGCTACTAAAATTGTTCTTGAAATAGGAAGATCATTAGGTAGTTCATTAAGAAGAACTAGTGGAAAAAGTTGTTCTATATAAAAAAAGACCTAATTGGTCTTTTTTTATTGTTTGCATGTACAAAAAAATGATAGTATAATTATAAGTGTAAATAGGATGGAGGAGCTAATGAGAAAGATATATACAAGTATTGATATGGGTAGCGATAGTATAAAAATTGTTGTTGCGGAAGTATATAATGATGATATGTATATTCTAGCTTCAACATCAAGACGTAGTAAAGGAATAAAAAGAGGAATAATTGTAGATAAAGAGAATGCAGTAATAAGTCTTAATAAAGCTATCGAAGATATAGAAAAACAAGTTGGTTTTAGAATAGACAAAGCAATTATATCTGTTCCATCAAATGATAGAAAATTAAAAATTGTATCAGGTAGTTATGTACTTAGAGGAACTGATTCAATAGTAACAGGAAGAGATATTAATAAATCTTTAGAAAACGCAGTTGTAGGAAGTTACGATGATGAAATGGAACTTGTTTGCGTTTTACCAATTGTTTTCTCTGTAGATGATAGAAAAAATATATTTGATCCAAAAGGCATGAATTGTCAAAAATTGGGGGTTAAAGCTGTAATAGGACTTGCTCCAAAAAATATTTTATATCCATTTATGCAAGTATTTGAAGAATGTGGAATAGAAATAGTAGATATTGCTTTTGGTACAATTGGAGATTATGTTTTAGATTCAAATAAAGATAATGATAAATTACTTGGTGCTGTAATAAATATAGGTGCAGAAACAGTTAATGTATCAATATTTAATAAAAAGATACTTATTAAGAATGAAGTAATTAGATTAGGAAGCAAAAATATAGACAACGATATAATGTATGTTTATGGAGTAGATAGAAAAACTGCAAGGTACTTAAAAGAAAAGTTTGCTGTTGGAAGTACAAAGTATTCTGATCAAAATGATAGTATTGAAGTAGAAGTAAATGAAAATGAAAAGGTAACAATAAGTCAAGAAGACATTACTAAAGTAGTTGAAGCACGTATTATAGAACTGTTGAAACTTTCTAAAAATCAAATAAATAACTTAACAAATAGGAAAATAAGTTATATAATTGTTACAGGTGGAATAGCAAATATTCCAGGTTTTAATAATTTAGTTGAAAACGTTTTAGGAATTAGTGCTTACGTTATCAATAGTAATATTATTGGAATAAGAAACAATAAATTTACAACTGCAGCAGGACTTATTAAGTATTATGATAATAAAATGAAATTAAGAGATAAGAATTATTCAATGTTCAGTAATGAACAAATAGATGTGCTTATGAGCTATACAGGTACTAAAGAAGCAACTGAAAGTACGAATTAGGAGGTTTAATATGTTTGGTGATTTAGCAATGGATCAATTGGCGAAAATAAAAGTCATTGGTATTGGTGGTGGAGGTGGAAACGCCGTAAACCGAATGATAGAATCTGGAGTAAAAGGAGTAGATTTTATCGTTGCAAATACTGATGCACAAGTTTTAAATAATTCTATGGCAGAACATAAAATTGCTTTAGGATCGACTTTAACTGATGGTCTTGGAGCAGGAGGAAAACCAGATACTGGTAGAGAAGCTGCAGTAGAATCAAAGAAAGAAATAGAAGATGCACTAAATGGTGCTGATATGGTATTCATTACATGTGGAATGGGTGGAGGAACAGGAACTGGAGCTGCTCCAGTAGTTGCTGAAATTGCTCAACAATTAGGTGCTTTAACTGTTGCTATAGTTACTAAACCATTTACATTTGAAGGACGTAAGAGAATGGAAAATGCTCTTATCGGTATTGAAGAATTAAAGAAACATGTAGATACATTAATAGTAATACCTAATGATAAATTAAGAGAAATTATTGATAAATCAACACCAATGCTTGAAGCATTTAAAGAAGTAGATAATGTATTACGTCGTGGTGTTCAATCAATTTCAGATTTAATTGCAGTTGTAGGACTTGTAAACCTAGACTTTGCAGATGTTAGAGCTGTAATGAAAGATTCTGGAAATGCTATCATTGGAATTGGTATTGGTATGGGAGAAGAAAGAGCAATTGAAGCTGCTAAACAAGCAGTATCATCTCCACTTCTTGAAACTAGTATTTCAGGTGCTACTGATGCAATTATAAATATTACTGGTGGATTAAATTTAACATTATTTGAAGCAGAGCAAGCTGCAGAAGTAGTAAGAGCTGCTGCAGATACTGATATTAATACAATATTCGGATCTGTTATTAATGAGAATTTAACTGATGAAGTAATAGTTACAGTAATAGCTACTGGATTTGATAAAAAAGATAAAGTAAATGATTATCCAACAAAGACAGAAGTTAAAAAACAAGTTGCTGAAGAATTACCTAAAGAAAAAGAAGAAGTACCAATTATTGATGCTGAAGATGATGACGATGATGGAGATCAATACGATTTACCTCCATTCTTAAGAAATAGAAATTATTAAAAAACGATGTTACATCGTTTTTTTATTTTAGTTAATAAAATGTAAATTTATAAAAATAGATTCTATATATTTTGCTATTTTTTAAAATTATAGTTATAATTATTATGTATGATATAGAGGGAGAAATATATGGGCAGAAAAAGTAAGAAAAAAGAAGAAGTAGTTGAAGAAAAAGTAAGCATATTTGAATTTATTCCTATATGGGTATATGCAATTATTTATATCATATTAGCAATTTTAGCTATTGGGCCACTTAAACCATTAGGTTTAGTAGGTAAAATTGTTAGAGTAATTGGAATATTCTTTTTTGGTAAATTAAATTTAATATTTGTAATCGGTATATTTCTTCTAGGAATTTATATCTTGGTAAAAAAAGAATATCCTAAAATATTTGATAAAAAAATGATTGGTATATATATTCTTTTAATAGGTGTTTTAATTAATTTTCATATTGGTTTAATTAAAAGTGCAGGTGGAACATTTGGTGCATCCTTTACAGCATTTTTTAGTGATTTTTCTACTACATTTAATAATGTATTTAAAGGAGAATTTACAACTCATGGTGGAGGTATTATAGGTTGGTTCTTTGCTGCTTTATTTAAAATATTATTTGATTATACCGGTACTTATATAGTGTCAATTATCTTAATAATAATAGGTATTTGTTTCTTTACTGGAACGACTATTTATGATGTTTTAAATCCAAAAGAATTAAAAGAAAAACTTAAGATAAATAAGAAGGAACAAGAAATTAAATATGATGAAGAAACAGGAGAAGTAGAAGAAGAAGACATTGATCCTGATGAAAGATTATTAATTGAAAGTATAGATGAATTAAGACAAACTATAATAGAAAAGAATCAAATTGATGCAAGAAAAGAACAAGAAGATGAGAAAATTGAAAAAGAGTTTACTGAAAGATTAGAAGGAACTGGAATAATTCAATTTACTAGTAATCAAGTTGCACATAATTATGTATTGCCAGATGCTAGTGATGTATTAAATAAAGTACCTACTAAACAAAAGAAAAATGATGAAGATGTTAATCAAGTAGGTCAAACTATAGTTGAAGTATTAGAAGGATTTGGAATAAATGATGCTAAAGTTGTCGATATTCATGTAGGACCAGCTGTAACTCAATATGAACTTGAAGTAGGACATAGAACTAAATTAAATAAAATAGTTGGTTTAACTAAAGAAATATCACTTGCTTTAGCTAAAAAAGATGTACGTATTCAAGCACCTATTCCTGGTAAAAGTACAATAGGAATAGAAGCAGCTAATAAAACTGTTCAATCAGTATCTTTTAGAGAGGTATTTGATAAATTACCAGAAAATAAGAAAGAATCTAAATTACTTGTTGGTTTAGGTAAAAACTTAATGGGTGAAGTAAAATATGCTGAAATAGACAAAATGCCTCACGTATTAGTTGCTGGAGCTACTGGATCAGGAAAATCAGTATGTATTAACTGTATAATTGGTTCTATACTTATGAGAACTAAACCAGATGAAGTAAAACTTGTATTGGTAGATCCAAAGAAAGTTGAACTTGGAAACTATAATGGAGTACCACATTTATTAACTCCAGTTGTTACTGATCCTAAAAAGGCAAGTATTGCTCTTCAAAAGATAGTACATGAGATGGATTCTCGTTATGAAATATTTGAACAAACTAAAGTAAAAAATATATCTACATATAATGCTTTAATTGATAAGAAAAATAAGAATAAGCCTGATAATGAAAAGATTCCTAGAATGCCTTATATAGTAGTTATAATAGACGAGCTAGCAGATTTAATGCTAGTTGCGGCGAAAGATGTTGAAGCATCAATTCAAAGAATTACTCAATTAGCTCGTGCTGCTGGAATACATTTAATAGTTGCTACACAACGTCCATCTACAGATGTTATTACAGGAGTTGTAAAAGCAAATATTCCATCAAGAATTTCTTTTGCAGTATCATCTCAAATTGATTCTCGTACTATCTTAGATATGGGAGGAGCTGAAAAACTTCTTGGAAAAGGAGATATGTTATATCTACCAATGGGAGAAAATATTCCTGAACGTATTCAAGGAGCATGGTTATCAGATGAAGAAACTGAACGTATTATAAATTGGACTGTTAAACAACAAATAGCTACATATGATGCTAGATTTGATAATTTGGATGCAGCAGAAGAACAAGGTAATGCTGGAGGAGGACCTAGAGCAGATGACTCTGACAGTAATGATGATGATTTATATAATGAAGTAAGAAAATTTGTAATTCAAAAAAAGAAGGCAAGTATTTCATTAATTCAAAGAAGATTTAAAGTTGGATTTAATAGAGCTGCAAATTTAGTTGATTTACTAGAAGAACGAGGAGTTGTTGGTCCAGCAACAGGAAACTCTAAGCCTAGAGAAGTATTAATAAGTGCAGATGAAGACTTTAATGATGCTGACATAGAAGAATAATAAAAGGGAGGTATAAATATGGCTAAGAAAAATACAAAAAAAGTTGTTAAAAAGAACAATGCAGATCAAACTTGCTTTGCATTATTTGTAATAACTGCGATTATATTTGTTTTTTCAGCTTTAGTTAGTGCATTATCAAAAGATCCATCTTTCGCAATAGTATATCTAGCTATTGGTATTGCATATTTTGGTATTGCTTATAGCTTTAAAACAAAATAATAAGATGTTAAAGAAGACTTATAAAGTCTTTTTTTATGCTATAATAACCTAAGGAGATGTGTATGAAATATAAAAGAATTGAAAAAAATGGATATACTTTACATATGATTAAAACTAATAATTTTAAAAGTATATATGTTGATTTAAGTTTTATTATAGATTCTGATAAAGAAAAAATAACTAAGATGAATTTTTTAAATAGTTTATTAACATATTCAAGTAAAAAATATAAAACTAATAGAGAATTAGAAATAAGAAAAGAAGAATTATACTCATCTAGTATTGAAGGTTATAACTATAAAATGGGTAATTATTTTGTATCATGTCTAAATCTTTCTTGTTTAAATGATAAATATACGGAAAAAGGTAATTTTGATTTATCATTAGATTTATTAAGTGAAGTTTTATATAAACCAAATATCGTTAATAAATCTTATGATGATAGTTCTTTTAACGCTATTAAACTCGCTATGAAAAATGATATTTTAAGTGTAGAAGAAGATGGTGTTAAATATAGTTTAGTTAGAATGCTTGATCAAATGGGAGATGAAAAGTATTCTCTTCATGAATTTGGATATTTAAAAGAACTAGATGAAATTACAAAAGAAAATATTTGTGATTTTTATAACTATTTTATAAATAATTCTCATTTAGATATAACTGTTGTTGGTGATATAGACTTTATAGAAATAGAAAATCTTATTACCTCTAAATTTAAATGGAAATATAAAGATATACCAAAAAATATAATTATAAATCATGATAGTTTTAATAAAGAAAAAACTCTATGTATTGATTATCCATCTACTCAAGGTAAATTGAGTATTGGATATAAAATAGATAAATTAACAGAATTTGAAAGTAATTATGTTCTTCCTTTATATAATATAATTCTAGGTGGAGATTCAGAGTCACGATTGTTTAAAAAAGTTAGAGAAAAGAGAAGTTTATGCTATTTCATTTATAGTAATTATGATCGTAAGTCAAACATTTTTTACATATCATCAGGTATAACTAAGAATAATTTAGATGAAGTAATAACTTTGATAAAAAAAGAGACTCTTAATATGAGTTCTAATATATCAGATAAAGAACTAGAAAGAGCAAAAGTTAATTATATAGAATTACTAGATAGAATAGATGATTCTTTAGTTCAAATATCATCTTTATATTATCAAAAAGAATTATTTAATACAGAATTAATTAATGGTAGAAAGAATAATATTAATAAAGTAACTAAAGAAGATATTTATAAATTGTCTAATAAAATAAAAATAGACACTATATATTTATTAGGAGGTTCAAATGATTAAAAATGAAATAGTAGGAACTAATACCTATGTTTATTATGAAAAACTTCCTAATGGATTAGATGTATATTTAATTCCTTTTAATAATAAGAAAAAGTATTATGGTTTTTATGGAACTAGATATGGATCAAATGATACTAATTTTTATCTTGATGGAAAAGAAGTTAAAGTACCTGATGGAATCGCCCATTTTCTAGAACATAAAATGTTTAATCAAGAAAGTGGAGAAGAACCATTTGAATTTTATTCTAAAAGTGGTAGTTATGTTAATGCATCAACTAGTTTTACTAAAACTTGTTATTATTTTAATGGAATAAATAATTTTGAAGAGAATTTAAACTATTTAATAGACTTTGTTAACAGTCCTTATTTTACTGATGAAACAGTAGAAAAAGAGAAAAATATTATAGTTGAAGAAATTAATATGAATAATGATTCTCCAGGATGGAAAATAGAAGAAGAAATAAATAAGATGTTATATCATAAAATAAATTATAGGATACCTATTGGTGGATTTGAAAAATCTGTAAGAAGTATAACTAAAGAGGATTTAAAAGTTGTATATGATAATTTTTATAATCCAAATAATATGATTTTAATAGTAGCTGGAGATATTAAAGTAAAAGAGGTAATTAATTTAATTAAAAATAATGAAAGTCTTAAAAAGAGAACAAAGAAAGATATACCTAAATTAGTTCCTTATAATGAACCTTATGAAGTTGTTTTACATGAAAAAGAACTATTATTAAATAATGTTACTACTGATAAATTGTGTTTTAGTTTAAAACTTAAAATAAAAGATTTTAATCTATCTAAATATGACCTTGATATTAATCTTAGTATTTTATTTAATATGATATTTGGTAATACTTCTATTTTTAAAGAAGAGATGATAAATAATTCTATGTTTACATCTTTCTATCAAAGCTCTAAATATGATGATGATTATATTACTGTTAATTTTTATGCAGAAACAGATAAACCAAAAGAACTTGTTAATTATATTAAAGATTATATAAGAAATTCTAAATTTGAAGAGAAAGAATTAGATAGATATAAGAAAGTAATGATTAGTAATGCCGTATTTAATAGTGATAATGAAAACGCTATGATAAATGATCTTTTTGGAGATTTAATAGACTTTGGAGAATATAAGTATGATATTATAGATTTTGTTAAAAAAATTAAGTTAGAAGATATTATAAAAATACAAAAAAATATTGATTTAAATAATAGTTCTACATTAATAGTTAAATCTAAAGAGAAATAAATAATTTCTCTTTTATTTTATATATAAATAGTGTTATAATTTCTATAGAATAGGGTTGATAGTATGATTGGAAGCATTTTAAGTATTGAAGAAAACAATGTTATAGTTAAATTATCTATAGATATTTCATCTCAATCAAATTTAATTAATGTACATGTAATATTTGAAGATGGAAAAATTAAAGTTGTTGGTGAAATAATAAATATTAATAAAGAAACAGCAATAGTTTCAGTAATTGGAGAAATAATTGAGGATAGATTTGTACCTGGAATTAATAGAAAACCATCATTTAAATCTAAAGTAAGAATAATAGTATTAGATGAATTATCTTTAATTTTAGGAGCTCAAAAAGTAAGTGACAGTCATCAAACTTATTTTGGTTTATCTAATGTGTATACTAATTATAGAATAAATGTAGATGTTAACGCATTTTTTAGTAATCATTTTTCTATATTAGGTAATACTGGTTCTGGAAAAAGTAGTACTACTGCAAGAATATTTCAAAATGTATTTACTAAAGGTACTTATATTCCAGTAAATGCTAGAATATTTATGTTTGATGCTTATGGAGAATATATTCAAGCTTTCTCAAAATTACATGAATTTAATAATAATTTAAATGTTAAAGTATTAACTACAAATGTTAATGATAAACAACATGAATTATTAAGAATTCCTTTATGGTTACTTGGTGTTGATGATTTAGCGATTTTACTAGAAGCTAATGATCCAAGTCAACTATCAATTCTAGAGAGTGCATTAAAATTTGTTCCTATTCTAAAAGCTGAAAATGCTGAAACTACTAAAGTTAAAAATGATATAATTGCTCGTGCGATTTTAGATATATTAAGAAGTGGCGGAGATTCTAGTAAGATTAGAGATCAAGTTACAGCTATTCTTACTACTTACTATACTAATGATTTAAATCTTGATACTAAAATATCTCAACCAGGTTATGTACGAACTTTAAAACAATGTTTATATGTTGATAATAGCGGTAAGATGGCTGAGATGGAACTTGTTGTTCAAACCGTTAATACATTTATTGTAGAAGGTGTAAATTTACCTGATCCAAAAGGTGATACATATTACAATTTAAATGATTTAGATCTTGCTTTAAATTTTGCTCTAATTTCAGAGGGAATCTTAAAATCAGATAAGGTATATGATTACGCTAATACATTATCAGTAAGACTTAGATCTTTAATAAATTCATCAGCAGCTTTGTATTTTGATTATCCTAGAATGATTTCAAAGACTGCTTATATTGAAAGTCTTAATAAGACTAAAGAAGGATATAACTCTCAAATAATAGATATTAATATTAACTATGTTAATGATAGATTAGCAAAATCTATTACAAAAATTTTATCTAAGATGTTGTTCGATAACGCTTGTCTTGATGTTAATCGTGGTAAAAATCCATCACACATAATAATTGAAGAAGCACATAGATATGTTCAATCAGATAATGATGTTAAGTTATTAGGGTATAATATTTTTGAAAGAATTACAAAAGAAGGACGTAAATATGGAGTTATTTTAGGTTTAATTACTCAAAGACCTAGTGAATTGTCTGAAACTTGTATATCTCAATGTTCTAATTTCGTTATTTTAAGAACATTACATCCAAAAGATTTAAGTTATATTGGAGAGATGGTACCAAATATCAGTCAAGAAATGATAAGACAGTTAAAAACTTTACAACCAGGACATGCTTTAGCATTTGGATCAGCATTTAATGTTCCTGTTGAAATTAAGTTTGAAAAACCAGATCCAGAACCATTAAGTACTAATAGTGATGTAGTTTCTGCATGGTTTGGTTAAAATATGCTTTTAAATAAAAAAATGATATGTTATAATTTAATATAGAATATGGAGGATTATTTATGGGTATTAAAAATATATTAAATAATTTTACAGGAGTAGACCCTGATACAGCTGAAATCGATGCTGTAGTTGATTCTGAAACTACATATAGTGATCCAGATGAAAGAAATAAAATGATTTTACTTGAGCCAAGAGCTTATTCTGAATCACAACAAATTGCTGATTATTTAAAGAAAGATAATTCTGTAGTAGTTAATTTAAAAAGAGTTACTCCAGAACAAGCTAAAAGAATAGTAGATTTTTTAAGTGGAACTTTATATGCAATTGAAGGATCTTTACAAAAATTAGGTGGAGGAATTTTCTTATGTACTCCTCATAATATGCATGTTGAAGGAAATATAAGTGACGAAAATGGATCTAAACCTGCATCTAAAACAAAAAATAATGATGACGATGATTTCAATTGGTAATTGAAATCTTTTCTGATGAGAGAAGGTGATAACAGTGGATAAGTTTAATATAGAACAAAATGGTTACTCTAAAGCAGAAGTAAACAAGTTCGTTGATGATGTCATAAACCAAACAGAAGCTGTTATCAAAAGAGTTAGATCTCAACAAGAAGAGATTACATCTTTAAAAAAGGAATTAGAACATTATAAAGAAATTGAAGAATCATTAAAAAGTGCATTAATGAGTGCTGAACAAACTAGTGCTGACATTAAAAAGAATGCTGTTGAAGAAAGTAAACTAATAATAATGGACGCTAAAAGAAATGCTAGCCATATAGTAAATGATGCACTTATGAAAGCTGATAAAATAGAAAATAGAGCAGATATGCTTGAAAGAAATATAGTAATATTTAAAAGAAAATTAAAACTCATAATAGATCAACAACAAGCTGTAATAGAAGATATAGATGAATTAGATTTAGATAGGAAAGATGATTAATCTTTCCTTTTTTATTAAAATAAAAAAGCCCTAACTCTAGGACTTAAATAGTATCTTTCTTTAAAGTTCTTAATTCTTTAGCACTTATTCTAAATTTTCTTCCATTAATGTCTTTAACTGTAATAAGATTTAATTTTTGTTTTTTCTTTGTTGCATTTAAAGCATGAGAACGAATATTTTTTACATTTGGTTTTCTACTACTTATATTTTTAGCCATAAAAGATTCCTCCTTTTCATATATGTAAACACTTGCTTTATAAGATTAACATATTTTTTTTATTTAGTCAAATACTTAATTTTATGGTAAAATCTCTATGAAGGGATTATTATGAGAGAAAAATTAAATATTACAAAACTTAGTCTATTATTAATAGGTATAGATCAATTATCTAAATTAATTATTAAAAATTTTTATCCATTTAATTTTTTAGGTTTAACAGATAAAGGTCAAACTATTATATCTAATTTTTTATATATACTTCATGTAGAAAATAAAGGTGCTGCATGGGGAATGTTATCTAATAATATTTATTTATTAATCGGAATTAGTTTAATAGTTCTTTATTTAATTATTAAATATATATTTAAAGATAAACATTTAAATAATTATTCTATTATATATTACTCTTTAATAATATCTGGTATAATAGGTAATCTGATTGATCGTGTTATAAATTTAAGTGTAACAGATTTTATTAATTTTTATATATTTGGATATAATTATCCGGTATTTAATTTAGCTGATACATTTATAGTAATAGCTGTAATAATGATAATATTTGAATCATTTAGAGGTGATAAGTATGATTTGTCAAAAAGATAATATTAGATTAGATGTATATTTATCTAATGAATTAGATTTATCTCGTAGTAAGGTACAAGCTTTAATTAAAGAAGATAAAATATTAGTTAATGATAAAAAGGTAAATAGTAGTTATAAAACTAAAGAAGGAGATAAAATAGATGTTTTATCTGATTTAGATTTTTCAATTGATATAGAACCAGAAGATATACCTTTAGACATAAGATATGAAGATGATTATCTAATAATAGTTAATAAACCAAGTGGAATGGTTGTACATCCTGCTCCAGGAAATTATCATCATACTTTAGTTAATGCTTTATTAAATAAGTTTCAATTATCTAATTTAGATCATACTAGACCTGGTATTGTTCATAGAATTGATAAAGATACTAGTGGATTAATGGTTGTTGCTAAAGATGATAAAACACATGATTTACTTGCTACAATGATTAAGAATAAAGAAGTTGAAAGAATATATATAGCATTAGTTGATGGTGTTATAATGCATGAAACGGGAACAATTGATGCTCCAATCGGAAGAGATATGAATAATAGAGAAAAAATGATGGTAACAGATATTAATAGTAAAGATGCTATAACACATTTTAGAGTTATAAAAAGATATAAAGATCAAACTCTTATTGAATGTAAATTAGAAACAGGTAGAACACATCAAATAAGAGTTCATATGGCATATATTGGATATCCTATATATAATGATCCAATCTATGGTAAAAGAAAGAAAACTACTGAATTTGGACAATTCTTACATTCTAAAAGTATTAGGTTTATTCATCCGATTACTAAAGAAGAAATATATATAGAATCAGATATACCTAAAGAATTTGAAGATTATCTAAAAACAGTAGAGTAATTTTTGTTTTTGATATATAATAATTGTGTTTATTAAGGAGGGATAAAATGGTAGGTACAGTTGATGATAAGAACGAAATGATTATGAAGTTATTACATTATTTTATTACAGAACAAAATTATAATCCAGTTATCCTTCAAGGTGCTGATAACGAAATATGGTTAGAAAATTTAGAGAGTGATTATAAAATAATTAGACTTGTTTCTAATCATATACATAATAATGAACAATTAGAATTTGATACTTTTAAGACTAGAAGAGTAGTAAGAAAAATTAAGAGAAAAACTGTTACATTTAATATTAAAGTTCTTACTATATTTACAGATTTAGGTTCTAATGTTGAATTAAAAGAAGAAAAAGATATAGATTCAGCATTTGTTACATGTGAAGATGATGTTAAAAAGTTTAAATTTATAAAAGAAGCATTTCCTGATATTAATAAAAAATTAAAATTTACTGAAGAGGGAATGAAATTATATATAAAGATAACTGCTGATATAAATAGAAAAAATAAAGAAGAAGCTGATAAAACAAATGGAGTTTTTAAAATGAAAGTTCCATATGTTACTTATACATTAATAGCTATTAATATTCTTGTATTTATGATGCAATGGATTATGATTAATCCAAATATAACAAATACATATTGTGTTTGGAATGAAGGAGTAATTAGATACCATGAATATTATAGATTAGTAACAGGAATGTTTTTACATGCTGATATTATGCACATAGCATTTAATATGTATGCTTTATATATTATAGGAAGACAACTTGAAAGTTATATTGGAAGAACTAGATTTCTAATTGTTTACATAGTAAGTGGAATATTTGGTTCTATGTTAAGTGTTGCTCTTCATGTAGATAGTTTTGCAGCAGTTGGAGCATCAGGTGCTATATTTGGACTTATGGGAGCCTTATTATGTTTTGGAAAACACTATAAAGTATATTTAGGTTCTTTAATTCATAGTCAAATAATTCCAGTACTTGTATTTAACTTACTTTTAAGTTTTATGATTAGTAATATTGATGCTTTTGGTCATATTGGAGGACTTATTGGTGGATATCTTACAATGATGGCAGTAGGAGTTAAATATAAAAGTAATGCTATAGAAAGAATAAATGGTGTTGTAATAGGGGTTTTAATTATTGCATTCTTAATTTATATGATGAGCATGCATACTATTTAATGTTGATATAAAAACAATTATTTGATAAAATATATTTATAATTGAGGTGATTTTGATGGCTGATAATAATGAACAAAATACTACAGTATATAATGTAGATGAATTTGAAGATGAATTAGTTAGAACAACACTTGATGAAGTATACCAAGCATTGGTAGAAAGAGGATATAATCCTATTAATCAATTAATAGGTTATATTATGTCAGGAGATCCTGGATATATCTCTTCATTTAAAGATGCTAGAAATAAGATTTCTAAATTAGAAAGAAATAAGATTCTAGAAGTAATTCTTAAAGAGTATATGAAAGAAAAATAATGAGATATATTGGACTTGACTTAGGAAGTAGGACTTTAGGAGTTGCAGTTAGTGATAAAACAGGGCTCATTGCGTCTTCTTATAAAATAATTAGACATAATGAAGAATATGATAGATTAGTTGAAGATGTTAAAGAGTTGGTAAAAGATTTAGAAGCAGATGCTATAGTTTTAGGACTTCCTAAAAATATGAATAATAGTATTGGTTTTAAAGGAGAACTCTCTATTGAGTTTAAGGAAAAATTAGAAAAAGTTCTTGATATACCAATCTATTTAGAAGATGAAAGACTAACTACAAAAGTTGCAGAAAATATTTTAATCAGCAATGATACGTCACGTAAGAAAAGAAAAAAAGTAATTGATAGTATGGCTGCTAGTGTTATACTTCAATCGTATTTAGATAGAAGAAAGGAAAAATAATATGGATAATCAAAATACATTTAAAGTAATTAATGATGAAGGTCAAGAAATAGTTTGTGATATTTTATTTACATTTGATTCAGATGAAACTAAAAAAAGTTATATAGTTTATACAGATAACAGTAAAGATGAACAAGGAAATATTCAAGTATTTGCATCTATTTATGATCCTAAAATGGAAAATCCAAAACTAGATCCAATTGAAACTGAACAAGAATGGAAAATAATTGAAACAATTCTTAGTACGTTACAAGAAGAAATTAAGAAAAAAACAGAAGAGAATAATGCTGGAGGTAACGAGCAATAAAATGCTCGTTATTTATTACATATGAAACGACTTAGAAATGCTATGATGATTCTCTTTTTTTGTCTTTTGATATCTATATTAGTAGTTGGTTTATTCTATAATTATAGTATTTCACCAGTAGATAAAAAAGATAATGAAGAAATCGAAGTTATAATAGAAAGTGGTAGTGGAATAGAACAAATAGGTGAAACTTTAAAAGAAAAAGACTTAATCCATGGTAAGAATGTATTTAAATTATATTGTTATATTTATAAAACTAATAGTTTAAAAGCTGGAACTTATAAACTAAGTAAAAGTATGAGTTTAAAAGAAATAGTTAATACTTTAAGTGAAGGAAATAATTATAATCCTGATGAAATAACTATTACATTTAAAGAAGGATTGAATATGAGAGGTATTGCTAAAGTAATAGAAAAGAATACTAATAATTCATATGAAGATACTTTTAATACTTTAAAAGATACTGTATATATTGATTCTTTAATTAATAAGTATTGGTTTTTAACAGATGATATTAAAAATACTAATATTTATTATCCACTAGAAGGATATTTATATCCTGATACATATAAATTTAAAAATAAAGATGTTACTGTAAAAGAAATATTTAAAAAATTATTGGATGAAGAAGATAAATTTTTAACTAAATATAAATCTAATATAAACGATAGTAAGTATAATATTCATCAATTATTATCTCTTGCTAGTGTTGTAGAATTGGAAGGAGTAACATATAGTGATAGAGCAAATATAGCTAGTGTATTTTATAATAGATTAAATAAAAATATGCCTCTTGGTAGTGATGTTACCGCATATTATGCTAACAAAGTTGATTTATCTGAAAGAGATTTAACAGTTAATGAATATAATATAAATAATCCATATAATACTAGAGTTGTTTTAAATGCTGGTAAGATTCCAATAGGACCTATATGTAGTATAGGTGAGACTAGTTTAAAAGCAGTACTTAATCCAACTAATACAGATTATTATTATTTTGTATCTGATAAGAATAGAAAAATATATTTTAGTAAGACATATCAAGAACAAGTTGCAACTATTAATAAATTAAAACAAGAAGGTAAGTGGTTTACATGGTAGATATAAGTGAAGCTAATAAGTTACTTAAGGAATTAAAAAAGAAAGCTTTAGAAGAAAAAATTCCTATTATGTCAGATAAAGGAATTAATTATTTAACTAATTTTATAATTAAAAATAAAATAGATAATGTTTTAGAAATAGGAACAGCTGTTGGTTATTCTGCAATATCTATGGCTATTGCTAGTCCTAAATTAACTATAACTTCAATTGAAAGAGATGAACAAAGATACTTAGAAGCTGTAAAAAATGTTAAAGCGTTTGGATTAGAAGATAGAATAACATTAATATTTAAAGATGCTTTAGAAGTTAATTTAGATTCTGAATATGACTTAATATTTATTGATGCAGCAAAAGGACAAAATATAAACTTCTTTGAGAAATTTTCAAGATATCTAACTGAAGATGGATATATAATTACTGATAATATGAAGTTCCATGGATATGTTGATATGGCAGAGAGTGAAATTAAAAGTAAAAATTTAAGAAGTTTAGTAAGAAAAATTAAAGAATATCATGAATATTTAAAAGATAATGAAGAATATGTAACTGAATTTGTTGAAGTTGGAGATGGTCTTGCTGTATCTACTCCTAAAAAAGACTATTAGATATGTAGAAATACATATCTTTTTACTTTAATAAATATTTGTTATTATATAGATGAAGGAGATAATTATGAAGTTAATTGTTATACCTAAGAGTAAAGAAATGATTGATAAATATATAAATCTAGGTGTTAATTCATTTATTATAGGTTTAAAAGATCTATCTATTAATTTTGATCTTGAAATGAACATAGATGAAATAAAAGAACTTAATAATAAATATACAAACTTAGATTTATTTATAAGTATTAATAAAAATATTTTTAATGATGAATTAAATAATTTAGAAAATAGTTTAATTGAACTTGATAAATTAAATATAAAAGGAGTTCTTTTTTATGATTTATCAATTGTATATTTAAAAAATAAGAATAATTTAAAATTAGATTTAGTATGGAATCAAAATCATATGGTTACTAATTATAATACTTGTAATTATTACTATTCAAAAGGAGTTAAATATGCATTAATTGCTCCTGAAATTACATTAGAGGAAATAAAAGAGATTAAAGATAAATCTAGTATTAGTCTTATTACTTTTGGATTTGGTTATCCTATTATGGCTGATTCAAGAAGAAAATTAATTACTAATTATTTTAAAAGTATTAATAAAGAATCAGATAAAGATAGTATTGAGATATACGATGAAAAAAATAGATTTATAGTAAAAGAAGATAGACATGGTACAACATTCTTTAATAAAGAGTTTTTAAATGGTATTTCTTTAATAAAAGAAGATGTATCTGATTATATAGTTTATAGTGATCAATTTGTAGATGAAGATAAATCTATTGAGATAACTAAATTAATTCTAAATTTATTAAATAATTATAAAGAGGAATATGTAGATAGTCTTAATAATTTAATTGGAAATGATACTAATTTTTTATTTAAGAAAACTATATATATGGTGAAGAGAAATGATAAATAATAAAATAGAATTATTAGCGCCAGCTGGAGATTTAGAAAGATTAAAAGTTAATTTATTATATGGAGCTGATGCAGTATATTTTGGTGGAAAGAAATATGGACTTAGAGCCAATGCATCTAATTTTGATTTACCAGAAATTAAAGAAGCATGTGATTTTGCTCATTCGTTAGGTAAAAAAGTATATTTAACATTAAATATAGTATTTCATAATGAAGATATAGATGGAGTAGAAGAATATATAAAAGAAGTAGTTGACTGTGGAATAGATGCATTTATTATAAGTGATCCATTTATTATTGATTATATAGTTAAAAACTTTCCAAATGTAGAAGCTCATTTAAGTACTCAAAACTCAACTACTAACAAAGATACTGTTAAATTTTTTAAAGAACAAGGTGTTAAAAGAGTAGTACTTGCAAGAGAAGTATCTTTAAAAGAAATGAAAGAAATAATTGATGATACTGGTTTAGATATAGAAGTATTTATACATGGTGCAATGTGTACTTTTTATAGTGGAAGATGTTGTTTATCTAATTATGTTACAAATCGTGATTCTAATCGTGGAGGTTGTGCTCAAGTATGTAGATTTGTATATAAGTATCAAGATGATGATAAATTATTTACTATGGCAACTAAAGATTTAAATTTATCTAGATATATAAAAGATTTAATGGAAATAGGTGTTAAATCATTAAAAGTAGAAGGAAGAATGAGATCACTTTATTATTTAGCAACTGTTATAGGTACATATCGTAAAATAATAGATCATTATAATGAAGGATTAAATGATTCTAAATATTTAGAAGAATTAGAAAGAACTTTAGATAGAGTAGCAAATAGAGAAACAAGTACTCATTACTTAAATAAAAAAGCTGATTATACTGATCAATATTATACTGGAAGACAAGAGTTATCTAATCAAGATTTCTTAGGTTTAATAGATAGTTATGATAAGAATAGTAAGATATTAAAATTACATGAAAGAAATTATTTTAAAGTAGGAGATAGAGTAGAAATATTTACTCCGAATAAAGATGTATATGAGTTTACTATTGAAGAGATATATAATGAAAATATGGAAATTATAGATGTTGCAAGACATCCTGAGGAAGAAATAAATATTAAAGTTGATTTACCAATTGAAATAGTTCCTTATTCAATGATGAGAATTAAAGTAGGTGATTAAATGATAGAGTATCAAGTTAAAGAAGATATAGCTAGTAAAATAAATGAAACTAATAAAAATAAAGAGAATCTATGGAGTAAATACGCTACTAAAAATGAAGAAGTAGAAAGATATAAACCAATAGTAGATGATTTAAGAAGTCCTTTTTGGAGAGATGCTGATAGAATAGTTCATAGTCTTTCTTATTCAAGATATTCTGATAAAACTCAAGTATTTTCATTTAATGATAATGATCATATAAGTAGAAGAATGACTCATGTACAACTTGTTAGTAAAGTAGCAAGAACAATAGGCAGAATGCTTAATTTAAATGAAGATTTAATAGAAGCAGGTGCTTTAGGTCATGATATAGGTCATGCTCCTTTAGGCCATTTTGGAGAAGCTTGTTTAAATGATATATCTATAAGAGAATTAGGTGAATTCTTTGGACATAATATTCAAGGAGTTAGAAGTTTTATGTATATAGATAGAAAAGGAGAAGGATCTAATCTTTCTATTCAAGTATTAGATGCTGTTTTATGTCATAATGGAGAAATAGTAGAAGGTATGTATAAACCTCGTAAGAAGACTAAAGAAGAGTTTTTAGAAGAATATAATAATTGTTATATAGATAAAGAAGTTTCTAAAAAATTAGTTCCAATGACATTAGAAGGATGTGTAGTTAGAATCTCAGATATAATAGGTTATATTGGAAGAGATATAGAAGATGCAATAGAAATAGGTGCATTAAAAAGAGAAGAACTACCAAGTAATATTACAGATGTACTAGGTAGTACTAATAGTGAAATAATTAATTCAATTATTATAGATATAGTAAATAATAGTTATGATAAACCATATATTAAAATGAGTGATAATATATATCGTGCATTAATGGAATTAAAAGATTTTAATTATAAAAATATATATTCTAAAGCAATGACTAAAGAACAAAACGAATATTATAAAAAAGGATTTGAATTATTATATAAAAAATATTTAGAAGATGTAGAAAATAATAATAAATCCAGTGATATTTATAAAGATTTTTTACATGATAAGATAGATGAATATTTAAATAATACGAATCATAAAAGAATGGTAATAGATTATATTGCTGGAATGACAGATGAATACTTTTTTAGAAAGTATAAAGAAATAGAAAATAATATAGAAGAATAAGAAATAAATTTAAAAGAATATAAGATATTTTATATTCTTTTTGTTTTATGATATTATTAAATTATGGTAGGGTGAGGTTATGAAAAGAAATTATAATTTAGAGCTATTAAGAATTCTTGCAATGATAATGATAGTTACTTTACATTATATGACCTTTGGAATAGAAATTAGACAAAGTAGTTCATTAGCATATCATAATAATTATTATTGGTTTATATATGCTTTATGTCATGGAGCTGTTAATTTATTTGTTTTGTTAACAGGATATTTTCAAATTAAATCTACTTTTAAATGGAAAAAAGTATATAAACTATGGCTCCAAGTATTTTTCTATTCTCTTTTATTTGGAATATTACTTAGTATTTTAGGTTATTATAAACTTCATATAATAGATATATTACATATATTATTTCCTATTATATCTAAGAGTTGGTGGTTTATATCTACTTATATAATTCTTTATATATTATCACCATTTTTTAATAAATTTTTACTAAACTTAAATCAAAAAGAATATAAATATTTAATATTAATAATAGTTATATGTGTCATATTAAATAATATAATACCAGGGTCTTATTTTATTGATAATTACCATGGTTATAATATATTATGGTTCTTATGTATATATACAGTTGGTGCATATATTAGGCTTTATGATATAAAGAAAGTAAATACGTATTTATATTTAATTGTATATTTAATTTGTTCATTAATAACAGTTTTATCTAGATTTATATTATTAAACTATTTACATAAATATATCAATTATTTTGATGGTGGTAATTATTTATATGCTTATAATTCTTTAACTATTTTTATAGGTTCTGTTGCTTTATTTATGTTCTTCAAAAATATTAAAATAAAACCAATCTTTTATAAATTAGTAACTACTTTATCAAGTACTACTTTTGGTGTTTATTTAATACATGAACATTTTATGATTAGACCATTATTATGGAATGATATTATAAAAATAGATATGTATTATAATGATCATAAATATTTATTTCTAGTTACATCAGTATTATCTATATTTATTATATGTTCATTTATAGAGTATTTAAGAATGCTAGTGTTTAAAAAATTAAAAGTATAGATATTGAATAATATTATATTTTATGTTTTAATTAAATAGTCATATTTGACTATTGGCCTGTTGGTGAAGTGGTCTAACACATAACCCTCTCAAGGTTACATTCATGGGTTCAAGTCCCATACAGGTCACCATAAAAAAATAAAGAAGTAGTTTTCTACTTCTTTTTATATTTTTTCTATTTCTTCAATAATCCATTCATCATTATTAACATTTTTTGTATTAGGTAATATTGATCCACAAAACTCACATCTTAATTTAGTATTATCTTTTATTTTACCACCACAAGTAGGGCATCTTTCAATTTTGGTATCTTTTGTATTAACTGAAATTAATTTATATATTAATGTTTCTGTTTTCTTTTTATCTATTTTGTGATCAAAACTTATTATTGATTTAATTTCATATGAATTATCATTTTCAGTGAAATCTAATATTTTAAAATCTTTTAATTCGATATTTTCATATTTTTCTTTATATTTATCAATTAAATCTTTATTAATAATACTTATATCAGTATTATCAGTTAATAATTGGATTAAAGCATTAGATGTTTCTTCACTAAACTTTTTATTTGAGAAACTTGGTAATAATTTAAATATTGAATCAACATCAAATTCTTTTTCTTGTTCTCTAACTTTTTCATCAACAAGTCCAGATATTTCATTCTTTTCTTTTTCTACATATACATCTTTGTTTCCGCCAGATATCTTACTTCCAATAACAATTACAACTCCTAAGAACATTATTGCACCAAAAGCTATCATAGTAATTGTTTTAGTTGATGCAGTAAATGTTATAGCTAATAATAATAAATTCATAATTTCACCCCATATTCTAGAGAAATTATAACATATATAAATAAATTTATAAATATATTTACATTTAAAAAAAATAAAATTATAATAGATATCATATTTGGTGAATAAAGATGAAAAAAGTAACAATATTATTGGGTTTAATACTAACATGTTTTTCTATATTTTTTTATAAAAACTATGTATTTGGAACAGTTAAAAATTATAATAATACTAAGGTAGAAGCATTACTTGATAAAATTAATTTAGATAATATAGATAATCTTATGATAGTTGCTCATCCTGATGATGAAATGATATGGGGAGGAGCTGAATTAATTCAGAATAATTATTTAGTTGTTTGCGTAACTTGTGGAACAGATAGAGTAAGAGTTAATGAGTTTTATAAAGTTATGTCAGAATTAGAACATCCATATTTGATGTTAAATTATCCTGATTTAGTAAATGGAAAGATGGATAAATGGGAAAATGGAATTTATGATAGAGTTTTTAAAGATGTATTAACAATTATTAATTATAAAAAATGGAATAAGATTGTTACTCATAACCCTGAAGGAGAATATGGACATATCCATCATATTATGACTAGCAAAATTGTTACATCTAATAGTAATAAAGATAAACTATATTATTTTGAAAAATATTATACTAAAGAAGAGTTATCAAACTTAGATTATGAATTACCAAATATAGGTAATGATTTATTAAATAAAAAAGAAAAAATTTTAAAACTATATGTTACACAAAAGAGGGTTGTTGATGTATATCATCATATGTTAGAACATGAGGAAATAATACCATACAAAGACTGGAGTTAACATGAAAAAAATATTTAGAAGATTTATAGATGAATATTTAAAAGATGTTTTAATTTTTTCTTTTTTGTTTGCATCTATATATTTAGTAGTTATATATATTTTTTCTTATTATAATAAAAGTTTTATTTGGGAGACAGATGGACTATCTCAACATTATATAACACTTTATTATTTTAAAAATCTAATTAATAATTATATTAATTACGGAACTTTTAATACATTTACCTGGTCACTAGGATATGGAATGGATATGTTTACTAATCTATCATATTATTCCTTTGGTGATATTTTTTCATGGCTTTCTGTTTGTTTTAAAGATATAAGTTTAGAAAATTATATTGAGCTTACTACTTTTTTTAGAATATATTTAACAGGAATATCTTTTATATTATTTTGTAGATACAAAAAGATAAAAGGACATGGAGTTATAGTAGGAGCTCTTATGTATACTTTTTCAAGTTGGACTTATACTTTGGGATTTAGACATCCATATATGATGAATGCTTTAATAGTATTGCCTTTAATGATGATTGGTATAGAAAGATGTATAAAAGAAAATAAGAATATATTTTTAGTAATAATAACAGTGATAACTTTTTTACTTGGATTCTATTTTGCATATATTATTGGAGTGATAACTGTTATATATGGAATACTTTTATCTATATTTTGTTATAAAAAAGATATAAAGGGAATAATTATTTCTCTTGCTAGAGCATTATTTTTTGGAATATTATCATTTATGTTATCAAGTTTTATAACAGTTCCATCTTTGTATCAATTTTTGATATCTTCTCGAGAGTATGGAGTATCTACATATCAATATTTTTCAGCATATTATCATAATGTCTTTACTTTCTTTTGGAATAATTATTTGTCAAATAATAATACTTATCTAGGACTTTCATCTATTTTTGTAATAGGATTTTCATTATTTATTTATAATAGAAAAGATTATCCTAGTATTATAGTTACATTATTTATGCTATTAGCATTATTTATTCCATATTTAGGTAGTTTCTTAGTAGGTTTTTCATATCCATTAAATAGATGGACATTTATATTTTGTTTCTTCTTATCATATATGACAGCTTACTCATTAAAGAATAAAATGATTCTTAATCATAAACATAATAGAATTATATTATTTACACTAATATTATTTGTATTTGGTTTATTTATAACGGATTCTGATATAAGACCTATATTTATGTTAGATCTATTTATTCTATTATTTTCAATTTATTTATATTCAAATAATTTTCTGACTAAAAAGAAATGGTTCTTATTAAGAAATACATTAGTAGTATTATTGGTATCCTTTGGACTAGGATATAATATCTATTCTTTCTTTGGGCCAGGAGAAGTTGCAAATGTTAATGCTTTTGTAGTTAAAGGTACGATAGATAGTAATATAAAAACAAATAATAATAAAACTCTAAAATACGAAGAAGCTATAAACTTTATTAAGCTTAGAGATAAGTCATATTATTTAATTGGTAAATATCCGACAAGTTTACAAAATTCAAATGTTTCTCTATTTATGGGATATAATTCAATGGACTATTATTATTCAATTAATTCCAAAAATTATAGTGCATTATCAAAAGATTTAGATAACTCTTTATATCTAGTAAGTTATGAAATATCAGATTTTAATAATAGAACTAGAATAACATCTTTACTTGGTAATAAATATTTTATAACTAATAATAAGAACTTTGTTCCATATGGATATAGGTTAATTAAAACTTTTGAACCAGGTAATACTTATATTTATCAAAATAATAATTATGTTCCATTCGCAATTTTATATAATGATTATATAGATATAAATGATTATGAAGAACTAAATGAATACGAAAAAGAATTAGTACTTTTAAAAACTACAGCGATTGATTATAAGACTAATTTAACTAAATTTAATAATTATAAAAATAAGATTAAAGAAAATTATAGTGTAAGTAAAGTTAAAATAGATTATTCTAGTACTAATAAAATAAAAGAGAATAGAATTAAAATATTAAATTATAAAAATGAATATTTATATGTTACTCCTAATGATAAGATAAATAATAGCGAAGTATATATAAAAATAAGTGGTATTAAAAAAGAGGGATTACCTGAAAATGATATTCTAAATCAAGAAGTAACGAATAAATCAGATGTACTTGTTGATCGATATTTAAATGATAGTAAATGGGAATATCTTGGTAATGAATTCACTATTAGTGTTAGAGCAATGAAGAAAACACAAAGTGAATTAACACGGGATGAGATAAGTTCTCCATATTATTTTGAAAATAATAATATATTTATTAATCTAGGATACTTTGAAAAATTTAAAGGAAATATAAGGATATCATTTAATAAAAATGGAATATATACTTTTGATAAAATAGAAGTAATTAGTGTTAACTTTAAAGATTATAAAAAAGATATAGACAGTTTATCTAAATCTAATTTTAAATATCTAGAGAGTAGTGATGGATATATGAAGTTTGAAGTTAATCCTGAATATTCTGGAATACTTCAAATGAATACTAATTATTTAGAGGGATGGAAAGTATATGTTGATGGTAAAAGAGTTGATACTTTTGTATCAAATAAATACTTTTTAGGAATAGATATAACTAAAGGAAAACATTTAATAGAAATGAAATATGAAACACCTTATTTAAATGAAGGAAGAAAACTAACTAGAATTGGAATAGATATATTTAGTTTTTATATAGTTATTGTAATTTTGAGAAAAGTTTATATAAAACTAAAAAAACGTGAAAATTAACGCTATTTTCTTGATTTATTCTTATATTTAATATAGAATTCATATTAGGAGGATATGAATATGGCTAATAACAAAAAAGCAAAAAAGGTTGAAGTAAAAAAAGAAGAAAAAGAAGTTGTTGAAGAATTAGAAGAAGTTATCGATGATGAATTTGATGATGAAGAAGAAGCAACATTTGTAAAACCAGCAAAAGCTGAAAAGAAAGAAGTAGTAAAAAAAGAAAGTAATACAAAAGATTGTGAAAAGATCTTAAAAGTATATTTACCAATTGCACAATTTTGCGTAATGGTTGCTATTTTAATAACTTTAATTTTTATCGCAGTATATGCTAATACTGTAGCTGGACAATATAGAAGTAAAAATACTACAAGTACTGAAACAGAAACAACAGAAGCAACAGAAGATAGTGAATATGATGTAAGTATGTTTAAAGAAATCGATAAAGATGAATTTATTGATATGGTAAAAGATAAAAAGAAAAAATATTTCGTATATACTGGAAGATCAACTTGTGGTTATTGTAGACAAATGTTACCTAATCTTCAAAAATCAGTTAATGAGTATGATTATACTTTATATTATTTTGATACAGAAAACGTTACTCAAGACGATGTAGATGATATTAAAAAACTAGATGAAGTATTTGAAACAGATTTCCCTGCAACTCCAATGGTATATTATGTTGGTAATGGAAAAGTTAACGATGTAAATGAAGGATATACTGAGTATGATACATATGCTAGTTTCCTTGAAAGCAACGATGTAGATAAAAAATAATTAAAGTAGACAAATTGATAAAAAAGAGTTATATTATTGAAGAATTAATATAATTCTTTTTATTTTGGAGGATTTATGAAATTATCAGTAATAGTTCCTTGTCATAATGAAGAAAAGAACATTTTCTTATTTTATGATGAATTTAAAAATGCTTTTAAATATTATAAAGGAACATTTGAATTAATTTATGTAGATGACGGATCACGTGATGATACATTTAAAGAAATGCAAAAATTAATAGAAAAGAAAAATGATAATATTAAAGTTTTATCTTTTTCACGTAATTTTGGTAAAGAAGCTGCTATGTATGCAGGACTTAATGAAGCAGAAGGAGATTATGTTTGTATAATTGATGCAGATTTACAACAAAGACCTAGAATCATTTTAGAGATGATGAAAATACTTGATAAAGATAAATCATATGATTCTGTATGTGCATATCAAGAAAAGAGAAAAGAAAGTAAATTCATGTCTTTTGTTAAGAAAAAGTTTTATCAAATAATTAATAATTCTTCAGAGATTGAATTTGTATCAGGTGCATCAGATTTTAGATTATTTAGAAAAGATGTTGCTAGATCATTAGTTAAATTTGGAGAACATCATAGATTCTTAAAAGGAATGTTTTCTTATGTAGGATTTAATACATGTTACATTCCATATGTAGTAGAAGAAAGAGCAACAGGTAAATCTAATTGGAACTTTTTTAAATTATTTAAATACGCAATAGATGGAATAATCGCTTTTTCAGATTTGTTATTAAAATTATCATTATATATAGGATCACTTGCTGTTTTTGGATCATTTATATATTTATTAGTTTCATTATTATTAAAAGTTAATATTACTACATCTTTATTATTCTTCTTTATGTCATTTTTCTTTGGAGTAGTAATGATGTCTATTGGAGTGTCAAATTTATATATTTCTAGAATTTATGATGAAGTTAAATCTAGACCAAACTATATAGTTAAAAGTATAATAAAAAGAGAAAAAACTAAATAGATAGAGGTGATTATATGTTTTTAGTTTTAAAAGCATGTCAAGATTATAGGTTTTTATCTGTTTTATCATACGTAAAAACTGTGGTTAATATAATGTTTTATCTAGTGCCAGCAATTGCAATATTATTTATAGGCTTTAGAGTAGCTAAAATTGTTATGAGTGGAGATCCAGGTAATAAAGACCATATAAAGCCATTAGTAAGTAAAATTATTGCTTTAGTTGCTGTCTTTTTTGTGCCTACTTTAGTGTCTCTTTTAGCAAGTTTGCTTTCAAATTCTGGAATAGGTGTTGCAGTTGAATATGATGCTTGTATGGAACACGCAACATCTGAATATATTAGTTTTTATAGAGCTAAAGAAGAAGCTGAAGATAAAGTTGAAGAACAAAAGAAAGCACAAGAAAATAAAGTAGCAGAAAAAGAAAGAAAAAAGGTTGATGAAACTAGAGAAAAAGCTCGTAAAGAAAATGAAAAAATTGCTGAAGAGGAAAGAAAAAAACAAGCAGAACGTGAAGCTGCAGAAGATGCTGAAGATGGAGATTCATCTAGTGGTGAATGGAATGGAGAATTGATAGATGGAACTGCTCAAAGTTGGAAAGATGTAGTATGGGATCCAAATGATGTTACTAAAATCAGTAATCTAACGGCAGCTCAACTAAAAAAAGTTCTAGAAGCTAAGGGAGGAAACGCTACAAACTTTATTCCATTAGTTAATGCTTATATAACTAATGAACATACAAATAAAATTAATGCGATATTCTTCTTATCTCTTCATGCTATTGAATCAGGTTGGGTTACATCATCAGTATCTAATGCCTGCAATAACTTAGGAGGATGGAAAGACTTTGGTAATCCTACAAAGGTTTGTGCAAGAGCTCCTGGAAATGAAGGATCTACTCCATATAAATGGTTTAATTCAAAAGGAGACTTCGTTATGGAAGTTGGATCAAGTATGCATAAACACTACTTAACTCCAGGTGGAAGTCATTATCATGGTCCTAGTGTTAGAGGAATTATTCATGATTACAACTGTCAATCTGAAAGTGAAGTACAAAGTATTATAAGTATAGGAAATGATTTATTTTCTTACGTTAAGAGGGTCGTTTAGGAGGTATTTATGAAGAAGTCAATAATTATATTAAGTACTGTAATTGTCTTAGTAATTGGTCTATTCATAGCGAATAGATTATTAGGTAATAATAAAGTAGATGATGGTAAATACCTAGAAGAATATTTGGAAAAAAACAATTATAAAAAAGATGTTGTTAACGAAGAAGAAAAATACGTAAATATAGTTGAAAGTGATGAGAATGATATTGAAAATGTTTCAACTGAAGATGAATTTAATAAAAGAAGAGATAATAAAAAAAGTGTAGAGTATATAAGATTATTTTATAATCCAACTAATAAACTTTTTGAAAAATATAAATTATCATATGCAGATGATGTATCATCTAACTTTTATGGATCAATTGATTTATCTAAAAATAAAAAGGTAAATTTCCAATATATAATTAGTATTTATCGTTCATCTATTATGTTAGAAGGTACATATGAACTAGATAAAGACAATGAAAAATATGATTGTAAGTTAGATTATCAAAAAGATCTATATGAAGATGAAAAAGAATTAAAAGAAGATTATTGTGTAATTGCAAAAGCAGAAATTTTATCATTTATGCAAGATAAGAATGAATTCTTAAATGATTTTAGAATAAGAGATATTATTGTTAAATAATTTGTCTAATTGTGTAAATATTTTGTTGTTTTAATAGACTATATAATTATTTAATATATAATTTAAATGCAAACGAGGTGGTTTAATGGGAATTTTATTATTAACAAAAGTTTTGTTTTCTATTATGATTGGACTTGTTGGTTCATTAGTTTTAGGAATCATTTTAGTACCAATTTTAAAGTCTTTACATGTTGGTCAAACAATTAGTGAATATGTAAGTAGAGAACATAGAAAGAAAAATGGAGTTCCTACGTTTGGAGGATTAATTTTTATTATTCCAACTTTGATTGCTACATTGTTTCTAATATTAACAGGTAGAATAGAAAATTCTACTAGTTTACAAATAATATTAATAGTATTTGCTGGATATGCTTTAATAGGTTTTCTTGATGATTTATTAAGTTTTAAAAGAAAAAATAATATAGGTTTAACTAGTATTCAAAAGTTATTATTACAAATAATAGTTGCACTTGCATTTTTCTTCTTATATATGAAGTCAGATGGAAATACAAGTCTACATATTTCTACATTAGGTATTAATATACAAATGGGATGGCTTTATAGCGCATTCTTACTATTTATTTTAGTAGGTGCAAGTAATGCAGTTAACTTAACTGATGGATTAGATGGACTTGCAGGATCTCTTTCAGCAGTAGCATTTTTAGCATTTGCTTTAATCTCTTTAGTTTCAGGATATGCAGAAATAGGTATATTTATATTTATTTTAATTGGTGCTTTAGTAGGATTTTTATTCTTTAATATGCATCCAGCTAAAATAATTATGGGTGATACTGGTTCTCTTTCACTTGGAGCTTTAATGGGTGCAGTAGCAATTATTACTCATAAAGAATTAACTTTATTTATAGTTGCATTTGTATTTGTGCTTGAAACATTATCAGTTATATTTCAAGTTATATGGATGTTCTTGTTCCATAAAAAGTTATTCTTAATGACACCAATTCATCATCATTTTGAAAAATTAGGATGGGAAGAACAAGACATAGTTAGAATGTTTTTAGCTTTTGGTTTATTATTATCAATGGCTGGAATATTCTTCGCAGTTTGGTTATAAGAATAGATTATATTTAATTTATTCTTTTTTTAATTAAGAGGTTAATATGAATAAGAAAGAATTAATAAGATCGATTAAATTTACTTTATTTTCAATTTCAGCTGGAGTAATTGAATTTGCATTATTTGAATTATTATCAGTTATTACTGGTTTATCATACTCAGTTAAATATCTAATTGCATTAATTGCATCTGTTATATGGAACTTCACTTTGAATAGAAATTATACTTTTAAATCAGCTAGTAATGTACCTGTTGCTATGTTTAAAGTATTTATATTCTATTTAATATTTACTCCATTATCTACTTTATTTGGAGACTATTTAACAAAGGAATTACTATGGAATGAAACAGTAGTAGTTATTATAAATATGTTACTTAATTTTGTATTAGAATACTTATATGATAGATATTATGTATTTGGTAAATCAATTGATACTAGAAAAAAGAAAAAATATTAATGCAATAAAATAAAATTATGATAAAATAATCTTAAGAAAGGAGATTAAGTTTATGAATTACGGTTATGGTGGTAGTTATGGGTACAATACAGTTACACCTACAAAACCTGCTTTAGATGGAGCTGGAACAGCATTTATTGTTTGTGCTGTACTTGCAGTAGCTGCAGGAATAGTTTTATATTTTACTTTTTTAGATAAGAAAAATGATGGTAAATTTAAAGGATTCTTAGGATTCTTATATAATTTCTTAACATTTAAAACTTTAAGTTTAGAACTAATCCTTAAAATTTGTTATTTAATTGCTGCTTCATTTACTACTTTATACTCATTATATTTAATAAGTGTTAACTTTTTCAGTTTCTTAATACTATTAATCTTAGGAAACTTAGTAATTAGAATAGTATATGAATTAGTATTACTACAAATTCTTATGTATAGAAGAGTATCTAATATTGAAGACGAATTAAAAAAGAAAAAATAAACTTTATCTTTGACTCCCATTAGGGAGTTTTTATTTTATTAGATTTGATTTATAATTAAAGCGTGGTGATTTTATGGAAAGTATATATAATCTAACTTTTGATGAACTAGTTGAGTATTTTATAAATAATGGTGATAAAAAATTTAGAGCGGAACAAGTATTTGATTGGTTATATGTTAAAAGAGTTAAATCATTTGATGAAATGTCTAATTTAAAGAAAGAAGTTATAGATAAATTAAAAGAAAATTTTACTATTTCTAGTATTAATTTAGATAAAGTAGAAAGAGATATAGAAGTAAACAAATATTTATTTAGTTTAAGTGATAATAATCATATTGAGTCTGTATTGATGAGACATGATTATGGAAATAGTATATGTATCTCTAGTCAAGTTGGTTGTAATATGGGATGTAAGTTTTGTGAAAGTGGAAGACTTAAAAAAGTAAGAAATTTAAAAGCATCAGAAATGGTTGAACAAATACTTAAAGTTGAAGAAGATTTAAAAGAAAGAATTACTCATGTAGTAATTATGGGAATTGGTGAACCTTTTGATAACTTTGATAATTTTAAAAAGTTTGTTTCAATTATAAATTATCAAAAAGGAATAGATATCGGAGCTAGACATATTACAGTATCTACTTGTGGATTAGTACCTAAAATAGATGAATTTAGTGAATTTCCATATCAAGTAAATCTAGCTATATCACTACATGCACCTACTAATGAAATTAGAGATAAGATTATGCCGATTAATAATAAATATAAAATAGAAGAGGTAATTGGTGCAGTAAAAAGATATATAGAAAAGACTAATAGACGTGTTACATTTGAATATATTTTATTAGATGGAATAAATGATAGTGAAGAATGCGCTAATAAACTATGTGATCTTTTAAAAGGACTTAATTGTTATGTAAATTTAATTCCTTATAATGAAACTGATAATTTAGGTTATAAAAGAAGTAAAAAAGATACTATTTCTAAATTTTATGATATAATTAAAAAGAGAAATATAGGAGTAACGATAAGGAGAGAGTTTGGTACTAATATTAGTGCTGCTTGTGGACAACTTAGAGCGAAGAAGGAGGACTTATGAAAACTTTTTATTTAACGGATCCAGGAAAAGTTAGAAGTCATAATGAAGATAGCGTAACTATTTTAAAAAATCATAATAATGAATACTTAATGGCTGTTGCTGATGGAATGGGAGGGCATTCTGCAGGTGAGATTGCATCATCTATAGCAATTAATCATTTAAGTAAGATGTTTAATGAGAACTTTTTAGATTTAGAAAAAGTTCAAGCTGTTAATTGGTTAAGAGATACGGTAATAGAAATTAATGATTTAATATTTGATTATGTTGATAAACATCCTGAAAGTAAGGGAATGGGAACAACATTAGTTTGTGCTTTAGTTACAAAGAAATATATTTTATTTGGAAATATCGGAGATTCATCTGGTTTTGTAGTAAAGACAGGTAAACTACGTAAAGTAACTTATGATCATACTTTGGTTAATTTACTTTTAAGAGCTGGAGAAATTAGTGAAGAAGAAGCTAAAAATCATCCTAAGAAAAATGTACTTATGAAAGCACTAGGAGCTAATAATCCTATTGATATTGATATTTTTGATTGTGATATGGATATTGATTCAATTCTTTTATGTAGTGATGGATTAACTACTATGTTAGATAAAGATCAAATAGAAAAAATACTTTTAGAAGATATAGATGTAGAAGACAAAGTAATTAAATTGATTAGAAAAAGTAACAACAGAGGAGGACTAGACAATATATCAATTGCATATTTAGATTTTAAAGAAAGCGGTGAATGATTTGATAACAAAGGGGCAAAAAATAAATGATAGATATGAAATTATAAAGAGTATTGGTGAAGGAGGAATGGCCAACGTATATCTTGGTCAAGATACCATCTTAGATAGAAAAGTTGCCATTAAAGTACTTAGAGGTGACTTATCTAATGATGAAAAATTTATTCGCCGTTTTCAACGTGAAGCATTATCTGCATCAAGTCTATCTCACCCTAATATTGTTGAGATGTATGATGTAGGTGAAGATAATGGTAATTATTATATCG
>CAZOBH010000010.1:0-41110 GCA_964578175.1 uncultured Clostridium sp.
TATAATGTTATAGAAAAAAGGAAGTGATTTCTAATGAATAATCAAGATAATGAAAAGGTGTTTCAAAAGAGCCAAATCAATTGGTTTCCAGGTCATATGTCTAAAACAAGAAGAGAGATAAAAGAAAAGATTAATCTTGTTGATGTAGTACTTGAGGTAATAGATGCTAGAATGCCTATAAGTAGTAAGATTGTAGATATTGATGATTTAATCGGTAATAAACCTAAGATTATTATTATGACTAAATATGATCTATGTGATAAAGAAGAAACAGATAAATTTGTTAAGTATTATGAATCAAATAATTATAGAGTTGTATTTCTTGATTTATTAAATGATAAAGATATAGTAAAAAAAGTACTTGATTCTACTAAAGATATATATAACTCTTTAAATGAAACTAGAAGTAAAAAAGGAATGAAACCTAGAGCGTTAAGAGCAATGGTTATTGGTGTACCTAATGTTGGTAAAAGTACTTTAATAAATAGATTAGTATCTAAAAAAGCTGTAGTTGTAGGTAATAAACCTGGAGTTACAAAAAGTCTTAGTTGGATAAGAATTAATAAAGATCTTGAATTACTTGATACTCCTGGTATTCTATGGCCTAAACTTGAGAATCAAAAAAATGCTAGAAATCTAGCTATTTTATCGTCTATTAAAGAAGAGATTATGGATAAAGAAAAATTATCATTTTATATTATTTCTATTCTTAATGAATTATATCCTGAAAAGATTAAAGAAAGATATAAAGTAGATAATATAGATATAGAAAATATTACAACTTTTTATGATCAAATAGGTAAAACTAGAGGAGCTTTATCTAAAGGTGGAGAAGTAGATTATGAAAAAGTATATAATATTATTATTAATGATTTAAAAAATAATAATATTAATAATATTACTTTAGATAGAATAGAAGAATAAAAATCTTCTATTTTTTTCTTTTAAAATATTATTTTAATTGATAGAATATAAATAGGTGATATATATGAAGAATTTTAATAAACAATTTGATGAATTAACTAATAAAGTTATTAAATTATTAAATAAGTTATCTAGTAAGATTCTAGATTCTAAAAATAAATATGCTATTAAATTTATTATTAAACTGGTATTATTAGTATTAATTTATATAATTGCTGGTCTAATATTTAAATTTGTTTCACTAGCTGGAAGAGGAATAATTAACTATATGGATTTTAGTGGAACAACAATTTTATCAAATATTTGGTCAATAGTAGTTTATTTTACATTCTTTATATTTATAATTAGTACTCTTAATAAATTTATTTTAGAATTTATAAATGGAGATGAAAAAATATTATTTAGAAGTAAAAAGAAAGATAATGAAGTTAAGAAAAAGATTATTTCTACATCTAGTTTAGTTATTAAGACTTTAACTGTTGTTATATTAATTCCATTATTCGCTATTGATATTGCATTTATATATTTATTAGGGTTAAGTATTGGTTATTTATTTGAAAATATATATCTTATAAGTATATTTATTGGTCTAATAGGATTAATTATAGTATGTACTTCTATTATATTTATTATTAAATCTTTAACTGCGTTAAATGATAAGAGGTTTAATATCTATAGTAAAGTATTCATTGCTGGTAGTATTATAGTATTATCTAGTATTTTAATATTTATGTTTGAAACTAAGGATTATAAGAGAATTAATTCTTTAACAGATGATTTTGGTAAAAGTGCTTATGTACAAGAATATAAGTTAAATAGTCATAGTAAATTCTATATAACTAATAATAGGCATAATAATATTAAAATAGAATACGATGAAGATTTAGGTAGTTATATGGATGTATATGTTGAACACTATACTACTAGTGAAGTTAATACTAGAGTAAGACATACAAGTAATAATGATTATCTAGATTTTAATTGTGATTTAACAATAGAAGCTACTGATATAAATAATATATATAAATTAGTAATTACATCTATAAAAGAGAAAAATATATATAATTACAATAAATTAAAATATGCAAATATAACTATTAAAGTAAGTCCTGAATATAAAGATAATATTATTTTAGTTAAAGGTGACTTATTTGATGAAGATTGATTTTGATAATTATCAATATGAAAAAGAATTAATAGATAAGGGTATTAAGTTAATTGGAGGAGTAGATGAAGTAGGACGAGGACCTTTAGTTGGTCCAGTAGTTGTTGCTTGTGTCATACTCCCTTTAAATTATAAATTAGAAGGACTTACTGATAGTAAAAAATTAAGTCAGAAAAAAAGAGAATATTACTATGATATTATTATGAAAGATGCAATTTCTGTTTCTATTGCAATGAGAGATGAAAAAGTAATTGATGAAATAAATATATATGAAGCTACAAAAGAAGCAATGATAGAATCTATTATGAATTCTAAAATTAAACCACAACATGTTTTAATTGATGCTATGAAGTTAGATATAGATATTCCTACAACGTCAATAATAAAAGGTGATATAAAGAGTTTAACTATTAGTGCTGCATCAGTAATTGCTAAAGTAACTAGAGATAGAATGATGTTAGAATTAGATAAAAAATATCCTGAATATAATTTTAAAAGTAATATGGGATATGGGACAAAAGCTCATATTGAAGCTATTAATAAATATGGAATAATAAATGAACATAGAAAGACTTTTAGACCTGTATCTGAACATTTAGATCATATTTATAATAAATAATTAAGGAGGTATATAATGGTTGTTAATGTTTTAGTAGAATTATCTAATAAGAATATTGATAAAACATTTGACTATTTAGTTCCTTCTTTTTTAGTGGATAAAGCAAAAATTGGTGTCAGAGTTATTGTTCCTTTTGGAAATATGACATTAGAAGGATTTATCCTTGATAATAAAGATAGTGATAGAACTGATTTAAAAGAGATAATAGATATAGTTGATGATGATATAGTACTTACTGATGAATTATTAGAACTTGGGAAAAAAATAAGTAATGAGACATTATCTACATTAATAAGTGCTTATCAAACAATGTTACCTAAAGCATTAAAAGCAAAACATAATACAAAGGTGAATAAAAAGTATGTTAAATATTATTATTTAAATCCCGACATTAATATTAACGATTTTAAATTAACTGATAAACAATTAGAAATAATTAATAAATTATGTAATAAAAAGTTAAAAATTGATGAATTAGATGTATCTACAACTAGAATAAATACATTAGTAAATAAAAATATTATTATTGAAGAAAAAGTAGAAGAATATCGTTTAAATATAGAGAATAAAGATATTAATAAGATTAAGTTAAATGAAGAACAACAAAGAGTAGTAGATGATGTAATTTCTTATAAGCATTATCAACCATTTTTATTACATGGAGTTACAGGTTCAGGAAAAACTGAAGTTTATATGGAAATTATTGCAGATAAATTAAAACAAGATAAAACTAGTATTGTATTACTTCCTGAAATATCTTTAACTCCTCAAATAGTAGATAGATTTTTAAAAAGATTTGGAAGTAGAATAGCTATTCTTCATAGTAGACTTTCTGATGGAGAAAAATATGATGAATATAGAAAGATATCTAGAGGAGAAGTAGATATAGTAATAGGAGCAAGATCTGCTATTTTTGCACCCCTTAAAAATATCGGAGCAATTATTATAGATGAAGAACATTCTACTACTTATAAACAAGAAAATAATCCAAAATATAATGCTATAGATGTCGCTTTAATAAGAGCAAAGACTCATGATGCAGTAGTAGTTCTAGGAAGTGCTACTCCATCTCTTGAATCATTTTCTAAAGCATTGAAAGGTATTTACAAATTAGAAAAACTAGAACATAGAGCTAATGGTCAAGTTATGCCTAATATTGAGATAGTTGATATGAATAAAGAAAAAAATAAAATGAGTAATTTTTCTAAATTATTACATGATAAAATTATTGAAAAATTATCTAATAATGAACAAATAATTCTTTTTTTAAATAGAAGAGGATATGCATCATTTGTAATGTGTTCTAATTGTGGTTATGTAGAAAAATGCCCTAATTGTGATATATCTTTGACATATCATAAAAGTAGTGAGACATTAAGATGTCATTATTGTGGATATGGAAATAAACTAAATATTATGTGTCCAGAGTGTCATGAAAAATCTCTAAAACCTCTTGGTACTGGAACTGAAAAAATAGAAGAAGAAATAGAAAAAGAATTTAATGCAAGAGTTATTAGAATGGATTTAGATACTACATCTAAAAAAGGAGCATATGTAAAAATAATAAATGACTTTAAAGATCATAAATATGATATATTACTTGGAACTCAAATGATATCAAAAGGGCTTGATTTCCCTAATGTAACATTAGTTGGTGTTATAAATAGTGATATTTCATTAATGTTTCCTAATTTTAGAAGTAGTGAATATACATATCAATTATTATCACAAGTATCAGGTAGAAGTGGAAGAGGAAAAATTCCAGGAGATGTTATTATTCAAACTAGAAATCCTGATCATTACGCTATTAAATATGCAAAAACTAATAATTATATAGGATTTTATAAAGAAGAGATGAAAATAAGAAGAACTCTTTCATATTCTCCTTATTATTATTTAGTTAGTATTAAAGTAATAAGTAAGAAATATGAATTAGCAAGGGATGAAAGTTCTAAAATAGGTTCATATTTAAAACAAAATCTTAATAATTCAATTGTACTTGGACCTTCTATAGCTAATGTCTTTAAAATAAATAATAATTTTAGATTTAATTTAATAATCAAATATAAACAGGAGAGCAATTTATATAAAACATTAGAAGAAATATTAGACCACTATAAATCATTTAATAATATTAAAATAGATATAGATATCAATCCTTCAAACATATGATTGACAAAAATAGACAAATATGTTATAATTTAGCCTGAAAAAGGGAGGTATAGGTATGGCTGTGAATAGATATAGATTCTTTTTACAAAATCGTGGATCAATGCAACAAACGATAGTCAATTTTATTGAAAATGGACAAATTACTTTAACAACAGTTCCTGGTTTATCTTCAATTAAGCCTAAAGATATTAAAGAAGAGAAAGGTAAACCACTTGCATTCTTCGATGAAATAACAGCAGGATATAGGGATTTATATGATTTAACAACTAGCTATGAAATTGACCCATATAACTATAACTGGAGTAAAACTCATATTGGTTATTTTAATAGAAATTATTTAATGAGAATGATGCCTGAATTTGATAATCCTACTTTAAAAACATTAGCAGGTAGGGTAATGAATAGTCCAGTAGATCTTCAATCATCAGTTCATGATTCAGATTCTAGTCTTTTAATTGGTCAATTTATAAAGAGAATAGAAGATACTAGTTCTGACTTTGCTAAATTTTTTGAACAACAAGCAAGAAGATATGATGGTTTTAGAAATGGATATCAATTTAATATTCCTGAATCTTTAGCTAATCAAGTAATGAAATATCATAATCAAGTTATTAGTCAACAAAGATATTATAGTATGGCTCTTGCTGAAGATATGGAATTAGATAAATATGAAATTATTGGTAAATTAAAAGCTTATAAAAACTTTAGGGAAATGTATAGAGTTATGGAAAAATATGATATTGAACACCATACAAAATCTATATTGGTTCCTGAACTGAAATTAGAAGAACCAGTTACATTTGAAACACCTATTAAAAAAGCTGAAGACTATCCATCAGGATATCAATTTACTATAGAAGACTTATGTGATGATTTTACATTTGCACAACAACAAACAACAACTTCTAAAGGTAAGCAAAAAAATATCGGAACAATTGAACATAAAAAGACTAAATAGAAGATAAAGTTTTAAATGACTTTATCTTTTTTTTATGGTAATATTTATTTAGGTGATGAACGTGAAAAATAGAAGTGAATTAAGAGAAATTGCAGTTAAAGCTATTTATCAAATATACATATATCAAATATCAAATATTGAATATAATATTAAAGATATTATTAGAGAACTTCTTGAAGTAGAAAATGATTTTGTAAATGAATTAGTTACTAATGTTATTGAAAAAGAAAAAGAAATTACTAAATTAGCTAATAAATACTTAGTTGATTGGAATATAGATAGACTTTCTAAAGTAGATAAAGCTATATTATCAATTGCTATATATGAACTTAAATATACTGAAACCCCACCTTTAGTAGCAATTAATGAAGCAATAGAGTTATCTAAAAAATATAGTGATGAAAAAGTAACTAAAATGATTAATGCCTGTCTTGATAAGATTTATCATGAAGAGGTAGAAGATGGAAGATAATTATATAACCGTTACCCAATTAAATAAGTATTTAAAATATAAAATGGATAATGATCCCAATCTTAATAGAATCGCCTTAAAGGGAGAAATATCCAATTTTAAAGCTCATAGTAGAGGACACTTGTATTTTACTGTTAAAGATGAAAATTCAAGAGTAAATGCAATTATGTTTTCATCAAATGCAAGTAAATTGAATTTTGAACCAGTTGATGGATCTAAAGTATTAATTATAGGTAAAATTAGTGTATATGAAGCAAGTGGTGCTTATCAAATATATGTTAATGTAATGATAGAAGATGGAATTGGAAATCTTTATATTGAATTTGAAAAACTTAAGAAAAAATTACAAGAAGAAGGGTTATTTGATGAAAGTAAAAAGAAGAAGATTCCAAAGATGCCTAAAAAAATAGGAATAATAACTGCACCAACTGGAGCAGCTATCAAAGATATATTATCTACTATTAAAAGAAGATGGCCGATAGCTGAAACATTATTATTTCCTAGTCTTGTACAAGGTGAATTTGCAGCAGATGATATTGTAAGGAATATAGAGTTGTCTAAGAATTATAATTTAGATGTAATAATAATAGGTAGAGGTGGAGGATCAATTGAAGATCTATGGTCATTTAATGAAGAAAAAGTTGCAAGAGCTATATATTCGTTAGAAGTTCCTGTTATATCTGCAGTTGGACATGAAGTAGATTTTACTATAGCTGATTTCGTAGCTGATTTAAGAGCACCTACACCAACTGGAGCTGCTGAAATGGCAGTACCTAATATGGCTGATTTTTATAACTATCTTAATCAAATATATATAAGAATTAATGAAAGTATGAGAAATATTTTAAAATCTAAGAAAGATGCTCTTTTAACACTTAAAGATAGTTATGTATTAAAAAATCCAATGAATATATATGAAATTAAAGAACAAAAATTTGATAATTTATTTGAAAGACGTAATATTAATATCTTAAATATTATTAAGAATAATAAAGAAAAATTAAATAATATAAAAAGTAGTTATATATTAAATAATCCTAGTTCTATTTATAAAGACAAAAGATATAATTATGATAACTTATATAATAGATTAACTATATCTATAGATAAAAATATTAATAATAATAAAAATAGATACGCTATTCTAATTAATAAATTAGATGTTATAAATCCATTATCTACTATTAAAAGAGGATATTCTATTATTAGAAAAGATAATATAGTTATTAGTAATATTAATAGTTTAAATAAAGGAGACGTTCTTGAAATAGAATTAAGAGATGGCAAAGTAAATACTGAGGTTTTATAGGAGGATATTATGGCAAGTAAAAAAGATGAAAAAGAATTAACTTTTGAAGAGAATTTAAATGAATTAGAAAAAATCGTTAAAGAACTTGAATCAGGTGAAGTTAACTTAGATGATGCAATTAATAAGTTTACTGAAGCAATTAAAATTGCTAAAATATGTGATGAAAAACTTAAAAATGCAGAAGAAAATGTTAATAAAATACTAAATAAAGACGGATCAATTAGTGATTTTAAACTTGAAGATGAATAATGTAAATCAATGTAAATAATATATATTGTTTATTTATTATCATTTAATTTTATGATAAATTTTAATTAGAGGTGTTCTTGTATGATGAATAATAATTTTAATAGTTATAATAGTAACAATAATTTTAAACGTGCTTCACAAATTCTAGGTTCAGGAAATATTGCTGGAATGCATACTAATCCTAGTCAAGTAGCTGGAATAAATAAAAACCCAGATACAGTAAATGGAATTAATAAATTACATGGAAATGTAGCTGGTATTGTATCAATGAATAATGTCGTTAAAGATAATACTGGTCCTGCTAAACAAGTTATGGGTAGTGATGGAAGAAATATGTTAAAGGATGATGTAAACAACAACTATAATAATTATTAATACTAAATGACTTCGGTCATTTTTTTTGTTATACTAGATTTAAATATAATATAAAGGAGAGTAGTATTATGATTATTGCTCAAGTATTTGCAGTAATAGCGTTTATTATTTATTCAATATCATTACAATATAAAGAAAAAGCTACAATACTTAAAATTCAAATCATATCTAATGTTTTTTATACTTTAGAATATTTAATGCTTAATGCTTATGCTGGTGTAAATAATAGTTTGTTTGCAATAGTAAGATCATTAGTTTTTTATACGTGTGATAAGAAAAAAAAGAAATTACCATTTTCAGCACTATTAATATTTCTTCTTATTATTATAGTTTTTGGTATATCATCATATAAAGGTTTATTTAGTGTTTTACCAGTGTTATGTTCTATAGGATTCTTTATAATATTGTACATAGATAATATGAAACTATATAGGATAATGGCCGTAGTAGCGTCAGTTTTCTTTATTATTTATAATATTAATGTAGATGCATATATAGGAATAATAGACTCAGTAGTTGAGCTTATTTCAGCTCTTATAGCTATATATAGATTTGATATTAAAAAGAAATCTAAAAAGTTTGGTTATTGGGAATATAATAAGTATTAAAATAAAGATATAGAAATATATCTTTTTTGTTTAAAAATATTTTAGCAAATAATATTGACAAGTGCTAAAAAAGTATCTACAATGGTATTAGCACTAAAGAATTAGTAGTGCTAGGAGGTAAATATGCTTACCGATAGACAAAAAGAAATATTAAAAATGATTGTACAAGAATATATTAATTCAGCAAGACCAGTTAGTTCTAACGAAATTTGTGATAAATTAAATTGTTCTAGTGCAACAGTAAGAAATGATATGGCAGCTCTAGAAGAACTTGATCTTTTAGAGAAAACTCATACTTCATCTGGAAGAATTCCTTCAGAAGAAGGATATAGATATTATGTAGATCATTTAATGGAACTTAAGAAAATGAATGGTGAAGATATGCTTAAACTTCAAATTATATTTAATAACAATCAATTACAATTATCTGATTGTGTTAGTGAAAGTTTAAAATTAATATCTGAAATCACTAATTATGCATCTATGAAACTAGGTAATACATCTCATGATAATACATTAAAAGAAATTAATGTAGTTCCAATTAACGATGAAAATTTAACTGTTATTATTGTTACAAATACTGGATATGTAGAACATAAAACTGTATATCTACCTAATGTTAAATTAGATGATGTAAAAAAGACAGTTGATTTAATTAATAATATGATAGTTGGTACTCCAATAGATGAAGTAAGTAAAAAACTTGAATTTGAAATTAAACCAATAATTGCTAATTATGTAGATGAACACGAAAAACTTTATAATGCATTTTATAGTGTATTTAATAATTTTACTAATCCAAGTAATATAAATATTATGGGAAGAAGTAAATTATTAAAACATAAAGAATTTTCAAATATTGATAAAGTAACTGAGTTACTTAATAAATTAGATGATGATAATATGCAAGAATTAGCTAAAACTATTGATGTACATGAAGTAGATGATAATAATATTCATATTTATATTGGTAAAGAAAACAATATAGATGAGGATATGACAGTTATTGAAACTAATTATAAAACTGGAACTGAAGAAGGAAAACTTATGATTATGGGACCTAAAAGAATGGATTATGATAGAGTAGTTTCACTTCTTGAATACATCAAAGAAAATATTGAAGACAAGGAGAACTGATATGGATAAAGTAAGAGAAAAAATTGAAAAAGAAATAAAGAAAACTGAGCAGAAACAAAAGAAAAATGAAAGTGTATCAGAAAAAAAAGAAACTGATGCAGATATTATTGACAGAACAAATGAAAATGAAGAAGTATTAGTTCTTAAAAATACAATAGAAAATCTTGAAGAAAGAATTAAACAAACTCAAGCAGATTTAATAAATTATAGAAAGAGAAAAGATGAAGAAGTTTCTAATAAGCTTAAATTTGCTAGTCAAGATTTAATATTTGAGATACTTCCAGTACTTGATAATTTTGAAAGAGCCTTAAAGATGGGAAATAGTGAAGACGAAAAATTAAATAATTTCTTAAAAGGATTTCAATTATCATATGATGCTTTATTAAATACATTAAAAAGTCATGGAGTAGAAGAAATAGATACAAATTGTGAATTTGATCCGACTATTCATACTGCTATGATGGTTGATAAAGATGAGACTAAAGCAAATAATGCAATACTTGAAGTATTAATAAAAGGATATAAATTGAATGGTAGAGTTATTAGACCTGCCTCTGTAAAAGTAAATAAATTAGATTAGTAAAGGAGATAATTAAAATGAGTAAAATAATAGGAATTGATTTAGGTACAACAAATAGTTGTGTCGCTGTATTAGAGGGTGGAGAAGCACATGTAATACCAAACCCAGAAGGAAATAGAACAACACCTTCAGTTGTTGCTTACAAAAATGGAGAAAAAATAGTAGGAGAAGCTGCTAAGAGACAAGCAATTACTAATCCCAACACAGTATCTTCTATTAAAAGATTAATGGGATCTAGTAAAAAAGTTGAATTAGAAGGAAAAAAATATACTCCAGAAGAAGTATCAGCAATGATTCTTGGATATTTAAAAGATTATGCTGAAGATTATCTTGGAGAAAAAGTTACTAAAGCAGTTATTACTGTTCCAGCATATTTTAATGATTCACAAAGACAAGCTACAAAAAATGCTGGTAAGATTGCAGGGCTTGAAGTAGAAAGAATTATAAATGAACCTACTGCTGCTGCTTTAGCATATGGTCTTGATAAACAAGATGATACACATACAATATTAGTTTATGACTTAGGTGGAGGAACATTCGATGTTTCAATCCTTGAACTTGGAGATGGAGTATTCGAAGTTAAATCTACTGCCGGAAATAACAAATTAGGTGGAGATGACTTTGATAATCGTATAATGGATTGGATGGTTGAAGAGTTCAAAAAAGAAAATAAAGTTGATTTAAGTAAAGATAAAATGGCAATGCAAAGATTAAAAGAAGTTGCCGAAAAAGCTAAGAAAGATTTATCTGGAATGACATCTACTCAAATCTCAGCACCATTTATTTCTCAAGGAGAAGATGGACCTCTTCATTTAGATATGACATTAACTCGTGCTAAATTTGAAGATTTAATTGGAGATTTAGTAGAATCTACATTAGGACCAGTTAAACAAGCTATAAAAGACGCTAAAATTAAAAAAGATGATATTAGTAAAGTATTATTAGTTGGTGGATCAACTCGTATACCAATGGTACAAGAATTAATTAAGAAAGAATTAGGAAAAGAACCTTCACGTGAAGTTAACCCAGATGAAGTTGTTGCTATGGGAGCATCTATTCAAGGTGGAGTTTTAACTGGTGAAGTAAATGATATCGTTCTTCTTGATGTTACACCATTATCACTTGGACTTGAAACATTAGGTGGAGTTATGACTGTATTAATTGAAAAGAATACTACAATTCCAACAAGTAAGAAACAAATATTCTCAACAGCAGCAGATAACCAACCAGCAGTTGATATTCACGTATTACAAGGTGAAAGACCAATGGCAGCTGATAATAAAACATTAGGAAACTTCCAATTAACAGGAATTCCAGCAGCTCCAAGAGGAGTACCACAAATCGAAGTTACATTTGATATCGACGCTAATGGTATCGTTAATGTTAAAGCAAAAGACTTAGGAACAAATAAAGAACAAGCAATTACAATTACAGCTACTACAAACTTAAGTGATGAAGAAATCGAAAGAATGACTAAGGAAGCTGAAGAAAATAAAGAAAAAGATGAAAAACGTAAAGAAGAAGCTGAAACTAGAAATGAAGCTGAACAATTAGTATTCCAAACTGAAAAATCTATAAAAGATTTAGGAGATAAGATTACTGATAAAGAAAAAGAAGAAGCTGAAGAATTAATTAAAGATCTTAAAGATGCTCTTGATAAGAATGATATTGATGAAATAAAAGAAAAGAAAGAAAAACTTCAAGAAAAAGCTATGGCTTTAGCAACAAAAGTATATGAAAACATTCAAAAAGAACAACAAGAAAACAATTCTAGTGATGATGATAAAAAAGATGATAATGTAAAAGACGCTGATTTTGAAGAAGAATAATTGATTTAAAGTTCTAGTAAAAACTAGAACTTTAAACTCTGTATGAAAGGAATTTTATGGAAAAGTATAAAAATAGAAAAGAAGTACCTGAAAAATATAAATGGGATTTAACAAGTTTTTATAAAAATGAAGATGATTTTAATAAAGAATATGAAAAAGCTAAATCTGATGTAGAAAAAATAAAAGAATATGTAGGATGTACTAAAGATGATAAAAAACTATTAGAATTCTTAAATTTTGATTATAGATTAGTAGCTACATTAGAAAATTTATATATTTATTCATATCTTATTAATGATCAAGAACTTGGTAATTCTAAATCAATTGAAAGAAAAGCAAAAACTGAAAAGTTACTTGCTATATATGGAACAAATGTAAGTTTCTTTAATCCAGAGTTACTACAATTAAGTGAAGATAAATATAAAAAATTATTTAATAACATAGGTCTATTAGAATATAAAGCGGATCTAGATGATATTTATCGTGAAAAAGAACATATTTTATCTGAAAAAGAAGAGATAATCATCAATGAATTAACTTCTGCAATGGATCATTATGATGATATGTCTTCAACTATGTTAAATAGTGAACATAATTATGGATATATTGAAATAGATGGTAAAGAAGAAATGATTACATCTACAAATTATTCTAAAATTATGCAAAATGATAATAGAGAAGTAAGAAAGAATGCTAGAGAAAAATATTATGGAATGGTAGATCAATACGGAGCAAGTTCTGCACAATTTCTTGATTCATATGTTAAATCACGTTCAACTGTATGTAGACTTAAAAAATATGAAGATTCATTTTCAGCTAAAAGATTTGGTCTTAATATGCCAATATCTGCTTATAATGCTTTAGTTACAACTGTTGAAGATAATGTTAAATCATATCAAAGATATTTAAAATTACTTAAAAAATCTAAAAAATTAGATAAATTATATCAATATGATTTAGGAATACATTTAAATGACTCAAATAAAGAATATAGTATTGAAGATGCTCAAGAATTATGTTTAAAAGCAATTGAACCATTAGGTGAAGATTATTTAAAACATTTTAAGAAAATATTTGATAATAGATATATAGATTATGCTCAATATAAAGGTAAATGTTCAGGTGGATATTCTTTTGCACCTCTTGATAATGATTCAAGAATATTAATGAGTTATAACTATGATTTAAACTCAGTTTCAACTATTATCCATGAAGGTGGACATAATGTTCATCACCAATATCTAAAAGAAAGTAATCCTCTTCAATATCGTGAAGTTCCATCATTAGTTGCAGAAGTTGCAAGTCTTACTAATGAATGTTTACTTTCATCTTACTTAGCTAAGAATGGAACAAATAAAGAAGAAAAACTTTCAGGATTATCTAATATAATTGGAGTTATTAATTCTAATTTGTTTGGAGCTGTTCGTGAAGGTAAAATGGAAGAAGAATTTTATAAATTTGTTGATGAAGGTAATACTATTACTAAAGATTATATGGATAAATTAACTATTGATTCATTTAAAAAGTATTATGGTAATGAAGTTGAATTAGATAATTTATCTGGTGCATCATGGATGAGAAGAAGTCATTATTTTATGTTCTTCTACTTATATGCTTATTCATTTAGTATTTCTATTGCATCATACGTTGCATCTGAAATATTAAAAGGAAATAAAGATATGTTAGATAAATACTTAGAATTCTTAAAGACTGGATCTAATTTATATCCAACAGATATATTTAAAGTACTTGGAGTTGATATTACTGATAAAAAAGTATATGAAAGTGCTATTAAATACTATAATGATTTATTAGATGAATATGAAAAAATATCAAAGGAGGATTAGGCTATGAAAAAAGACTACTATGAAGTTTTAGGAGTTAGTAAAGATGCATCTGATGCTGAAATAAAAAGTGCTTTTAGAAAGTTAGCTAAAAAATATCACCCAGATGTATCAAAAGAACCAGATGCTGCTGAAAAGTTTAAAGAAGTTCAAGAAGCATATGCTGTTTTATCTGATCCTAATAAACGTAAACAATATGATCAATTTGGTTCAGCTGCCTTTGATGGTTCAGGATTTGGTGGAGCATCAGGATTCTCTGGATTTAATGCTCAAGACTTTGACTTTAGTGATATATTTGATAATATTTTTGGAAATAGTTTTGGATTTGGTTCTAGCGGACGTGGTAGAACTAGAAGTGAAAGAGGAGCCGATAGACTTATTAATATTGAATTAGATTTTGAAGAAGCTGTATTTGGTACTGAAAAGAAAATCAATTTAGATGTTGTTGTTGAATGTACTGATTGTGATGGAAAAGGTGGAACAGGTGAAGAGACTTGTAGTAAGTGTCATGGTTCTGGAACAGTAACAGTTCAACAAAGAAGTTTATTTGGTAATTTTATGTCTAGAACAACTTGTGATGAATGTAATGGAACTGGTAAAACATTTAAAAAGAAATGTTCTCATTGTCATGGAACAGGACATGTAGTTGAAAACAAAAATTTAAATGTTACAATACCAGCTGGTGTTGATACAGGAAATAGATTAAGACTTCATGGTAAAGGAGAAGCAGGATCTAATGGTGGAGAACCTGGTGATTTATATCTTGAATTTGAAGTTAAACCACATAGGTTTTATAAAAGAGATAATGATGATATATATCTAAAAGTTCCATTAACAATATCTGAAGCAGCTCTAGGTTGTAAGAAAATTATTCCTACTTTATATGGTAACATTAAACTAAATGTGCCTAGTGGAACTAATAGTGGAGATAAACAAAGAGTTAAAGAAAAAGGTATAAAAAATGAAACAAATAAACATAAAGGAGATATGTATGTAATATTTGATGTTCAAGCACCTGATAGTTTAACTAGAGAACAAAAGAAGATATTAGAAAAACTTAATGAAACAGATCTAGAAAACAATGAAATAAGAATATTTAATAAATTTGTTAAAGAGAACTAGTAATAGTTCTTTTTTTTGATAAAATATAATTAGATAATAGATAAAGGATGAGTAATAATATGTATGAGTTATGGGCAAAAAAAAGAGCTGTTAATGGAAAAGGATTTCCCTATGAATTTATATTGTCTTTTGAAAATAAAGACTTTCAATATAGTGCTATAGATAAATTAGATCCTAGTATATATAAAGAAGCAATGATTATTGATGAAAATCATTCTTGTATGTTATATCGCGAATTTCCAGATGTTAAAGTATTAAAGATAGGACCAAAGAGAAATAATTAATTTTTTTTGATATAATAATATTGGTGATATGATGAAAAAAGATATTGAAGATTTTATAAACTATATTATTTTTGAAAAAAGATTAAGTAAAAACACTAGTTCTGCTTATAATAGAGATCTTAATAAATATAGAGAATTTTTAAATAGTAGAAATATATATGAATCTAAAGATATTAGTAAAAGTGATATAGAAAAATATATTGAAGAACTTTATAAAGAACATGAAGAGATTACATCAATTGCTAGAAAGTTAACTACTATTAAATCATTTCACAATTATATGTTTCAAACTAAAAAAATAGATATTAATGTAGCTGAAACAATAGAAAGACCTAAATTAAGAAAAAAATTACCTAATGTATTATCAGTTGAAGAAGTAGATAAATTACTTGATATTCAAGGTGATAGCGTGTTTGACTATCGTAATAAATCTATGCTAGAATTGATGTATGCATCTGGTCTTAGAGTATCAGAATTATTAGATTTAAAGATAGGGGATATAGATATTTTAAATTGTGTTGTTAGGGTTGTTGGAAAAGGTAGTAAAGAAAGAATTATTCCAATAGGTGATTATACAATTGAATCGCTAAATAAATATCTAGATATTCGTGGATCACTTTTAAAAAATAGAACTTGTGAATATCTTTATTTAAATAAAAATGGTACTAGATTATCTAGATTTAGTTTCTTTAAAATAATTAAAAAATTATTAAGAGAAAAAGGAATTAATAAAGATATTTCACCACATACCTTAAGACATAGTTTTGCTACTCATATGCTAAACTATGGTGCAGATTTGAGAAGTATACAAGAATTATTAGGTCATTCTGATATAGCAACTACTAAAATATATACACATATATCAGATAATAAAATTAAAGATGAATATATTGAATATCATCCTAGAAGTACTAAATAAGGAGTTTATATGAAGTTTAAGAGAATATTTGTATTAGTATTAGATTCATTAGGAGTAGGAGAAGCACAAGATGCAGCTGACTACCAGGATGAAGGAGCAAATACGTTAAAACATATTATTGATAATTATGATATGTTTACTCCAAATCTAGATAAATTAGGTTTTAGAAAATTACTTACTTTAGAAGATATGGATGAAGTAGAGGCATATTATACAATTGCCAAACCAATTAATAAAGGAAAAGATAGTTTATCAGGGCACTACGAAATCGTTGGAATAGAAAACAAAGTTCCTTTTAAAATATTTAATGAAACAGGATTTCCTATTGAATTAATAGATAAAATAGAACAAATTACAGGTAAAAGAATTATTGGTAATAAAGTAAGTCATGGAGAAGATATAATTAATGAATTAGGGGATAGACATATGGAATATGGTTCATTAATTTTATATACTTCAGCAGATAGTACACTACAAGTTGCAGCTCATGAAGATATAGTACCTGTTAATAAATTACATACATATTGTGAAAAAATTAGAAAAATAACATTAGATGATAAAAATAGAGTAGCTAGAGTAATAGCTAGACCTTTTACTGGTAAAAGTGGTAAATATAGATTTGTTAATAGTGATAGAAAAGATTTTTCCGTTAAACCACCAAAAAGATCTATTTTAAATAGTTTAAATGATAATCAATATAGTGTTATATCAATTGGAAAAATAGCTGATTTATTTGATGGAGAAGGAATAACTAAAACAATAAAGAGTTCTAAAACTAATATCGACACTATAAATAAACTTACTGATATAATGGAAAAGAATTTTACCGGATTATGTTTTACTAATCTATCTGATTTTGATTCATTATATGGACATAATAGAGATACAGAGGGATATGGAAAAGCAATAGAAGAGTTTGATGTTGAAATACCAATGATTTTAAACAAATTAAATAATGATGATTTATTAATAATTACTGCTGATCATGGTAGTGATACAACATTCCCAGGTAATGCTCATACTAGAGAAAATGTACCTGTAATTATCTATGGAAGAAACTTTAAAGAACCTAAAAAATTAGAACCATTTGAGACACTTGCAGATATCGGAGCAACAATAGCTGATAATTTCGAAGTAGAAATGCCGGAAATAGGTACTAGTTTCTTAGATAAATTAATATAATTAAGCATATGAAAATATGCTTTTTATTTGACAAAATCGAACTTTTGTGCTATAATTTGTGTATTATTTTAGTGGGGGTTGAATATGGAAAGAGTTATTGATAGTGATACATTAAAAAGAATGAAAGCTTTTGTATCTGAATATAAAAGAGAATATGATTATTATGATGAAGCAAATGGTGTCTATGATTATGAGGAATTTGAAACACATACCTTAATTAATTTTGCTTTAGAAAGAAGTTTTAAAGAAAGATCTCATAAATCATGGTTTCAACAATTATTTCATACATTTGGTTTACTTGATAGTAGTGAAGATTCATATAATTATTTTTATAGTGAAGTTTTAAAATTCTTAGATGAAATAAAAGTTAAACCATCTAGAGATATAATTGATGTAGCATCAGGACCAATTGTATGTAATCAAGTATTACAACAAGGGATTAGTAATCCAATTCACTGTGTAGATAGAATTATGATTAGAGATAGTATTATTAATATTAGTAATAATGTTTCATTAGTAAAACAAGATTTCAGAAGTTTCTATTGGTCTAAATTCCTAGGAAAAGATCCAGTAATAATTAGTTTATGTCCAGATAATGCAACTCCTAGTATCTTAGATGCTATAAATAGAGAAGGACTAGATTCAATGGTATTATTAACTCCATCAAGAGATGAATACAAAGTTACTAATCCTAATTTAGAGGTAGTAGAATCATCATTAATAAGTCCTTATTGTAATGAAGAATTTAAAGTAGTAAAGACAAAGAAAAGATAGTTAACTAAAACTATCTTTTTATGTTATACTCATATTAAGATTGAGGTGTTAATATGACTTTAGAACAATTTGAAGAAATAAAAGAGTTTATTATTGCTCATAAAGATGTTTATGACATGGAAGATGATGAATATAGAGAATATTTAATTGAAAATGGAGATTATGGAGAATTACAATTATTAGAGGCAAATCCAGCTCATAGAAGAATGATTAATCAATTACAAAGTTCATTTGAAAGTCATACTCATTCTTCATGGCTAACACAATTATATGAAATAGCACATTTATATAAAGCAGGAGAAGACCCTTATGATAAATATATTAGTCAATTTATTGCTTATGCAGAAGAAAATATACCTGACTATAAAAGTAGACCAATACTTGAAATTGCTGGAGGTCCAATACCTGTTATAGCAAGTAAGTTAGCTAGAAAACTAGGGGTTCCAGTAACATTTCTTGATAGAGGTGGAATAAATACAGAAGAGTTTCCTTATATTGATTATAGACCTACAATTTCATTTGATAGACCCAATATGAAAGTGGTAAGATCAAATGAGTTTGTTCAAGCAACTGAAAGGGTTAAAGGGCCAGAGATTCATTTAGTAAAAGGAAAATCAAATGGAATAGTTACATTCTATAAAACAACTGTTCCACCAGATACATATGATTTTGATGCTGGAGAAAGTAGAGCAAGTAAAATTGATAGTGCATTACTAGTTGATAGACCGATAATTATTGCGTACAATCCGGATTCATTACTTACTTTTGTAAGAGATACTATATTAGATAGTGGACTTCCATCATTTGTTATATTTTCACCAACTAATAGTTATAGTGAGACAGGAATATATCGTGATAAACTTGTTGAAAAAAGATTAAATCCAACAGAAATTAGTTATATTGATCCATTTGAAAGAACTAGTTCTGGACAAGTAGTTGTAAATCATGGTATTGCTACACCTGGAAGACATAGATAAGAAGAGTAAATCTTCTTTTTTTATTGTTAGATTATTTTTAAAATGATATACTTTAATTGTAGAGGTAGAATAATGCCTTTAAAAATCTTATTAGGAGGAAAAGAAAATGGGATTTATACAAGCATTTACAGGAGCACTTGGTGGAACTTTCGCTGATGAATGGAAAGATTTCTATAAACCACAAGATGGAGTTCCTGCAACAGCTGCTTTATTTCAAGCAGTACCACAAGGACAAAATAATAATAGAGGAGAAAACACTAAAGGTAGTGAAAATATCATCTCAAATGGAAGTAAAATTATAGTTCCAGAAGGAACAGCATTAATTACATTACAAGATGGTCAAATTACTGGATTAGTTGCTGAACCAGGAGGATATACATTTACTTCAGATGATCCTAATTCTAAATCATTCTTTGGAGGAGATAAATTAACTAGTATTTTCTCAACTACATGGGAAAGATTTAAATTTGGTGGACAACCAGGAAGTCAACAATTAGCATTTTATGTTAATATGAAAGAAATTCCTAATAATAAATTTGGAACTCAATCTGAAATTTATTGGGATGATGCTTTCTTTGGAACACAAGTTGGAGCAATTACAAGAGGTACTTATACATTAAATATAGTAGATCCATTACTATTTGTTAAAAATTATGTACCTGCTCAATACTTACAACCAGGAGCACCAGTATTTGATTTTGCTGATGAAAACAATGATGCTGCAAGTCAATTATTCAATGAAGTAGTTGGTTCACTTGCTCAAGCATTCTCAATTTATACAAATGATCCAAGTAAAGGAAATAGAATGACTAAAATCCAAAGTGATTCTGTTGGATTTGGACAAGCTTTATCACAAGCTGTAGAAGAAGCATATAATTGGAAAAGTGATAGAGGACTTGAAATAGTTAAGACTGCAATTGTTGCAATTGAATACGATGAAGATACTAAGGCTCTTATGTCTGATGTTAAGAAAGCTGATGCATTAGCTGGAGCAAGAGGAAATTCATTCATGCAACAAGCTGCTGCTCGTGGAATTCAAGCTGCTGGAGAAAATGGAGGAGCTACTGGTATGGCATTCATGGGAATGGGAATGGGTGCTGCTGGTAATGTAATGGGAGCTGTTCAACAACCTAATACTGAATCAAGTTACCAACCAGCATTTAATCAACCTCAACCTCAAGCTCAAGAACAACCTGCACAACCTACACAACAATCTCCAACTGATAGATTATTAGAAATGAAAAAATTATTAGATGCTGGAGCTATTTCACAAGAAGAATACGATAAAGTTAAAGCTGAAGTTCTAGGACAATAGTTATGAGTGAAACTCTTAACGAAAAAGAGATAAATGTAGAAGATGAAAATAAAGTTATACAAACGGATATAGATTCAAAAGATGGACAAAACAAATGTCCTAAATGTGGAGCTACTGATATATCTACTAACGTTAAAACTGGAAAACTTAGATGTAATTTTTGCCATTATGAGTTTGATCCTAAAAAAGTTAATGGTTTTGTAGAAGATATTTCAAAACTAGAAGGACAAGTAATAGCATCAGGAGCGAAAGATATAATTGCAGATAGTAAAGACGTTATGACATTTAAATGTAGTAGTTGTGGAGCAGAAGTAGTAATAGATACTAAAGATGCTCTACAAGCTAGATGTCATTGGTGTCGTAATATTTTATCTGTTAACCAACAAATACCTAATGGTGCAGTTCCTGATGTAGTTCTTGCTTTTAAAACAACTAAACAAGAAGCTCAAACAAAGATTAATGAATTTGTTAAAAATAGAAACTTTTATGCTAATACTAAATTTAAGAAAGAATTTACTACAGATAATATAATGGGAGTATATTTCCCATATGTATTAGTAGATATAAATGGACATGCAAATTTAGTAGGAGAAGCTGAAATTGAAACGAGAAGTTATACAGTATCAGTTGGTAATGATCGAAGAGAAAGAAGATATGATGCAGATAGGTATCATGTAGAAAGAGATTTTGATATAGCTATTTCAGGTTTATCTCTTGAATCAAATAAAGATAGATTAGATACAAATTCTAAAGATAAAACAAATAATATTATTAATTCAATTATGCCTTTTGATATTGAAAATTGTGTTAAATATGATGCTAATTATTTAAGAGGATATACTTCTGAAAGAAGAGATACTAATATAGATGATTTAAGAGTAATTGTTGCAACTCAATCAAAAGATATAGCAAGATTTGCTGCTAATGATTCTATGAAGAAATATGATAGAGGTGCTAATTGGTCTAAAGAGGATCTTAAAATTAAAGGTCAACAATGGAAAACTGCTTATTTACCTGTATGGTTATATAGTTATCAGCAAGTAAAAAGTGATGGAAAGAAAGTGCTTCATTACGTTGCAGTCAATGCTAGAACTAAAGAAACGATGGGTAGTGTTCCAATTAATATTCCTAAATTATTAATAGTATCTATTATAGTTGAAATTATTGCGATTTTTATTGCATTTGACTTATTAGAAGACTTTGATTATAACATAATATTTTTAGCAGCCGGTCCATTATACTACTGGCTTATTAAAAGTAGATATAGAAATCAAAATGCAAGACATACTTATGAATTAGAAACTAAAAGAGATGTTACTAATTTAAAAAGTGTTGATAAATTTTTGAAATCTGAAAAGGGACTTAGAAATTCAATGATAGAAGGATGTAATAATACTAGTGTTAAAGGATCTAATACAGGTGATTCTTTGTCAAAGATATCAAAAAGTACTGTTGCATCTGCCTTAGGTGTAGATGAAGATGTAGTTGGATTTGTAGAAAATTTAAAAGATATAAATAAGAAAGAAAAAAAAGGTGACGATAATAAATAAGTTACCTTTTTATCTAGAGAAGAGTAGATATGGTTAATAAGAAATTAATTAAAGTACTTGTTAGTATTCCTGTTATTCTATTAGCTATGTATTTTATCCCTATATTAGGAGTATTATTAATTATATTTAGATATGTATTCTATAAAGGGAATAAAATATACCAAATTCCTAAGTATTTTCTTATTATAGGTATAGTTATACTATTTCCATTGTTAACGTCAAAAATAAGCGGTTTATTGAGGGTAGAGGTACCATATTTAAATGATATAGTAAACAATGATATATATAGTAGTCTTATAACCTATAGTAAAAGATTATTAATAGTAGGGGTACTTGCCCTATTTATATCATATATAGTTTGGAATGTATTATTAGCTGCAAAAAGAACAGTTAAGAATTATGTTGCTGATAGAATAAAAGAAGAAAATGAAATTAACGAAAAGAATAATATGATAGAAAAAGAAAAACAAACTAGAGCAAAAAATACTCATGCAGTGAAGTGCCCTCACTGTGGAGAGGTAAATATCATCACTTCTCAAACAGGAACATGTAAGTATTGTAGAAATAAAATAGAGTACAAAAAATAGTACTCTTTTTATATACCTTATTATATATATAAATATGGTTATTATATATAACCTTATTAAATAATATAAATAAGGTTATAATAAATAAATCAATATCAAATAATGTAAATTTAATAATTAAAATATTTTCATACAAATAATTTCATGTTAATCTAAATATGTCTGGTGTAGTATGATGATATAGACTAATAGATTAAAAGATCTATTTCTAATACTCAATAGTATCTCATTTAATTTGTGAAAATAATTATCAAGGCAACATAATATCAATTATAGGAAGTTTATTTTCGAAAGTAAAAAGACTAAAAAGTCTTTTATTTATTTGGTTTTAACTAATACTGCAATAGCTTTATCTATTGGTCCTCCATAACTGTAATAATAATCAGTTAATGCTAGGACTTTATCTGTATCTTGCCTATATGTTCTTTGATCATTTCTAATTCTTTTTAAATCAAATAAACTAACATCTTGTGTAGTTAAATATACATCTTTAATATTGCTATAAGTATAGTAAGAACCATTAGATGATCTTATATCACTCCATTCATTAGCAGCAGGATCTGCATATGTTAAGTCTCCTAGTTCATCATCTTGGAATCCTGTAACATATATTCTTAGTTCCCCTACATTATATGCAAATAGATTACCATCATCATCTTTAATCGCAAATGCAAAAGCAGTAATACTATCTTTCCACTTCTCTTTCACTTCTTTTTTAAGTTCAATAAATCTACCAATCAATGAATTTGAATCATCTCTAGATGTAATTGGTCCTTGTTTAGAAGGATCTGCTTTATCTACACTTAACTCAGTAAATATCTTACTTATAGAACTAGTTAAGTAGTCAGCTTCTTCTCTACTACTACTCATTGCCATAGTAATCATTTTAAATGAACTATTATCTGGATGTACTATATCATTAGTACTTAAGAATGTATTTAACTCTTCATTAAGTTTATCGTCTCCAGTAACGATGCAGGAATAGCTAGATGTTTTACTAATTACGTAATTATCGTCGCTATGATGTTTAACAAATAAATTTCTGATTTTAATCATATTTTCTCCTTTTCTTAATGTGGGTTATATTATATCATATTTTGCTCTTATTTATAAGGATAATAGTCTTTAAATTAAACCAATTGTGTAAATTATTGTAAAATAAAAAAGATATCTTTCGATATCTATACTTTTCTTGATTGAATTTCTGCTATTTTTTCTAAAACCTCTTTAGCATTAGTTTCACTTATTTCGTTATATCCTAATTCTTTTAAAGCTTGTACTTTAGCAGTATTTAATTCTTGGGTTCTCGATAATTTTTCTTCATTCTTATGTTCTATATCTTGAACGAATCTCTTATGTGATTCAGCAATCTTAGATTTAGATGCTCCTCCATTATTATATAAAGTTAATCCAGAGAATAATATACTTTCAAATATAAATTGTTGCTCTTTATTAAAAGCAAATTCCATTGGATCAGTAAATCCCATAGACTTAGACATATAAGCTAATATATATTTAAGTTCAGGATTAGTAGCCATTGATTTTAAATAATGATATAAATACAAGAATGCATTGTATGTTTCTTTAGTTTGATCATCTTGTAATTTTTCTTTTAATAAATTAATAATATCTCCTAATAACTCTTGTTCTTTTTTATTAAATCCTTTTAAGTCAGCAATAATTTCCATATCACTTAAATCTTTAACTCCAGCATTAAGTCTTGCTTCAACTTCAGTAATATAGTTATTATCAATAATTATATTATCTAAATCGCTTTCTTCTTTTATATCTAATAAATTAATAAGTTTGGTTTCTTTTTCCTTAGGCCAATCATTTAGACTAGGTAATGCTAAATAGTTATATAACATTTGTCTAGATACTCCTAGATACTTAGCTAATCTAACTTTTGAAATTCCTAATTCATTCAAAATGTTTCCTAAATTTTTCATCTTATTATCTTACCCTCCATAATTTAATTTTAATTTTTTTATTTTACAATGTCAAGTGTAAAGTAAAATATTCTTTTATTTCTTTAATAAGATGCTAATTCTCAATCTATTTACAATTAGATATAAAAATAATATAATTAAAAAAGAGGTGTTATTATGAATAAAAAAGTAGTAAAAGGTATTACTGTATTTCTAGTTGTAGTTATGGTTTTATCAATGTTTGCATCATTATTTTGGTTCATTTAAAAAAATATCTTGTTATTTAAGATATTTTTTATTTTTGTAAAAATGATAATGCAAATTTAATAGCTACTAATAAAAAGAATAAATAAGCTACAAAATCTAAATCAAGTTTTAATATTAAATCAGATACTCCTATAGAACTACCATAACTTATATAATCTAAATTTAAAATACTATAAAAGTAATAATATATAATAATATTTAGAAAACCTGTTACTCCTACCACTGAGTATGCAGTTTCATTTTCTTTATAAGACATAAACTTAGATGATAAATAGAATGTATAATAAATATATATAAATGCTATCACTAAATATATTAGAGAACTTAATAAGCATGAGTATGGATCAGATACAAGTCCATATAATATTCCATTTTCGGTATAGAAGTCTACTCCATCTTTAAAATAGTAAGTCATTACGATAAATGAAATAATATAAACGATTGACATAATTGCATAGATAGTTATGTCTTTTATTTTATCATGGTTCTTTTTCTTTCTAGATTTTTTTACTAAGTTTTTAAGTAATAATAATGGCATTAAATAAAATATTGAAAAATAAACTACAAAAAACAAACTAAATTTAAGTACATCCACACTAATCACCCACTTCTCTACTATAATTATAACACTTTTTTATAGATTATCTATCTTTTTTAATATATAATATATATGGTGGTTTTATGGAAAAATTATATGATGTAGTTATAGTAGGAGCTGGTCCTGCTGGACTTTTTGCAGCTTATGAATTAATAACTAAAAATACTAAACTTAAAGTATTATTATTAGACAGAGGTAAATATGCGAACACTAGAATCTGCCCAATGAATAAATATGGTACTAATTGTAAGAATTGTAATCCTTGTCAAATATTAAGTGGTTATGGAGGAGCAGGAACATTTTCAGACGGTAAATTAAACTTTATTCCTAAACTTGGTAAAAGTGATTTATTTAAATATATGACTGAAGATGAAGCATATAAAATAATAGATGATACAGAAAAAATATTTACTAAATTTGGAATGGATGCTGAAGTATACCCTTCTAACTTAGATAAAGCTGAAGAATATAAGAAAAAAATCGCTTTAACTGGTGCTAGACTTCTATTAATAAAACAAAAACATCTAGGTAGTGATCATTTACCTAAATATATTGAAGACTTAACAAAGTTTTTAGATAAAGCTGGAGTTGAACTACTAGATCAAGCTAATTGTACTGATATTAAATCAATTGAGAAAAATAAACATGAAATAACTATTGAATATAAAGGTAAAGAAAAAGTAATAAATGCCAAAAATGTAATAGTTGCTCCTGGAAGAACTGGTGCTAAATGGGTTCAAGAACTTGCTGATAAATATAAAATACCTTATACTTCTCAATCAATAGAAATTGGTGTAAGAGTTGAAGTTAGAAAAGAAATCATGCAAGATATATGCTCTGTTATATATGATCCTACTATATTTATTAAGACTAAGACTTATAGTGATGAAATTAGAACTTTCTGTACTAATCCTGGTGGATATGTTACTAAAGAAAACTATTATGGATATATATGTGTTAATGGTCATAGTTTAAAAGAAATTAAATCAAATAATTCTAACTTTGCGTTTATAACTAAAGTTAATTTAACAGAACCTGTAACAAATACAAGATTATATGGAGAATCAATTGCAAGAATTGCTAATGTTTTAGGAGATGGAAAACCTATTATTCAATCATTAAAAGATTTAAAAGATGGAAGAAGAAGCGAATGGCATAGAATTAATAAAGGATTTATTACACCTACTCTAAAAGATTGTGTAGCAGGAGACTTAGCATTAGTACTACCTCATAGAATTATTACTAATATAATTGAAGGATTAGATAAATTAAACGAAATAATTCCAGGTGTAAATAACGGAGAAACATTATTATACGGACCTGAAATTAAATTCTTCTCTAACGAAATAGAAACTGATGATAAATTTAAATTAAATGATTATGATGTATATTTTGTTGGTGATGGAGCTGGAAAAGCTGGTAATATAGTTACAGCAGCAGCAACAGCATTAATTGCTGCAAGAGATATTTTAAATAAAGAAAAAGGAACTAAGAAATAGTCCCTTTTTTATTTTAATTAATTATCTCTTACTTTTGCATTACATTTATTTTCTACTTCTTTAATAATCTTATTAAATACTTCCATTACTTCGTTTTCTTCTAAAGTTCGAGAAGGATCACTAAATGTTAATGTATATGCAATAGATTTTTTATTATTATCAATATTTACTCCAACATATAAATCAAAGATATTATAATCAGTTAGAAGTCTTCCTCCTGATTGTTTAATTTGTTTAGATAAAACATCTGAATCTACATCTTTATCTATTATAAATGCTACATCTTTAACTATTTCTGGATATTTAGATGCTTCTTTATATTTAAGTGGTTTAGTTTGTTTTTCATATATCTTAGTTAATGATAATTCACATAAATATATATCATCTTTATTTAAAGAAGGGTGTATTCTACCAATGATACCTATTTCTTCTTTATCTAAAGTAATAACAGCACTTATTCCAGGATGTAAATCAGATACTTCTTTTTGAACAAAATTATATCTATTTTTAAATCCTAGATAATCTAATATATTTTCTACTATTCCTTTTAATAAGTAAAAATCTACTTCTACATTTAAATGTTTCCATTCATTAGTAATATATTTACCTTTCATAAGAAAAGATGCTTTTAACTCTTCATTATAAGAACTATCATAAGTTTTTCCTATTTCATATATTAATACATCATCGATATGTCTTGCTTTATTATATAAATATGTATTAATTAATGAAGGTAACAAAGTTGTTCTAATAATTGATTTATCAATACTCATAGGATTAGGTAATCTTAAAGATTCTTTATTATCATATTTAAATAGTTTTGCCATTTCTGGACTTACTAAAGTATATGTTTTAACTTCATTTAATCCAAGACTTCTTAATCTCTTACTAACTGTTTTTCTAATAGCTACATCACCAACATATACTCCTCTTCTAGAAGGTACTTTTGGTAATGTAGATTTTAGATTTTGATATCCATAAAGTCTTCCAATTTCTTCAGCTATATCGTTAACATTAGGATCTATATCTAATCTTCTTGTAGGTATAGTTACAACAAAAGTATCTTTATCTAATTTATAATCAAAATCTAGTCTATTTAATTCAGTTTTTACATCTTCATCAGTTAATTCTAATCCTAGAAGTGTACTTACTTCTTCAGTTTTAAATTTAACTACTTTTGGTGTTTTATCGATCTTATCATATTTAACTGTACCTGATAATATTTCTGCATCAGCATATTTTTCTAATAAGTAACATGCTCTTTCAATTGCCATATCAGTATATTCATATGATAATCCTTTTCCATATCTTATTGATGCTTCACTCTTTAAATTAAGTCTTGATGATGTATAACGAATATTATATGAATCAAATATAGCGCTTTCAATTAATATATCTTTAGTGTCATTTTCTACTTCAGTATTTTCTCCACCCATTACTCCAGCAATACATACAGGTTTCTTTCCATCAGTAATTACGATATCTTTTGGATCTAATACTCTATCTTGACCATCTAAAGTTTTAATTTGCTCATTATCTTTTGCTTGACGAACTAGTATTTTATCTCCTAGTTTATCTTTATCAAAGAAATGTAGAGGTTGGCCAAATTCTAACATAACATAATTAGATATATCTACTACATTATTAATTGGTCTCATACCGGCCGAAATAAGCCTATTTTTGATGAAATCAGGTGAATCTTTAATAACTACACCTCTAGCCATTTTACATGTGTAATATGGGCATTTATCAGTTTCTACAGACAATTTAATATAATTTTCTACATTATCTTTAATTTCTTTATGCTTTATTTCAGGTAATTTAACTTCTTTATTTAAAATACAAGCTATTTCATATGCAAAACCAATATGATAATAACAATCATTATTACGATGTTTATGTACATCAAGTTCATATGTAGTATCATCAGTTCCAAGATATAAATTAGCATCTGTTCCATTTTCTAAATCAGTATCAAGTTCTGTAATACCTTTAGCGTATGTTTCATCATTTTTTTCTTCAAGTCCTAATTCAAATAACGCACATAGCATTCCATTAGACTCTTCTCCCCTAATCTTACCAGCTTCAATTTTAAAATCTCCTGGTAATACACAACCTGGAAGAGCAACTAATACTTTTAAACCAACTCTAACATTAGGAGCACCGCATACAATTTGTACTTTTTTAGTTCCTATATCTACTTTACATATATGTAAATGATCACTATTAGGATGATTAACACACTCTAATACTTCACCAATTACTAAATTATCTATATGATTACTATTAACTGCTTCAACATTAATTCCAGCCTTAGTTACTTTAACAGCTAATTCTTTTAAGTCTTCATCTTCTATATCTATATAGTCTTTAACCCAATTTAAACTAATCATTATTTCACATCCTTTCTATCAAATGCTTTTAGTTCTCTTAAATCTGTTTGATAGAATGTTCTAATATCATCAATTCCATACTTTAACATTGCACATCTTTCAGCACCAAATCCAAATGCAAATCCGTTCCAAACTTTTGGATCATATCCACTCATTCTAAGTACATTTGGATGAACCATTCCAGCACCAGCTATTGTTATCCATCCAGTTTGTTTACAAAGACTACAACCTTTTCCTTTACAATTAAAACATGAAATATCTAATTCAACACTTGGTTCAGTAAATTGATAATAACTAGGTCTAAATCTTGTTTCAGTATCTTCTCCAAATAACTTTTTACAAATAATATCCATAGATCCTTTTAAATCAGATAAAGATATATCATGATCTACTAATAAACCTTCTACTTGCATAAATTGATGAGAATGAGTTGCATCATCTGGATCTCTTCTATAAGTTTTTCCTGGACATATCATTCTAACAGGAACTTCTCCTTTTTTCTCTTGCATAACTCTAGCTTGCATTCCACTAGTTTGACTTCTAAGCAATAAATCTTCATCTTTTATGTAGAACGTATCTTGAGCATCTCTAGCAGGATGTCCCTTAGGTATATTTAAATATTCAAAGTTATATTTATCTTCTTCTACTTCTCTTCCTTCAACTACATCATATCCCATAGACATAAATACTTCTTCAAACTCTTCAATTGTTTTTTCTAATATATTAGGAGCTCCCATAGGTATTTTAGTACTAGGAAGTGATATATCTATTCTTTCATTAGAAAGTTTATTATTTAATTCTTCTTCTTTAAACTTAGTCTCTAATTCATCAATCTTATTACTTAATTCATTTCTAAGTTCATTAGATACTTTTCCTACTTCTTTTTTCTCTTCTATTGAAAGATCTTTCATATTCTTTGTTAATTCAGTAATAATACCTTTTTTACCTAAATACTTAACTCTAATATCACTTAATTCTTTAATATTTTTAACATTATCTAAATCTTTTAAATAGCTATCTCTTATTTCATCATTTTTCATATTATCCTCCTAAAACAAAAAACACAGTAAAATCAAAGGACGATTTTTACCGTGTTACCACCTTAATTCATAGTATTAAACTATGCACTCAATTCTTAACGCGAATAACGATTAGCATTAACTAATAAGCTATAGGGTGAATTCATAGTATTTATCTTTTATCATTACACCATATAGATAAATCTCTTTGAGATAAATATAATCTATTACTATTTCCTAATCATTGCTTTTTCTTTTAATATTATATCAAATTTATTATTAAAATCAATAATTATCTTATATCTACAACAAATGGATGCTCTTGAGTTCCATTACCAGTACTATTTATTGTAGTAGAAGAATCTAAATATATAACAAGTCTTGCTTCAGCAGCTTTTTCTTCATCTGCTCCTACTTTAATTCCATCTTTACCAACTGTAAAATGTTGAATATGAGAGTTATTAGCATAATTGGTTGTCCAAAAATTATTATAAGTTGCCATCCAGTTACCACTAACTGCTTTAGATACTTCATTATATTTAGCTTGAGTACCTTTACCATTTAAATCCAAATATGGAATATTACTAAATGTACAAGTTGTATTTGAATACATACATAAAGACGCTCCAAGATAATCATCTAAACTAACTGTTCCAAACTTAGATAAAACACTTTTCTTTCTAATTTGATTTTTTATTAAATCATTAGCATAAACTTCTCCAGAAAAACTAGCTCCTCCTATATAGAACGTTCTTTCAGAAGTTTTACTTTGATAATCAATTTGATTATAATAATTATTTAAAGTGTTATATAAAAGAGAACTTGTCCATCTTTCTTCATCGGTGTTTCCACTATTACTTCCTTTATCAAACTTAGTTTTATCGCTATGTAAATCCATAAGTACTTTAGCGTCACCACCAGTATTTATAGAAATTATTCTACCAGTATAATTACCAACTTTAATATAATTTCTAGCACTTGCACCAACAAATCTATAAATACTTGGATTTTGTGGATCTACTTTTAAGTATCCTCCATCATTACCATACAAATCCATATAATCCATTACAACATCTCTTATTTTGTATGATGAAGTTGAAAAATCAATATTTGTTTCATGTTCCATACAAGATGTATATATTTCATATTCATCATTACAACTTAATATAGTATTTCCTGTATTATAGGTTCTAAAACATCTTTCCATAGCTTGTTCTGCAGTTGCACATTTATTTAAATATTCAATTGTATCGTCAGCTATTGCCATTCTTTCATTATATTCACTACGCATAATACTAAGTAATAAATAAAGTATTAATACAACCATTATCATGATTCCATATAGCATAGTAGATATTGCAAACCCTCTATTATTCAATTTCATACCTATTCACCTATTCTAATTATATAACAAGAAGTTAAATAATCCTACAGTTTTTCAATTATTACAATAATTTTATTTCCATATTTACGTTCTTTAACTATCTTATAATTATTATGATCTATTAAATAATTATGATCCATTTCACATACTATTAAAGATCCTGTTTTTAATAAAGATTTCTCTTCTAATAAATCAATAATCTCATTATTAACTTCCATTTTATATGGCGGATCTAAAAAAACTATATCTAATTTTTTATCAATTTTATCTAAAACTATATCATATCTTTCATTAAATACATAACATTTATCACTAATATTAAACTCATTAATTAGTTTTTTAATATTTTTAATACATATATTATTTATATCATTAAAATAACAAAAACTTGCTCCATTACTTATTGATTCAAATCCTAGTGAACCAGTACCAGAAAAAAGATCCAAGCATATAGAACCTTTAATTTTATCCTGTAACATTGCAAACAATGATTCTCTTACTCTATCCATAGTAGGTCTAGTTCCTTCTACTTCATAACCATCTATTTTTCTTCCTTTTAAAGTACCACTAATAATCTTCATATTATTCTCCTTTAGTAAGTTCTTTTAATCTTTTATTAATTTCTAATGTTAATATATAAATATCATTTTCTATTCTTTTATATTCTTTAATATCATCATATGACATTATATCTTCTTTTAATTTCTTATACTCTTCACTATACTTATCTAATTCTTTTATCTTATTTAATTTATATGTTAATTCCTTATTATTATATATTTTATTTTTTAATTCTTTTAATCTAATAATATTTTTATCTTCATCAATAAGTTTATCTATGTCATTTAATCTATCTATAATATATTCGTCCATATAACCACCAATATCATTATATCATTTAATATTTATATAAAAAAAGAACCTATTAGTTCTTTATTTCTTTTTCTTTAAAGTATCAGGTAACTCTTGATGGAATCCCGTTACTTTTTTATTTTTAATATTAATTTTCTTTTTAAAATAAACAACAAGTACAATTATAGCGATAATTAAAGCAAGAGATAAATATGCTTTAATTTTATCTAATGTAGATAATTTAACTTCTTTATTTTCTACTACATCTTCTTTTTTTGTATTAGTTTCTTTTTTAGTTTCTTCTTTATCTATTTTCTCAGTAATATCTTTATCATTTATTTCAAAACTATAATTAATCTCATTAACTTTTCCATATTCTATATTCCAAGTTAATTTTTTATTATCATCACTTTTTATTACTGCATTAGATGTTATTGCCGGACTTGGTAAATCTACTTCATATTTTAACTCTAATTGTTCTTTTAATTCATCTAGTTCTTTTAAATCGTTTTCACCAGCTGATAAATCATATTTAAAATTAGCATAATAGATAGTTGAATTGTTCTTTCTAACTTTTTTATACAATTTAATATTTTTAACATCATTATCAAATAAAGTTCCTAGTTCAACTTCTATATCTTCATCAATCGATACATCATCAATATTATCAAACGATGCTTTAAGTGTATATCCAGAATATGTATTATCTGAATATTTATCAACTATATATCCTTTTTTTTCATAATTAGATATATCAAACGTAGATTGTTCACTTTCTGCATATTCTTTCTTTACAGCTATTATTGTATTTAAATCAAATGACTTGTCTGTATTAACCGACATTCCAATATCATATTTAACACAACCAGTTAATAGAAAAAGTATCATAAATAATAGATACTTTTTGTTCTTATTCAAAATTTGGATCATAATTTTCCTCTTCATTACTGTTTAAATCTAAATTAATATCAGATGCTTGATTTTTTTTATTTAATTCTTCATCAATAATAGCTGGTTGGTTTTCTAGACTTAATCCTACATTTCCCGTTGGTTCAATATCTTGATTACCTATTTCTGTATTATTTATAAAAGTACTGTTATCTGGAGCATCACTTTCTTCAGTAGCATCGGTTGGAACAAAGCCTAAATTAGTAGGTTCTTCTAATGTTTCAGAAGCACCATTTTCAACTGGACCTATATCATTAAATGAATCGTTGCTTGGAGCATCAATAGGTAGATCTCCTCCATTTATAGTTTCATTTTGCATCATTTGTTTTATACCATCTTCACTGAAAGAGTTATCAGATGCGTTATAATCATAAGTTTGTTCTTGTTCTACTTGATAATCAGTAGAGGTATCTGGTGCACTTTGAATTGGTGTATTATTTTGATAATTATAACTAGAATCATCAAATGTAACAGGTTGGCTGTCTCTTTTCTTTTTTTGTTTTTTATTAATTGCTGATATCAAAGCAATAACTAAAATTGTTAATATTACTAAAGTTATAATTATTATAATAAAACTTAATTTACCACTTTCAATAGGTTTTATTGTTAATATTCTACTAAAATCAAAATCAAATTTAATTTTTTCTAAAGGGTTATCTATCATAATAAAAACTCCTATTCTACTTAATTATAACACCTATTATATCGTAAAAAAAGAGTTAGTTTTCTAACTCTGTCAAATCTATAGTTTTGATAATTTTATCATGATACTCTTCTTCTTCATATGTTCTTAATATAACTTCAGCTAAATTATCTACACTATAAGAATGGCATTTATATCCATCTATTTCTAAACATGCATTACTTTCTATTATTAAAACTCTTTTATTGTGTGATATTTCATTTAAATCTACTAATCTTTTTAAATCTTCTCCATGAGGACATAAAGATATATCAACTAATGAAAGTCCATCAGTAAATGCATACTTATCACTTTTTTCTTGAGTAATTAAATAATCAGATAATCCTTCTTTGCAAAACATTATAGCTCCTGCTGAAATACCTACTAAGATTGCATTTCTTTTAACTGCATCATTAATTAATGGTTCTAAATTATATTCTTTTATAGAATCCATTAATTTAACAGTATCTCCTCCGCCAAAATAGATAATATCAGCATTATCAAATTTATCTTTGACTATGTCAGGATTATTTTTTAAATTACTTTTCTTTAAATAAACTGTTTCACATCCTAAAGATTTATAATTTTTTTTCATAACATCATAATATGAATCGGCAAAACTAGAAGCTAGTCCTACAAATAAAAAATTAGGATTCTCTTTATTAGTACTTTTAACTATAATTTTATCAATAATTTCTAATTCATTTTCAGTATTATTTTTTCCTACATTACCATTACCTATTAAAAATAAATGCATATATACCTCCTATTTAAATTCAAAATAAAAATCTAATATTCTAACTTGATCTCCTTCTTTAGCCCCTAATTCAATTAATTTATCATCAATTCCCATTTTTCTTAATCTTTTAGCAAATCTCATAATACTTTCATCAGTATTAAATCTAGTCATTTTAAATAATTTTTCAACTTCTTTACCACTAATAACCCAGTCTTCACCTTCTCTAGTAATAGTAAATGGTTCTTCTTTTTTAAACTTATATAAAACATGACTTTCAAATTCATCTTCATCAAATAAATTAGTTTTAGGCATATTATCTAACATATCACCTAAGTAATCTACTACTTCTTGAAGACCAACATTATTTAAAGCACTAACTTCAAATATTTTAATAGAATTATCATTTAATTTCTTCTTAAACTTCTCTAAATTTTCTTTAGCGTTTACGCCATCCATTTTATTAGCTACTATTATCTGAGGTTTCTTAATTAATTTTTTATCAAATTTTTCAAGTTCATTATTAATAACTACATAATCATCGTATGGATCTCTTCCTTCAAATCCAGACATATCAACTACATGAGCGATTATTCTTGTTCTTTCAACATGTCTTAAAAACTTATCTCCTAAACCTTCTCCTTCACTAGCTCCTTCAATAAGTCCAGGAAGATCAGCTACAACATAACTCTTACCACTAGTTGTTTTACATACTCCTAAATTAGGTGTAATAGTAGTAAAATGATACATTGCAATTTTAGGTTTAGCTTTACTTATACAAGATATAATAGTGCTTTTTCCAACTGAAGGAAGACCAACAAGTCCTACATCTGCCATAAGTTTTAATTCTACTTTTAATTCTCTTTCTTCACCAGGTTCTCCATTTTCAGCATAATTTGGAGCTGGATCTGATTGAGTTTTAAATGCAGTATTACCTCTTCCACCACGACCTCCATAAGCAACTACTACTTCATCATCTTTTTCTTTTAAATCAGCAAGAATTAAACCAGAATCTAAGTCTGTTACAACAGTTCCTTGAGGCACTTTTATTATTACATCAGATGCATCTTTTCCATTTTGATTCTTTCCTTTTCCATTTTCCCCTTTTTCACCTTTAATAAGTTTCATATATCTTAAATCTATTAAAGTTCTAAGTCCTTCATCAACAACAAATTTAATATTAGCACCACGTCCACCATTACCACCATATGGACCACCCATAGGTATATATTTTTCTCTTCTAAAAGCAAGACAACCATCTCCACCATTTCCTGCTTTTACTTTAATTTTAGTTTCGTCTATAAACATATAATCACTCTTTTCATTCATAAATAATTATAACAAAAATAAAAGACCTATTAAAGGTCTTAATACTCTAAACTTTACTATTTTTCTACTGGATAACAACTAGCTTGTTTCTTGTCTTTTCCAAGACGTTCATATTTAACAATACCATCAACAGTTGTATATAAAGTATCATCTTTTCCACGACGAACATTTACTCCTGGGTAAATCTTAGTTCCTCTTTGACGATAAATAATAGCTCCTGCTTTAGCTTTTTGACCATCAGCAAGTTTTGCTCCTAAACGACGTCCAGCTGAATCTCTACCATTTGAAGTAGAACCTTGTCCTTTATGATGAGCAAATAATTGTATATTTAATCTTAATAAGTTCATTAGTTTTCCTCCTCTATCTCAATATTCTTAGGATAATCTTTTTCTAATTGTTTAAATAAATCTATCATATTAGAAATTAAATTATCTGTGATTTCATTATGTTTATTAATAGTTATTTCGAAATCATTTTCTTTTTCTTGGTAAGATATATTATTTTTATCAAATCTTAATATTCCATTAACAGTAGTAGTCATAATACTAGATACACTACTACAAACTATATCTTTACCATAAGTACTATAGTCAGCATGTCCTAAAATATTTATTTTATCTTTAGAAACAATTACTTTAATCATAATTAACCATTAATCTTTTTAATTTCAATTTTAGTATAAGGTTGTCTATGACCCATAGTACGTCTATTACTTCTGTCTTTACTCTTGTATGTGAAAATTCTTATTTTTTTACCTTTTCCATTTTTAAGTATTTCACCTTCAACAGAAGCACCTTTAAGATATGGATTACCTACTTTGTCATCACAAAGTAAAACTTCATTAAAAACAACTTTATCTCCAGCTTCACCATCTAATTTTTCAACATAGATAATGTCACCTTCAGTTACGTAGTATTGTTTACCACCAGTTTTAATAACAGCTTTCATAAATTCCTCCTTTATAATATTCTAGACTCGCTCTTAAGGTAACATAAGTTTTAAAACCTTTTCAATGCGGTTTGAGCTATAAAGGCTACAAACATATAAATAATAACATAAAAGTTATTTTACGTCAATTAAATATTAATTATATTTATTCATTTGTTTCATAATTTGATTAATTTGTTTTTGATTAGGTTTTCTTCCCATTTGTAACATTAATGCTTTAATCATATCTTCATTAATAGGTGGATTCTTTTTCATATATGATGACATCATTTTACGACATACGAAGAATCCGATAATTGCACCGATAACAAGTCCAATTATTAAATATATAATATTTTCTAACATAATATCATCTCCTCATAAGTATTTTACTAAAAATATCCTTATATTACAACAAAAAGGACTAATTTAATAGTCCTTCTATTTTAGATACTATTTCATCTTCAGTAAGAGAAAACTTCTTCATAACATCTTCTCTACTTCCGCTATAACCAAATTGATCAACAGTAAACATATGAGACTTATCAGTATATTTATACCAAGATAAAGAACTACCTGCTTCAATAACAAAAATCTTCTTATTATCTGGTAAAACACTCTTTTTATAAGTATCTGTTTGTTCATCAAAAACTTCCATACATGGCATAGAAACAAGTCTTACACCATATCCTTTAGTTTTTAAATTATCAGCTACATCCTTAGCAAGAGTTAACTCTTCTCCTGTTGCAACTATACATAAATCTAAATCATTATGTTCTTTTTCTATAATATAAGCACCTTTTTTTACATTAGATATATTAGTATTTTCAAATATTTTTACTTTATTTCTACTAAGTATTATGGCACTAGGTCTTCTATTTTCAAAAATACTATTGTATGAACCAATTACTTCATTAGAATCTGCTGGACGATATACATCAAAATTTGGAATAGATCTTAAAGATACTAATTGTTCTACTGCTTGATGAGTAGGTCCATCTTCTCCAACTGTAATAGAATCATGTGAGAATACATATATAACAGGTAACCCCATCATTGCTGATAGCCTTAAACTAGGTCTTAAATAATCAGAAAATGGTAAGAATGTTGATACGAAAGGTGTAAGTCCTGTAAGAGCTATACCATTAGCAATTCCTGCCATAGCGTGTTCTCTAATTCCAAAATTAATATTTCTTCCTAAAGGGAATTTATTAGAAAATGATCCAGTACTTTTTATTTTGGCATAAGTTGATGAAGCTACATCAGCACTACCACCAATAATAAATGGATATATATCACTAATAGAATTAATTACTTTACCACTAGCTACTCTAGTTGATTCTATAGAATCATCAGGTAATTCATAGAATACATCTTTAAATTTTATTTTCTTATTAATATCTTGTAAATCATCAAGACTTTCTCTAATTTTTTTATTAAGTTTTTTATACATTCCAATCCAAGAATTATATGAATCAGTACATCTAGTTAAAATATCATTAGTCATTTCTTCTTTAGCGTCTGCACTAGGTTGAAATGCTATATCTCTTATTTCTAATTTATTCTTAATATTTGATATATCTTCTTCAGTTAATGGAGTACCATGTACTTTATTAGTACCTTCTAAAATAGAATATTTACCAATTGTTGTTTTAATTTCAATTATAGTTGGTCCTTCATTTGACTTTGCTTTTTCAATTGCTGAATTAATAAGAGATGTATCTTCTCCATCTTCAACTAATATATAGTTCCAATTTTGACTTTCAAATCTATTTTTAATATTTTCATTAAACGAATTAGATAAAGGTCCGTCTAACGTAACACTATTAGAATCAAATAGAACAATTAACTTATCAAGTCCTAAATGTCCTGCAAGAGATGAAGCTTCATATGAAATTCCTTCCATTAAATCTCCTTCTCCACATAATACATAAGTATAATAATTAATAATCTCTTCTCCAAAATATTTTTCTAAATATTTCTCTCCAATTGCTATACCTACTCCATTTGCTATTCCTTGACCTAATGGTCCAGTAGTTACTTCTACTCCTGGAGTTTTTTTGTATTCTGGATGACCTGGAGTAATTGAATCAATTTTTCTAAAAGACTTTAAATCATCTAAATCTATATCATATCCACTCATATATAAAGTTGAATATAATAAACTTGATCCATGCCCTGCACTTAATATAAATCTATCCCTATTAATCCAATTAGGATCTTTAGGATTAATTTGTAAATGTTTATTATATAAAGTAGCAATTATAGGAGCAGCTCCAAGACTTATACCAGGATGACCACTATTTGCATTATTTATCATATCAATAGATAAACCTCTAATATTATCTATTATCTTTTTATTAACTGAACTCGAACTATCTTTCTTAAATCCTATCATCTAATCACCACCATTACTTAACTAGATATACTTCATCTAAATAATATCCATTATTTGATAGTATATAGGAATATCTATATGTTTTAGCATATTCAAAACTTTCATCTTTTGTTAAATTTCTATAATTAGGAATAGTCTTTTTAAACGTTGGGTCTTGATAAACTCCATTTTTATTTATAAATAATACTTTAACATCCATATATAAATTATTATTATCTTTAGTTACACTAGTAAGTTTTTGTTCTACATAACTATTAATATCAGATAATTCTACTTTATAACATTTACCTACATAAGCACCATCTTTTAATTCAAATGCTATATTTGTAATATATGAATCAATATAATATACAAAATTAAATTTATTATATTCAGTAATTCCGTTAATACCAAAACTACTGTTTAAAATAACAAAAATATCATTTAAACTAACTTTAATTTCACCATTACATATATCTTCAGTAGTACCAATTTCTTTTATTTTTTCTTTAAAAGCATTGGTTTTAGCTAATAATGATAATTTATTATTATCTGGTAGATAATTAATATCAGTTTTTTCATTTTTATATAGATAAGTTACATCATCTTTTGCTTCATAATTATTATATTTAATCTCATCAAACATTTTTACAACAAACTTATCAGTAGTTTTTATTTCACCGTCTTTATAATCATATAAACTAGTTGGATTTTTATTTTCTTGTACTTTGTTCTCATTTGCTTTATTAGAATTATTGCTCTTACTAAATGGATCAAATATTAACATAACAAGGAATAATATAAATACAACGACAATTATTATTAGTAATATTCCAAGTTTTTTTCTAATTTCTTGTTTTTCATCTTCAGTTAAAGGTACTCTTTCTTCCGTTTCTTCTTCAACTTCAACGAATGAATTATCATCATTAAAATTCATGATATCTAAATTGTTTTCATCGCTTACAACTACATTATTTTTTTTATTCTTTGATGCAGTCCAAGCTTCTTCCCTACTAGTCTTATGTTCCATAATCCAGCCTCCCTTTTACAATAAATAGTATAGCATTAAATATTAAAACTTACAACAAAGCATTTTTTATATTTTATGAATTTTTTTGTTGAAATTGGATTTTGTTTATGTTATTATTAAGTAGTCATGTATTTATGGACCCTTAGCTCAGTTGGTTAGAGCATCCGGCTCATAACCGGGCGGTCATAGG
>CAZOBH010000011.1:0-36659 GCA_964578175.1 uncultured Clostridium sp.
ACTCGAACCTATGACCCCCTGCTTGTAAGGCAGGTGCTCTAACCAACTGAGCTAATCGCCCGAAACTCGTTTTGACAATTAAAAATATAACATTTATAATACTTAATGTCAACAAGTAATTCAGATTTTTTTAATACTTTACTAAATTTATAAATGTATATATACTTTAAATTGGTGGTTATGTTATATGAAAAAAAGAGACGTAGAAAAAGAAATTAAAGATGTTATTGATAGAATTAAGCCATATCTAGAAGGAGATGGTGGCGGAATTGAATACGTAAAATTTGAAGATGGAATCGTTTACGTAAGAATTCTAGGAGCATGTGTTGGTTGTTCTTTAATAGATATAGATATTAAAGAAGGAATAGAAACAATGCTTATGGATGAAGTACCAGAAGTAATTGGTGTTTCACAAATACAATAAAAAAGAACTTAACATTTGTTAAGCTCTTTTTTTATCTACTTCTTCCATTCCAAAATCCTGCATAATCAGTTTGTGTTTGTTCTTGAGTAGCAGTTGTTTCAGCAACTGATTCTTGAACTTCTCCTTTTGGTGTTAAATAACCTTGTAATCCTGTTAGAATTTGTTGTTTTTCTTCTTCTGTTTGTGCATTTTCAAATCCTGATAAATATTCTTGAACTCTTGCATATACTTGATCTGCAGGAGATACATCAGCAACAGAAGCTGTTTCTTCTGTAGCAGTATCAGGAACTGAATCTAGCATTTCTGTTAATGAAACAGGAGATTCTTTTTGAACTGCTTCTACTTTTCTTTCAGCAACAACAGGTACTTCTCTAATTTCATCTAATCCTTCTGCTTTTCTTATATGATTAATTCTATAATAAGAAGATGCTTTTAGTTTTTCATCACTTATTACTAATGGTTCTTCACTTTCAAATGCTCCTGATTTTTCTAATTCAGCAACAACTCTAATAAGTGGTGATGATTGAGTAACTAATTTACCAATATCACTTCTAGGAACCATTTCTCCTTTATAAACTAATAATTTTTTACCAGTACTAGTTTCAGTATATCCAAATCCACTCTCATGAATGCTTCTTAATACTGAATCTAAACTTTCTCCACCATTTAATACTGCTGTTTTAAATTCTTCAGCATAATTAACTGTTGCTTGTTCTTCTAATACTTGTGATTCTTCTTGAGTTTCTTCTACTGTCTCAACTGTTTCTCCAGATGCTTTCTTAAATCTATCTAAGATTGCCTTAATAGATGCATCTACTCTTTCTTCTGCTTCTTTAGACCATACATCATCATCTTTTTTACGTATAGTTAATTCTTCAGGAATAACTATTTCGTATGGTTGTAAACCTTGAACTTCTCTTTCAGCATTTACACCACTTGCTACTGTACTTAAAAATTCACTTCGTTTGAAATCTTCTGGTTTAAATTCAATACCTTCTAATATATCATATTCGCCTGTTTGAACAGGAGATTCTCTTCTAATAATTAAATCGCCAGGAGTAATTTTTAGACCTTTTAATATATCATAACTCTTTAGAGTTAATTTTCCGTCATTATCTTTTATAGCACTCTTAGCTCTTTCAATTATAGCATCCTCTGCTGCTTGATATGGTTCACTATAAGCTGCAACATTCAAACTAGATAAAAGTCCAGTTAGTCTACTTGGTACATTTATAGCTTTAACTCCAACACCTGCTAATCCTATTTTCTTTTTATCGTCATCAAAAGCAATAACTCTAACACCTAGTCGTCCTAATCTTTCAGCTCTTTTATTAAACTCATCAATCTTACGTTTTAAAGCATCATCGCTAAGATCTTCATGTTCAGCTTCAATTTCTTTAGCAATTGATAATAATTTATCGAATGCCTTATTATATTTTTCAATTCTTCTAACTAAATTAGGTTGAGTCTTTTTAAATGATTCAAATGTTGGCCCAGTTTCTTTTAATTTTCTAACACCTCTACCATATTTTACTGATTTAGGTGTTTCAGTTTGAGCAATTAATCCACTTTCACTTTCAGCAAGAGCAGAGTCTCTTTCTCTTTCCTCCATGGCGTTATCCTCCTTTTATATTATTGTCCGTTTTCTACGTTTTCTTCTTTTTCCTCTTCTGGTTTAGATAATTCCTTTAATACGTTCTTAATTCTTGCCCATTCTTCATCAGATTCTACTCCTCCAAGAACAGGATCACTATCTTCTTTTCTATTTAATGATGCTACATAAATTGTTACATTTCCATTGTCATCAGTTTCATTTTTAGTATAAATAATATACTCTTTCTTAGTATCAGTAAATTCAAATGATAAAAGAACTTCAACCTCATCAATTGAACCGTCTTCTAATACAATGGACATAACTTTTTTATCTTCTGACATAGAAAAATCCTCCTTTTATTCTATACTACTATTAATAGTATCATGATTTATACATTTATTTCAATATGTTTTTATTCTTTTTAAGCAAAAAGTACCTACATTCATACGAACAATAATCCTTAATATACTTATCCAATATTTTTATATCATTTATATCTTTTACTTTTTTATTATTAGATTCATAAAAACCTTTTAATCTTAATTTTGAATATGAATAATCTCCAAAAATATAATCATATTCATCAAAATAATCTGTTTCTTTAACTAAATTATCAAAGTCTTCTTGATTAAATCCATCTTTATAATTTTTTACTAATTCATATTCTTTATCTTTATATTTAATAATCTTCATACTTCACCTATTCATCTTTAATTTTTTCATATTTGTCTTCAATCCAATCATCTAATTTAACTGATAAAGTTTCAAATCCATTAGGAGTTTCTTTTATTTTACCTTTTCTTCTATTTATTCTATAATCTATGTCTTTAATACTTAATTTTAAATGACAAGATTCTTCATCTTTTTCTATAACTTTTACTCTAATTGTTTCTCCTACTTCAACAAAATTAGATGGATCTCTAACAAACTTATTTGATATTTCAGATATATGAATAAGTCCACTATAATATTCATTTAAACTAACAAAAATTCCATAATTTTCTATTCCTGTAACACATCCTGTTACTATTTTTCCTACTTCATATTTTGACATAATCCTACCTCATTTTAATTGTACCACAAAATAAAAGTTAATACTAATCGTATTAACTTAAATAATATCTAATTTCTTTAGTATAAAGAAACTTCCTATAGCTATTAATATTAGAATTATTAATATTAGCAATATAATTACTTTTCTTTTTGCTTTATTCTCTTCAATTATTTCATCTCTTAATTCAAAATCTTGTTCAGATAAATCCATACTTCTAGTATAGAATGAATTAATTATTTTTCCACTATCACTAATGGTTTTAGACATATCTTCACTTTCATCATTAGTTGACTCATTATTATCATCATTTAATAATTCTTTTGCAATTTCTTCTTGTAATTGTTCATTTGATAATGCACTCATAGTATTAGTAGCTAATAAATCACTCATTAAATCTTGTTCTTCATTAGCAGCATTTTTTATATCATCTGATAAGCTTTTTGAAGTAATGGTGTCAATTACTTCCCTTATTCCTTCTTTTTCTAAATCTTCTTCCATTTTTTCACGTTTAGATTGATATTTTTTATTAAGGTCATTTAAAAGGCTATATTCAGTATCTATTTTCTTCCTTCTTTTATCGGCTTCATCAGTGACACTTCTATTCTTTTTTGCATTCTCAAGAACTGAGTTTATATCATAAACTTTTTCAGTTGTTTCAACAGTTTTTGGTTCTTCTATAACTACTTGTTCTTTTTTACTTTGTTGATATTCTTCTCTAGTACGAATTGGTGTTTCAGTATCTAAAGCACCTTGTGATATCTCAGAAATATCTATAATTCCTTCATAACCAATTCGATCATTTTTCTCATCATACAAATATTTATTTTTATTTGTTCTAGTAGATTTAGGTTTAGTTGATACATTTTCTTCAACATACTTTGAAGATCTTCTATTCATATCAATTACCTCCTATCATATAATTATTTTATCATAGACAAATATAATTTTAAATAGTAAAATGTAAATAGATTGAGGTGAAAATATGAAAGTAAAAGTTGAAGGATGCATTGGATGTGGAGCATGCTGTGGAGTAGCTCCTGAAGTATTTGAACTTGGTGATGACGGAATGTCTAAAGTAAAAGTTGAACAAATAACTAGTGAACAAGAAGAAAGTGTAAAAGACGCTATAGAAGTTTGCCCAGTTAGTGCAATCGTAGAAGAATAATAAAAAAAGACTTGTATAAGTCTTTTTTATTTTGTTAATTCATAAAGTTTAGATACTTCTTTATGATTGAGTTTCCTATATTCTCCTGAATTAAGTCCAGTTAAATCAAGAAAAGCTATTCTTTCTCTTTTTAATTTTATAACTTCTTTACCAACAGCTTCAAACATCCTTTTTACTTGATGATTCTTTCCTTCATGAATAGTAATCTCAACTATTGAAGTATTATTACTTTTATCCACTTTTCTAACTTTAACACGAGATTTAGATGTTTTCACTCCATCTATAACTACTCCATTTTTAAGTTCCATCATCTCTTTAGGAGTTAATATTCCTTCAATTTTAGCAATATAAACTTTATCAATTTCATTAGATGGATGCATAAGTCTATTAGCTAGTTCTCCATCATTAGTAAGTATTAATAAACCAGTAGTATCATAATCAAGTCTACCAACGGGATATATTCTTTTATCCGTATCTATTAAATCGATTACTGTTTTACGATTATATTCATCACTTGTAGTTGTAACTACTTCTCTTGGTTTATTAAGCAAATAATATACTTTTTCTTCAATAGTTAAAACTTGATCATTTACTATAATCTCATCACTACTTGATACTTTAGTACCTAGTTCTTTTATTATAATTCCATTTACTTTTACTTTTCCGTCTTTTATTAATTCTTCTGCTTTTCTTCTTGATGTATATCCAGATTCAGCAATAACTTTTTGCAATCTCTCCATAAAAATCACCAGTTAAATTATATCATATTTGCAAAATAAAAAAAGGATGAAATCATCCCTTAATTATGTAGTTTGAGCATTAACTTGACCTCCACCTGGTCCACCAACACCAGGTGTATTTGTAGCATCTTGTCCAATTAATGCAGAATCTTCATCAACATCAGCTGCAATTTGAGTATCAGCATTTTGATAAACTGTATGAATTTCTTCTACTATTTCTTTTTTTGCATTGTCCATTGAAGTTTTATAACTATCCAATTCTTTTCTTAAATTAGCTATTAATGTTGTAATTGACTTTTCAATTTCAGTTCCTTGGAAAGCAGCTTTAACATTAGGATTTTTTTCTAGATTATCTAAATCTCCACTAATTACTCCTATATATGTATCAATTGCAGTATCCATATTCTTTACGAAATCATTTGCAATACCTGTACCAGGTTGACTAAATGGAGTACCTCCAACTACTGCTCCTCCACCTGGATTTTCACCTACTGCTGTAGCAAAAGCATTAGCTTTTTCAGTAGTCTTTGCATATTCTTGATATTGATCTTGATTCATATCTGTATCTATTGTAGTATATCCATCCATTATTATTTTCTCCTTTCAATTTTATAATTAATTTGCTTTTATATTTTCCATTCTAGCTGCAATGCCATCGTCTACATCACTATATGCTTTTCCAGTTTGCATCATTTCACTTTCGAAAGCATTAACTATCGTTTCACAGTTATCTTTAAAACGTTGTGCATTATTTCTAAATGCAGTTTCAACAGCTGATACTGCTTCACCTTCCATAACAGCCTCAAGCGCAGCATTTATATCACCTAAATTATCAATTGCATGTTTTCCTGCATTATAAACAGCCTCTGTTCTTACTTCTCCAATTAAAGTTTCAATACTACCTTGACCGTGCATACCATATTCGTAATCCATTGTCTCTGCCATATAAAATCCTCCTTATTTTAATTCAAGTGTACTAGTAATATCTTGATTAATTTCAACAGTTTCATCATTAGTCATATAAGTCGAAGTTACTGTATTTATATCATCAATAAAACTACCTACATTAGATACTATTGCATCCTTAGAAGCAATTATTGAAGAAAAAACACTTTGTAAATCTTCTGCTCCATCACCTTTGAAGGAACTAATTAGCTCAGATATAATGCCTTCAACTTCATTTAAATCACTAGAAACATTTGATTGGTAAGTTAAAATATCACTTTTATAAGTATCTACTTTTTCTTTTAAACCAATACCTGCTTCAACAATTTCTGGAGTATCATTCACGTTATCTTTTGCCATATTACCACACTCTATTCTAAATAAAATATATCATAGTAGATTTTCGTTTTCAACTATTTTTACATATTTACGTTAATTTAAACATATTTTTACGTTAACCAACTTTTTTTATTTCCACTATGTCTATTTTACCAATTTTATCAGTAAAATCTTTCTCTTTTTCATTTAATTTCTTTTCAACATTTTCTATCCAAGAACAATATTTTCTAACATCTTCATTAATTTCATTTAATTTAGTACTATAGTTCCTTATTGTATTTCTATATTCAAAATCACTAGGAACAGACATAGAATTACATAAATAAGATGCAGAAGAAATATTAGTTTCTACAGAATTATCTCCAATAAGTCTTGGAATAACTGATTTTTTAATAGTATCACTATCTAGAAAAACTTTTGTCATAATTCTTCACTCTCATTTCCTGTTGTAGCACTCTCAAGTTGTTCTGCATACTCTTTCATATATTCACCCAATACTTTTAAAGTACTAGCATAATCAAAATATTGATCTTTTGAACTTGTTACACTTCTAACATATTCATCAGCTGATTTTCCTCTCCATATTTGATCTTCTCGTACATTTAAAACTCTTTTAAATAATCCAGTAAAGTTAGTATCAAGGTCATCAGCTAATTTAGAAATGGACTCACCTGACTCTTTTAGTTTAATTGTATCTACTTCTAATTTCATAACTAATCCTTTCCAGCCTCTTCAGCTTTACGTTCTTCTTCCTCTCTTTCTTGAGCGCGTTCTATATCTTGTCCTAAATTATAAATTTTTGAATTAATAGAAGGGATGATAATATTTGTTAAACTATTTACTAAACTATTAAGTTCAACTATTTTTTCATTGTAAAATCCATCATCTGCATTATCATCATCAATTTTAAAATTTGTTTCAGCATCTGCTTTATGATCCAATAAAATATCCCTAGCTCTAGTAATACTACTTAAAACATCTTTTGTATTTTCTAATAAATTATAATACTGTTCTCTTTTTGCTATTAAATCCCAACTACTCATAAATTCACCATCCTATTATAATATTATCACATTAATACTAACTTTGAGCCATTTCTTATATCTGTTTTACGTAAAATCTCATTATTATCATACTTTACACCAGTATAACTATTATACAAAGAAATACTTGGCGACATACCAAATGCATCTTCATTGAATTCGTTAATAGCCTTTTCTATTAGATTTATTATATTTCCTATTTTTTTATTAACAGGTAAATATAAATCATAGTTTTGTTCAATTACAGGAACAATAATTTCAACTAATACTTTATTCTCCATTTTCTTGTTCCTCCAATCCATCAACAATATACTTAACTACCATATGAGTTCCTTTAACTGCTGCAAATCCCATAAATGGGAATGATAATTTCTTGTCCTCTATAGATAATGTTCCTATAGTTATAGCAAGTTGATTTCCAACTCCATCTCCAAGCCATATACCAGATCCATTATCAACATTTGCTCTATACCAATCTTCTGTTCTTATTTTATTAATAGATTCATAATCATCAGCAAAGAATATTTTACTATGCTCAAATAATTTAGTTCTTTTAAATATCTCATTATATACTTCTGCATACTTTCCTGTTAATTTATTTTTTAATGTAGAAGGACCTATAAATAAATATATAGTTTCATCCGTACTTTCTTTATCCTTATTTAAAGTTTGAGCAATTCTTACGATATTTTGATCAAAATCTTTATTTATTAATTCTACTCCCTCATATGATCCTTTATATATTCCCATAGCATCAACTATTACTATTTTGTTTTTATTAGCAATAAACTCTTTAATTAATCCATATAAGAAATATATATGACTTTCAATATTATTAGCTAATATTAATTTTATAAGATTACTTGTAAAATTATATCTAAATATTTTAAGACTCTTCTTTTCAATTCCAATTGGAATATTTTTAATTGTATCAACACCTTTTATTACATCATCAACATAACAAATATCAGGCAATGTTTTAATTTTAGGAGCCTTATCAGTTAATTTTTCATTTAATAACTTAGATGTTTCTCTAACACGTTTACTAATATTTTCTCTTTCACAAATAAATGCTGTTTGAAATTCTAATGGCATATCATTAATTCTTGTCATTCCTCTACCAAATTTATCTGCTGGTTTTTGATTTCTTCCTGCACCTATAATTGACCTATAATCAGTTCCTTCTTGAAGTTTAAGAACAATTTTTGTTTCAAAATTTGCAGCAACTCTCATTCTAATACTGTTTGTTATTGAAGATGAAACTAAGAATACCATTCCATATTTAGCACCATCTCTAAATAATACATTAAATACATCAGCCATTTTAGGATATGTTTCAGCAAATCCTTCAAAAGAGTTTATAATTGTTAAAATAATAGGTTTTTTGTCTTCATTTTGTTTATTATATTCAGAGAAACTTCCTCCATAATCTACAAATTCTTTTTTTCTATCATCAAGTTCTTTATTTAATTGTTGAATAAAATTAATTAACTTTTCTGGTTCAGAACCAGTAAATACATCACCAACTTGTGGCATCTTGTTAAACATAGTTAATATTTCTGCTCCAAAATCAGCAATATAAATATTAATCTCTTTAGCGGTATGATTGGTACAAATAGAATATACTAATGTAGAAATTAAGTTTTCTTTTCCACTACCACCTTCACCATATAATAAGACATTATTGCCTTCATTAAAATCTATAGTAAATAAACCTTGAGTTTGTTGACTTGGATTATCATATTTACCAATAAGTGCTCTTATATGATATGGTTCTTCTTTATAGTTATATTCTTTAATTAATTCATCAACTGTAATGAATTCTTTCAAACTATCTAACCACATCTTTCTAGGAGCTATATTTTCTTTTATAGCTAATTCATTTAAGTACTTAACAATACTTGTTAATTGATCTGTTGAACTATCATCTTTTGTTACTACTATATCATTAACCGTTTTAATAATATTACCTGTATTATTAATAAAGTTTATTGAATCATCTATCTTTTTAATTTTTCTTTCAGCTGGAATATACTTAGCTCCAGTCCATCCAGATTGTCCAACATCAAAATATTCATCGTATCCAACTTGAAGATAGAACCTACCTGCTTCTTTAAGGAATGCAGCTTCAGGTCTCTTAAGCATTTCCATACTGTCTCCTCTACTTTGAACACGTAAACATATTTTAAATTTAGAGTTTGACCAAATTTGATCATTAACTACTCCACTAGGTTTTTGTGTTGCAAGTATTAAGTGAACACCTAATGATCTACCAATACGTGAAGTTGAAATTAATTCGCTCATGAATTCTGGTTGTTGACTTTTTAATTCTGCAAACTCATCGGATATTATAAATAAATGTGCTATAGGATCTTTAATTACTCCATCCTTATATAATTTTTGATATTTATAAATATCCATTGTACTTTCACCTAATGAATCTTTTATTTTATTAAATTCGGCTTGCCTACGTTTTAATTCACTTTGAATAGACACTAATGTACGATTCATTTCTGCAGTATCTAAATTAGTAATAGTCCCAACTAAATGTGGAAGATGAACACCAGTTTCACGATTCTCAAATGCTCCAGTTAAACCTCCACCTTTGTAATCGATTAAAACGAATTGAACATCATTTGGATGATAATTAATAGCCATTGATAAAATATAAGTAATAATAAATTCTGATTTACCTGATCCAGTTGAACCAGCTATAAGTCCATGAGGACCATCTGCTTTTTCGTGTAAATCTAATTTAAATAAATCTCCATTAACATGAACACCAATTGGTGAACTAAGACTAGTTGTAGGATCATTTTTACTCCATCTATTTAATACATTTAATTGTTCAATTTTACCAACATCATACATTTCCAAGAACGATAATGTAGATGGAAGAGATGCAGTTAGTTCTCTACTTTGAATTGGAATGCTTGCTATTCTTGATACCATTTCTTCCATATTAATAGTTGGATCATATTCAGCTTTAAATTTAACTAAAGTTTGAGTTTCTAGAGTTTTCTTAAATATTCCTGAATCATTATCATATATTTGAACAAAAGTATCACACTCTTGTGGTAGATTTTTTAAAGAATCTCCAATAAATAATAATGAAAATCCTAAATTTGATTCTTCTTTTTTTATTTTTTCCATAAAACTTGAATTCTTAATAATATTATAATCATCTACTATTATCAAATAATATGTATCGTATTTTGTATAAGGCTTATTCTTATCTTCTGTTCTTTTTTCTTGAATTATATCTTCTTGTTCTTTATCCTTTGTAAAATTCGCTTCACGAGTAGAAAATTCATTATCTAAGAACGATAATATTTGCTTTGATTCTTCAGAATTAGTTGAGAAAAACCTAATAGTATGATCTTCATTCCATACATGTTGTAATTTCTTTAAATAATGCCATCTATATTCATTAGATTCGCTTGTAAAAACTACTAATTTTAAATCAAGTGCACTATGATAAGAAAAAATTTGAAGCATTAATCCATCAATGAAATTATCTTTGAAAGCACATTCAAATATAAATGATGAAATTGGATTTTCTGTAAAAGAAAACACAATTGGTACATTTTTTAAAGTATCATATTTCTTAGGCGTATCATAAACTTTATTTTGTAAGTCATCTTCATCTAAAGTAAAATGTTTTTCAGGAGCTTCAATCTTAACAAAACTAGGAGTATCACCAATACCTACTCTAATTGTTAAGAAATCATCATCTTTTATTTCTCTACTCCATAACATAATATTCTTTTTCTTAACAAGAGTTACAACTTCTTGCAAAGTTAAGTTATTTTCTTTAAGAATTTGAATTTCTTTATTTAATTCATATTGAATTTCTTGTTCTTTTTCGCTTAAATATTTTCCGTATTTTTCTTGTCTTAATTGCTCTCTCTTTTTTCTTTGATTTTTTTGCCATCTTTTTAAAATACTAGGAACAACAAAAGAACCAAATAACATAGTAGATGCTAAAGCTAGCATAAAATAAGCTCTTACATTATCATTTCCTCTTTCTAACATTGCAAAACCATTGTAGAACATATAGGCAGATGTTGCTACCATTGTTATTTTTGTAAGAATACTAATAATAACTGGAATATCATTATCTGCATTTTGATTACCAGGTGCTGCATCTATAGAAATAGTTTTAGGTTCAATTACTGTTTTAAGTCTAGGTGTGTGAGAAAAATAATCACTATCAGTATATAAAGACACTGATGCTTCTTCTTCAGGTACAATATCATATTTAGTATTATCAGATTGTTGAACTGTATAATCAGGTAATCCTTTGTTAATGACTAAGTTATTAGGATTATTAACACATATGAATTTTTCCATCCATATTATTTTTAAACCGTTTATAAAAACTATATCCCCAGTATGTATTTTTCTTACGATATCTATTCTTTTATTATTTAAATATGATTTAGCATTTTGATCTTTTGATGGAACAACATACCAATCATTACCTGATTTTGATATATTCAAATGATTATTTTGTAAGAATGAATTATTATAATAAATATTACATTCAGGACTTTTTCCTATTGTAATAGTAGTTATATCATTAGTTATTGAATACTTTTTAATATTCTTATCATTAAATGGAAGACAATATAAATATCTTAAACTATCTGACCCACTAATTTTTAAAGGAATTTCTGCATAATCAATTAAAGCAACCGTTTTTAAGTTATTGTTTAAGACAGCATTAACACTACCGTTATTTGATAAAATCCATTTATCATTAACGGCATCTATGTTTATAGTATGTTCTTCATCATTCTTATCTTTAAAGTTGAATAGAAATGACCCATTAACTTTGTTTGGTAAATCATAAGTAAATATTTTGTCAGTATCAACTAAATATAATTTCATATGCCAACTCCTACTATCCTATATAATCATATCACAAAAAAAAGACTTATTAAAAGTCTTTTATTAGTTTTTATCTCTTATTTTTATATGTAATTCTCTTAATTGTTCTTCAGTTGCTTCAAGAGGTGATCCCATAAGCATATCTTGACCAGATGCAGCAAGAGGAAATGCTATTGTATCTCTAATGTTTTCTTTATCTAATAGAAGCATAATCATACGATCAATTCCAGGAGCCATTCCGGCATGAGGTGGAGCACCATATTTAAACGCTTCATACAACGCACCAAATCTTTGTTTTAATTCATCTTCTTTATATCCAGCTATTTCAAATACTTTTTTCATTATATCTAAGTCATGGTTTCTAACCGCACCACTTGCCATTTCAATACCATTACATACAAAATCATATTGATAAGCAACTATTTCCTCTGGTTTATCCCAATTAGAATCTATTCCATCTTTTGGCATACTAAATGGGTTATGAGTAAAGTCATATTTTTCATCCTCCTCATTCCATTCATACATTGGAAAATCATTAACTATACAAAATTCAAATTTATTTTTATCAATAAGTTCCATTTTTTCACCAAGGAAATCTCTTATTTGACCTGCGTACTTTAATGCTTTTTTACGATCCGCTATAAAGAATAATACATCCCCTTCTTTTAAACCTGCCTTTTTAATTAGACCTTCTCTTTCATCTTCAGTTAAAAATTTATCAATAGGTCCTTTAAAAGACATATCATCCATTACACTTATGTATCCAATTCCTGGCATTCCAATCGAATTAGCAAAATCTACTATATCATTAAACCAAGAGTTAGAGTTAGATGCTATATCTTCTACTTTAATTCCTTTAACTGGAACTCCCCTAAATGGTCTAAATGTTGTTTCTTCAAATTCATCTGTTAAATCAATAATTAATAAAGGGTTTCTTAAATCTGGTTTATCAGTACCATATTTTTCCATAGATTCTTTATAACTAATTCTTTTAAATGGTCTAGGAGATATTTCTTTATCTGAGAATTTTTTAAATGTATCATAAAATATCTCTTCACCAATTTCTAATACATCATCTTCTGTTGCAAAAGACATTTCCATATCTAATTGATAGAATTCTCCATAAACACGATCAGATCTTGCATCTTCATCTCTAAAACATGGAGCTATTTGGAAATATTTATCAAAACCACTACACATTAATAATTGTTTAAATTGTTGTGGTGCTTGAGGGAGTGCATAGAATTTACCATGAAATTTACGAGATGGTATTAAAAAGTCTCTTGCTCCTTCTGGTGATGAAGCAGTAATAATAGGTGTTTGGACTTCTAAAAATTCTCTTTCTTTCATCTTTTCTCTTAAATAATCTATTACTTGACTCCTAAAAATAATATTTTGTTTCATAGATTCATTTCTTAAATCTAAATAACGATATTTAAGTCTTACATCTTCAGATACATTTTGTGATGTAATTATTTCAAATGGAAGAATATTTGATGATTTAGATAATACTTTAATAGATGATACTAAAATTTCAATTGTTCCCGTAGAAATATGGTCATTGTAATCATCTTCATCTCTTTTACGAACTTTACCAATTACTGTAACTGTTGATTCTTTAGTAATACCATCAAAAGTATGCTCATCATTAGAAACTATTTGAACAACACCAGAGAAATCTCTAATATCTAAAAATATTACTCCTCCATGATCTCTAATATTTTCTACCCATCCACTAATCTTTATTTCTTTATCTATATATTTTTCTGTAATCTTTCCACAATAAATATCTCTATATATACTCATATTATTTTCTCCTTTCTAATTCTTCTATTATTAATTCTAAAGCAACTTTAGGATTTGCTTCTCTATTACTTTTTTGCATTACTTTACCAATAAAGAAGTTTTTAACATAATCCTTTCCACTTTTATACTCTTCTACTTGGAATTCATTTTCATCTAATACTTCTATAACTATCTTTCTAATTATTTCTTTATCATCAATTATAGTTATATGTTCTTTTTTAATTATTTCATTTGGATCTACTTTTTCTTCAATTGCTTTATATATAATCTTTTTAGCATTATCTTCACTAATTTCTTGTTTTAATACTCTATTAATTACTTCACCTAACATACTAGGAGTTAAATAAAAATCAACAAGATCTATTTCTAATTTATTTAAAGATGCAAGTACTAATGTAATAACCCATCTAGCTACTTCTTTATAGTTATCACATACTTTAATAGTTTCTTCAAAGTAATCTGCAATATCTTTTTCTTTAACAATTATTTCAGCATCTTCTTTAGTTAAACCTAATTTTAAGTATTCTTCAATTCTTTCAAATGGTAATTTTGGAATAGACTTTCTTATTTCTTCTTTCATCTCTTCAGTTAATTTTACTTGTGGAAGGTTTGGTTCTACAAAATATTTATAATCAACTGCATCAACTTTTTTACGCATTGAATAAGTTTTTCCGTCCTCAGCTATTCTTCTTGTTTCTTGTACTATTTCTTTTCCTTCATCAAGTAATTTACTTTGTCTTTCTATTTCATATTCTATTGCAGCTTTAACATTAGAGAATGAGTTTATATTTTTCATCTCTACTTTTGTACCTAATTTATCTAAATCTTTAGTAAGAGATATATTAACATCACATCTCATTTCTCCTCTATCAGTTCTAGCATCACTAACACCACAATATATTATTTGACTTCTTAATGCTTCTAAGAACATAACTGCTTCTTCTGCACTATAAATACATGGTTCAGTAACTATTTCCATAAGTGGAATACCACTACGGTTATAGTCTATTAATGAATATTTATCATAGTGATCTAGTGATGCAGTATCTTCTTCTAGATGTAATTGATGAATATCTACTCTTTTTATTTTATCTCCAACATAGAAATCTAAATATCCATTTATTCCCATTGGTTTAGTAACTTGTGTTATTTGATATCCTTTAGGAAGGTCTGGATAAAAATAGTTTTTACGATCAAACATAATTACATCAGGATTTGTACAATGAAGAGACATAGCAACTTTTAAGGCTCTTTTACATGCTTCTTCATTTACTACTGGTAAAATTCCAGGAAGTCCTAAATCCACTGCTGAAACATTTATATTTGGAATGCTTGTATATTCATTAGGACTTGATGAAAAATTTTTAGATTTAGTTTTTATTTCACAATGGACTTCAAGTCCAATAACTACTTTATACATATTTACTCCTTTCTAATGTTCCAATTTCACCTTCAATTTTATTAGCTATATTTAGAACTAACTCATCTTCTCTTACTCTTCCAGTTATATTAATTGCAACTGGCATTTTATCTATTACTCCACTTGGAATAGTTATACTTGGATATCCTCCAAAGTTTGCTATTGCTAGATGGTTTTCAAGTATTAAATATTTATCTGATAATTTATCACTAGCATCTTCAAATCTAGGAGCAATTGATCCTGCTGCTGGCATTATTAATCCATCATAATCTTTAAATAATTCATTCATTCTATCAACAATCAATCTTCTAACACGACATGCATTTAAATATAATTTTTCTTGATTTTCTTTTTGAAGAATATAACTACCTAATATAAATCTTCTTTTTATTAATTCTGAAAATCCTTTAGTTCTGGCATCAAATATTATTTCATCTACTGTTTTTCCTTCTCCTCTAGGACCAAATTGAATTCCTGTTAAGTTAGCATTATTACTTGTAGCTTCAGCACATGATATGGTCATATAGCTAGGATATATTGCCATAAGTAAATCTTTTGGAAAACTTACTTCTTCTACTTCTATTCCTATTTTTCTACACTTATCTATTGTTTCATAAAAGTTATCTAATACTTTCTTTAAATCTTTATCTTCTGTTTCATATTCAAGTGCTTCTTTAAAATAAAATAATTTTTTTCCTTTAACTTCGTCATCGATTGAATCTAAATATACTTTTTTATCACTTTTTAAGGTAGTCATATCATATGGATCTCTTCCTTTTACAATATCAGTTACAATAGCACAATCTCTTACATTAGTTGCAAATACTCCAACATGATCTAAACTTGATGCAAAAGCAAAAAGTCCATATCTTGATATTCTTCCATATGTTGGTTTAAATCCTACTACACCACCATAAGCTGCTGGTTTTCTAATAGAGTCTCCTGTATCACTTCCTATAGCAAAAGGTACAATTCCAAGAGATACTGCTGCAGCAGACCCCGCACTTGATCCTCCAATAAGTCTTTCAGGATCCCAAGGGTTTCTTACAATACCTGTTGCTGCTGTTGTTCCTGTTCCTCCCATTGCTAATTCATCCAAGGTAGTTTTTCCAAGTAAAACTCCACCTGCATTCTTTAATTTTTTATAAACAGTTGCATCATATACTGGTATATAGTCTCTTAAAATATTAGATGATGCTGTAGTTAATATATTACTAGTTGAAATATTGTCTTTTAAAGCATAAGGTATTCCTTTAATTAAACTATCTCTATCTTTAAATTTATATTTATCAATTATAGTTACAAATGAATTATATTTATCTTGATAATCATGAGCTAATTTATTTGACTTATCAAATAATTCTTCACTAGTTATCAATCCACTATCTAATTCTTTTCTTAAACTTAAAATATCCATATTAATCCACCACCTTAGGTACTTTTACACTATCTTCAACATTATGTTTAGAGTTCGCTAAAACTTCACTTACTGTTAAATAATCTCCTACTTCATCTTCTCTTAATTCTGCTTCTTCTAAAGGAAATGGATAACTTAAAGGTTCAACATCTTTAATATTATCTATTTTACCTATTAAATCCATTTGCTTTAATATTATTTCAAATTCATCTTGTAATGTTTGATATTCACTATCCTCCATATCAAACATTAATTTGTTAGCATAATCTTTTAGTTTATCCTTACTTATCATATTAACCTCCATTAAAAAAACTAGTATCATCCTTATATAAAGGACGAATACTAGTTTATATCCGCGGTACCACCTTAATTATTATCTAATAAGATAATCTCTCTATGCTCTATCAAGCATTAGTAATAAGATAACGGATTACTCTCCGGCTTGTTCTACTTAATTCTTCAAGCAATTCCTGAGTGTTATTCTTAAAAATACATCTACTATTTTCCACCAACCAATAGTTCTCTATTAGATTTAATTTTTAATACTTCTCTCAATCAAAATTTTTAAAATTCTATATAATTTTAATATATTTTTTTATCTATGTCAAACTATTAAAACTATAATTATATTCATTTATCCATAACATATTAGAATAATTTTTATTTTTCTTACCATCAAAATTAATTGATGATACTCTTTTATTCCTTTTAATAGCTACATCAAAATCGTCTATTTGATTTATTTCAAATTTATTTGGACTAGCTACATATTCTATTAAAAATTTATCAATTCTACTTATTTTATATTTATTTAAATTTTCAGGGAATTCTATATTTTTACATCTAAATTCTTTAGATTTACCTAAAACAAACATTCTTCTTGGCATAAAATACTTTCTAAATGTAATACTTTTTTTATTTTTAAATAAATATGTACGACATAAAGCTATTTTAAATCTTTTTAGTGATAATATATGTTTTTCTGATAATTCAACAAATTTATCATATATCTTTATCTTCATAAAGATCCCCCCAAAAATATGTGGATATTATAACACAAATGTTCTCTATTGTCAATTACCAGAACTGTTCTGAGTGGCTGTAGTTAGGTTCACCATTCTCTTGTTGTTGTCTATCTTTTCTACCTTTTTTATTCTTCTCTTCTATTTCTTGTTGTTTCTTCTCTTGTTCTTCTTTTTCTTTCTCTTTTTCTTCTTCCCCTTTATTTTCTTCGTTTTCTTCTTTTCCTTCTCCACCACTTTCAGTCTCTTCTTTTAGAATTTCTTCTTCTAGATCTTCTGATTTTTCATCACGACCTGATCTATCTTCAATTCCTTTTTTTGCACAATCATTTGTGTATAAAACATTTAAAGCTTCTTGTTTTATTTGTTCTTTGTTATTATCATTTATTGTTTTTAACAATGACAAAGCAAGATTTACTCTTACATCACAAATTCTGTTAGAAGGAATAATATGTGTTAGAACTTCTTTATAACAATTAACTGCTTCATTATACTGTTCTTTTTTATATTTAATATTGCAATTATTATAATTATAAACATATGGTTCATGTAAATTAAGTTTTAATAATCTTTCACTAAGATTAGAATCATAATTATTATTATGATATTCATTTATTAGTTTTTCATTAGAACAAAAATCAAATATAGTTTTACAAAGTAATATAAATACTATAATTATTAAAATATTTAGAAACTTCTTCATGATATTCTCCTTCCATTCTTTATATATATATAAGTAAGAATAAAGAATATAGGAATAACTAAAATAAAATAGATATCATGATAATTATAAATTTCTTCATCCTCAATAGTTCTAACTGAATTATTTAAAATATTATTTAATTCTTTTTCAATTGATACATCACTATCCATATGTATGTATTTAGCTTTTAAATCTCTTGCAATTTTTTTTAAATTACCCTCATCGATTTTTGAAATAGCATTCTTATAACTAAAATTAGAATAGTCTCTAACATAATAATTTGAATCAACTCCGTATGTATCTTCTGCCTTCATCATTCCACCAGCTGTTGTTCCATAACCTAATACTAATCCAGCATTTATTTTTTTAGATATATTTTTAAAGTCTTTATTATAATATTCATAATTTTGATTAACATTTTCACCATCAGACATAAATATTAATACTCTTTCTCTATTATCAAAATTATTATCTAAAGAATGTTCAATTATATCTATTGGTAATTCAATAGTTGATCCATTGGCATAGTAATATTTAACATTTTTTAAATAATCAATATACTCATTTACTAAATCTATATCATTTGTAAAAGGTAATAACATTTGAGCAGTAGAATCAAAAGTAATTATAGAAAATCTAGCACCATTAAATTTTTCAACAATGGTTTTACAATTATCCTTAACTCCTTTTATTCTTTTTTCACCATTTCCATAATCTTCTGCTTTCATACTGTATGTAGTATCTATAACAAATAAAATATCCAAGTTATTTCTAGAAGTTGAATCAGTACTTACTCCTTGATACATTGGTCTAAGATTAATAACGAAGACCAAAAGTATTAAAACATATATCAAAATATTATTCTTATTATAAATTAATGTATAAATAGTTAAAATAATACAAATAATTAACATTAACCATATAGGTATTATTGGAAATATTCTCATCTTCTTACTCCTTTACTCACTAATATTAATAATGCTAGTAAAGAAAGCATAATAATAAACGGTACTTTTGGTACATCAGTTCTTAATACTCTAGGATTAGAAGTTATTTTAGTCTTACTAGTTTTATTTATTTCTTTAACTATTTGCGAAACTTGTAATTCTCCCTGTTTATAGAATTTTCCATTAGCAGTTAAAGTTGCATTTTTTAATTCTTCTTCAGGGTTTAAATTTTCATGTTTTCCTGACCCCATATTTTTAGTACCAATTGTATATAAGTAAATATTCTTTTCTTTAACAAGTTTTGCAGCTTCATTAAGATTCATTACTGGAGTTCCAAGTACTTCATTATCTGTTGTAAAAATAATAATTCTCGTTCTTTCTTGATCAAAGTTATTAAAAGCATATACACAAGATGCTAATCCATCTCCTGTTAGTGAAGATCCATTTTGATTACCTTGATCTGTTCCACCTAATAAAAAATCAACATAATATTTTTGTTCATAATACTTATCTCTAGAATAGTAATAATTATTTGCTATTATTTCATCTATGACATCAAAAGATTTATTTAATTTTTCAAAATTACTCTCTATAAAACTATAATCATCTGTTAAAGGAGATAATAAAATAGAACTAGAATTAAATACAGAAATACCAAATCTTTCTCCTTTTAAAGATTTTAAAATTTCTCTAAGAGAATCTACAACCTCTTTATTTAATGGATCAACTGATGTAGATACATCCATACATAACATAATATCCCTATTATAAATTTCATTTGATTTAACTTCTTCTTTAGAAAATCTAGTCGCTAATAAAAGAGCTGATATAATTGTTAAAACGCATAGAGTATCAACTATATATAAATATAAATTATATCTCTTCACTTTTTCTTTATATATCTTACTCTTTTTTATATATTCAGTATTGGCAATCTTTCTACCATTATTATATTTTGTTTTTTTAAATTTAAATAAAATAGCTAAAACTATTAGAACTATTAAACCTATAACTATTATATATGGGTATTTCATTTCCATTTTCTAATCACCTCTAGTGTCTTATTTATGGAACTTTTTACATCTCCTTTAGATATCTTAGAAAATTCTGGATCATAGTATTCTTTAACAAGATTATATAATTCTGGCATATTAATATTTTTAATATCTTCCAATGTATAATTATTAACATGTACTCCAGTCATCTCATATACAAATTTACGAATAATAATACTTTGTTTTTGATATGCAGCCCTAATAGTTACTTTTTTACTATCTACATCTTTTTCAAGTTTTAATAGTTCACTTATATAATTATTTCTTATTTTATTTTTATCCACTGTTTTAGGTGTAATTACTTTAACTTTTTCTTTTCTCTTAATTGGATATTTATAAAGTCTAATTATTAATAACGCAATAAGTATAATAAATAAAATAATCATAATTAAAACAGTATAAGAGAACATATCATTAAGTTCTGTTTTTACTTCCATAATTATTCTTCTCCAATAATTCCACTATTTTATCATTAATCTCACTAAATCTATCAATAGAAACCATGCTAATTTGATTCTTATCCATTTTTAATTTTATCTTATTATACATTTCATCTTTTAATTGTCTTTCATATTCATATAATTCATCATCTAAAGATAAAACTTGTGGTACATATTCTTTTTTATCAATATCAAAATTATTTTCACCAAATAAATATGAATCTTCTATATTAACAAACATAATATCATTTTTTAGAGATACTTCTTTTAATGTTTTATCAGTTATAGAATCTAATCCATTTAAATCAGTAATAACTATAACTATCATTGTTTTTTTAATATTTTTATTAATATACTTAAGTAAATCATTAATAGTATTATTACTTTGTATACAAGCATTTTTATCATAATTACTTAAATACTCTTCTAATGCATAATTATTTAATTTAAAAGGATAAAGATTAACTTTATTTCCATTATTAAAAAGCATTCCAATAAAGTCACCATTTAATAAAGCAATATAACTTAAAGTACCAGCTGTATATAAAGCTATTTCTTTTTTTAAATCACCAGTAGGTGTTGATCCTTCCATTTTACTTCCAGTATCTAGAACAAATAAAATATTATATTTTTTTTCAGCTATATATTGTTTAACTAATAAAGAACCAGTTCTAGTAGATGACTTCCAATCTATATCTTTATAATCATCATTAATATCATATTCTCTTAAATTTTCAAAATTAAGACTTTTACCAATATATACTGATTGATATGTACCATCTAATAAATTCTTAGCTTTCTTTTTAGCATAAATAGATAAGTTAGCTTTTATTTTATTAACATATTTTAAATTCATGGTGTTTGAACAGCTCCTACTATAGCATCTATTATTTGTTCAACAGATACATCATCTGCTATAGCAGAGAAATTAAGTAATATTCTATGTCTTAATATATCTTTACTTAACTCTTTAATATCTTCAGGTATTACATTAGTTCTACCTTTTAGTAAAGCTAAAGCTTTAGAACATTCCATAAATGCAATTGATGCTCTTGTACTAGCACCCATATCAATGTATTTAGATAAGTCTTCTGGTATATACATTTCAGGATGACGAGTAACAAAAGTAATTTGAGTTATGTATGTTTTAACAGCATCATCTATATATACTCTTTTAGTTAAATCTTGTAAAAATTTAATATCTTCTAATGAAACTATTGCTTCTTCATTATCAAATACTTTATTTTCCAATCTTTTAAGTACTTCTAATTCTTCAGCAACAGAAGGATAATTTATTTTTATTTTCATTAAAAATCTATCTAATTGAGCTTCTGCTAAAATATATGTTCCTTCTTGTTCAATTGGATTTTGAGTAGCAATAACCATAAATACATCATCTAATTTATATTGTTTATTATCAATAGTTATTTGTCTTTCTTGCATAGCTTCCAAAGTAGCACTTTGAGTTTTAGAACTAGATCTATTTATTTCATCTAGTAAAACAAAATTAGCGTAAATTGGTCCGATTTTAATATCAAATTCATTAGTTTTATAATTAAATACTTGAGTACCAATAATATCACTAGGTAATAAATCTGGTGTACATTGTATTCTTGAAAATTTACCTGATATTGCATTACATAAAACTTTTGCTGCAGTAGTTTTAGCTAAACCTGGAACAGATTCTAATAAAATATGTCCATTAGCTAATAAACAAGTTAGTAATGATTTCTTTAAATTTTCTTGACCTACTATTCTATCTGAATAATAAGTATTTAATTTATCTATTATTTCCTTGCTTCTTAATAATTCCTCTTCTGTAATATTCATATTCATACATAACCTCTATTCTTTTCTATCATCTATTATATTATATAATAATTATGACACAAAAAAAAGAGCAAATGCTCTTATGATAATGCATATACCATATATGCCCCTAAAAAAGTTGCTCCTACTGCAATACCTAATAAAAATCCTCTGAATTCATATTTTAAACTTTCATAAGATATATTAGTATTTCCACTTCTTACATGGTTAGTTGTAGTCTTACGTGCTGCAGGTTTCTTTTTTACACTAGTTTTTTTAGTAGTTTTTGTTACAGCCATACTTTTACCCTCCTATCATTAATTAAATTATAACATACGTATAATTATTTTTTATTTTTTTCTACAACTTGATTGTAAAGTTTGTAAAGATAGTGGACACTATTTTCTAAAAAATAGTAATGTAACATATATGGAATAAGTAATAATACAAAAATAAGTAATATAATTAATAATAATAAATTGTTTATAAATAGACTAGTTACTAAAAGTATTACAGTTATTATAGATACTAACATGGTTACTAAGAAATGTATTAATCTTTCATGTTGAAAAAATTGAATTTTAATTAGTAAATCTTTTTCTAAGTTCTTATAATCAGTCTTTTTATTATTAAGACTATTCTCTACATATTCAATATAATCTTTTATCATATTTTTCATCTAATCACCTCTATTTGGATCTAATAAACTTAAAGATACTCTTTCTTTATCAAGATCAATATCTATAACATAACAATCAACTATATCTCCAACACTAAGTACTTCACTAGGATGTTTAATATAATTTTTACTCATTTTAGATATATGTATAAGTCCATCATTATGTACTCCTATATCAACAAAAGCACCAAAATCTATTACATTTCTAACGGTACCTTGTAACTTATCACCAATATGTAATTGATCAATACTTATTACATCACTTTTAAGTAATGGTTTAGGCATATTATCTCGAGGATCTCTATTAGGTTTTGATAAATCATCAATTATGTCTTTTAATGTATATTTATCAATATCTAATCTAGTACTAGTAGATTCAATATCTATATCTTTTAATTTATCTTTTAGCTTATCAGTTCCAATATCATTAGTATCTAGTTCTAATAATTTAAGTAAAGTCTCTGCTTTAGTATATGATTCTGGGTGAATTCCAGTTCTATCTAATGGATTATTTCCTTCTAATACTCTCATAAATCCTATAGATTGTTCATATACCTTATCTGTCATACTTTTTACTTTTTTTATTTCTTCTCTATTTTTAAATGATCCTTTTTCTTCACGAGTTTTAATTAAAGATTCTATTGCTCTTTTGTTCATTCCAGATACATATTTTAAAAGAGATGGTGATGCTGTATTAATATTTACTCCAACTTGATTAACTATTTTTTCAACAACAAAGTTTAAAGATTCATCAAGTTTCTTAGTAGTTACATCATGTTGATATAGACCTACTCCAATACTTTTAGGATCAATTTTAACTAATTCGCTAAGTCCATCTTGTAATCTTCTTCCGATTGAAATTGCACTTCTTTTTTCAACAGTAAGATCTGGGAATTCTTCTATTGCTAAAGGAGAAGCTGAATATACACTTGCTCCTGCTTCATTTACAATAATATATTCTACTTTTCTTTTAGCATCTTTTATAGCTTCTGCAACAAATGCTTCACTTTCACGAGATGCAGTTCCATTTCCAATTGCTATTATATCAACATCATATTTATCAATTAAATCTAATAATATCTTCTTACTTTCTTCTATCTTATTATGTGGTTCAGTTGGATATATAACAGCTATTTCTAGTGGTTTCCCATTTTTATCAAGTACAGCTAATTTACAACCTGTTCTAAAAGCTGGATCATATCCTAATACAACTTTTTCTTTCATTGGTGGTGTTAATAAAAGTTTTTCTAAGTTATCAGAAAAATTAGAAATAGCGGCATCTTCACCAATTACTTTTAAATCACTTCTAATTTCTCTTTCTACACTTGGAAAAATTAATCTCTTATAACTATCATCTATTGCGTCTTTGACAATATTTTCTTCACTAACATTATTTCTCTTTATAACTTTTCTATATAAATAATTTAATATATAACTATTATCTACTTCGATTGATACACTAAGAACTCCATCAGATTCTCCTCTATCAATTGCTAAAATTCTATGAGGTTTAATTTTAGATATTGCCTCAGTATAATCATAATATATTTCATATATTTTTTTCTCATCTTCACTATTTTTCTTTTTCTTAGAAACTATATTACCAAATTTATATATATTATCTCTTATATATTTTCTATATAGAGCATTATCTGAAACATTTTCAGCTATAATATATTTAGCTCCAGTCAATGCATCATCAATAGTTTTTACTTTATCATTAATATATTTTTTCGCTTCTTCTTCTACATTAATATTTTTAAATTCCATTATTGTTTTAGCAAGTGGTTCTAGTCCATTTTTAATTGCTTCTGTAGCTTTAGTTTTCTTCTTTTCTTTGAATGGTCTATATAGATCTTCTACTTCTACTAGTTTTTGACAATTTAAAATATCTTCTTTCAATTCATCAGTTAATAAACCTTTTTCATCAATAAGTCTTATAACATCTTCTTTTCTTTTTAGTAAATTAACTTGATACTCATAAACTTCATTTATTTTTCTAATAACTTCTTCATCTAATGCACCTGTTGCTTCTTTTCTATATCTAGCTATAAAAGGAATAGTATTTCCTTCTTCTAAAAGATTTAAAACTGTTTCTACTTGTTTATACTTTATATTTAAATCATTACTTATTTCATTAATTATTTTCTCATTCATCTTGTTTTCCTCCTGCGATAATAATATTTTATCATAATTAAAAAGAATAATTATAGTAATTATTCTTATTTATCTTTTATTTGTAATTTATCTACTTCTACACCACTTATTTCATCAAATCTCTTACTAATCTTATCTGTAGTTATATGAATACTTTCTACATCTTTATTAACAGTTTCAATTGATTTTGATAAGTGAGTCCATCTTTCTTTATATCTGTTAAACTCAATACCTAATTTATTTAATTCATCATGAATAATAGATGCATATTTATCTCTTTCCATATTTTTTATAATCATTTCAACAACAGTTAATGTAGATATTAATGTAGTTGGAGATGTAATCCATACTTTCTTTTTATATGCATAATCTATAATATCTTGATGATAAGCATTAATTTCTGCAAAAATAGCTTCAGCTGGCAAAAACATAATTGCTTGATCAGATGTTTCTCCAGGAATAATATATTTGGAAGAAATAGCGTCAATATGTTTTTTTACATCTGATTTAAATAATTTCTCATAATGTTCTCTTAATTCATTTGAATTATTTTTATCAACCATCTTTTGATAGTTCTCAAGTGGAAATTTAGAATCTATTGCAATTGTACCTAAAGGTTCAGGAGCAAATAATATTGAATCAGCTATTGTCTTATTAGACATAGTATATTGTAATTGATAAACCTTATCATTTTTATCACCAAATACACTAGATAAAATATGTTTTAAATTAACTTCTCCAAATATTCCACGACTCTTTTTATCAGTTAATACATTTTGTAAAGATACTATATCTGTTGATAAGTTTTCTATTTTCTTTTGTGCTTCATCAATTTTAGAAAGTCTTTCTAGTACATTAGAAAATGTTTTATTAGTCTTTTCAAAATTTTGATCTAATCTTTCATTAACTTTATCATTTATAATAGTTAGTTTTCTTTCTATTTTTTCATTCATCTTATCAAATGAACCATCTATATCTTTATTTAAATCACTCTTAAAATCATTAATTTCTTTATTTATATTGAACTCAAATCTAGCTAATTTTTCTACTATACTAACTTCATCTTTTTTATTTTTAATATTAATAATTATAAGAATTATTCCAATAAGTATAAGAACGCTTAATAAAATTATTATTGCTATTTCCATATTATCACCAATTAAATTATAATTGATTTCAAATCTTTTTTAAATATTAAAATAAATGTTTTTTAAATTGATATATTTTATCACTTGATTCTATTTCTCTTTCAGTTGATAAATCTTCTATCGGAATATTAAGTCCACTTGCTCTAACTACATCTTCTACTTTTTCATAATATGGTATTATTCTTTCAAGTCTAGAATTAGTTTTTGGATCTATTTCTCCAAAATGCGAATAATAAGTAAATCTACTATTCATTAACCCCGTTGCTGGAAATAAAACTGATTCTATCTCAGTAGGTTTTATTATTCCTTTATATCTATATTCATCTTTAAATTCAGTAAATCCTCTACTTCCTTCAGTACTCATAATTACTGCTCTATAATGGTTAACTAAAGGTGGTTTAAATACTCCTTCTAAATTACCATTTATTTTTAATGTAATAAACCCTTGTGAAATAATTGGTTTACATGCAGATGTATATAAAAAATTCTTAATTGTTGTCTTTTCTTTTCTAACAAACATACATACTTCATCATCATAATTCATTCTACATTCTAATTCATTAGCTAATGATCCGAATAATACAGGTTTAATACCTTCATTTAATATACTTTCAAGTACTTCTAAATTAAAATCAAAATCTTTTACAATAGCGTGATAATAATTTCTCATAATTCATTCACCGGCGCATATTATACTATAAAATAAAAGATAAAGCAATTTATAGCTTTATCTTGTTATCACAAAAATCACATCTAACTTTCTTACTTTTTTTCATATATGTTCCACACATAGAACATTTAACATAATTATCTTTATCCGTAGATTCAGTTATTAATTTATCTTCACTTAATTTAACACTTAATAAATACTTCTTACTTATTAAATCTTGAATTACTTTTTTAACAGTTTCTAAATCTTCTCCTGTTTCATCTGCAATCATTTTTATATCTTTTATATGTTTAACATTTATAAATTCTGTATATATAATTAGTTTAGAACACTTATTATCTAAATAATATCCACCTACTAATGTACTTACAATAACTATTAATGCATAGATATATAAATATAAAAATTTAAATGAATACATTTCAAATGACATATGACTATCAAATAAAGAAATATAACTTCCTAAATTAATTATAAAATAGAAAACAAATATTACTAATGCAAGATAACCACATAATTTTAATACTTTTGATGTTCTTTTAATCATTTTTAAACTATCATATGTTTTAATAGTTAAAAAATAAACACCTAATGGAAATACTAATATTAAAAGAATAGCAATAACATAATTTGGTAAATTTCTCCTATCAATCTTTTTCATTAGCACGCCTCATCACAAGTATCATCTAAAACAGTATGAATTAATTCTGCATACTTTTTAAATAATTCTTCTTTTTCTTCTTTACTCATTTCTTTTAATGGATCAGTATGAGTATCAACAGTTTTTAAATTAGTTCCAACAATTTTACCATCTTTTACAAATACAACTAACGAATCATCTATAGTTTTTGTATTTGTATCATATTCTTTTCCATCTTTTTCAATTATATATTCATATAAATATTCATTAAGCATTACCAAGGTATCTTTATATCCTTTATCGCCATCTTTTAATTTAACAATCTTATCATCTTTTACTTCACACTCTTCTTTAGAATCATAAGTATTTACATAATATATAGTATCTAATCCATTAGAATTTGCTGCATCGATTAGAGTTGCTATCATTGCACGACACCATAATGACTTAGAATTACCAAAATAAATAACTCCAGTTTCATTACTTAAAATCTTATTAATTTTTTCATATGAACTATATTTAATTGGATTTTCTTTATCAATTAAAACTTCTTGATATTTATTTCCATCTTCATCTTTTTTATTATTTAATTCTTCATATTCAACTTTAAACTTATATGAGTCAGTTTCTTTTTGATTATTTAAATCATTAAATTTAAAAAATATTAAGATTAGTAATAAAACTGCACTAACTAAAGCCAATATTACTTTAATTTTATCATTCATAAAATCACCTATTCAAAATTATAATACCAAAATCTATTTTATTCAAATTAAATAAAGAAATACTCCACTAATAACACCAATTATATATAGTAATAATAAAATAAATAGATTTTCTTTCATATTCTTATTATTTCTAAATAATACTAACAAAGCTACTCCACTATTAGTTAGTGTTCCTCCTATCATAGATGAGAACTCAATAGCTCCTTTTATATATAATTCTGTTAAGATTACACTTGAACCACAACTTGGAATTAATCCGATTAAACTAGTAATAAATGAAGATAAAATATTATCTTTTAAGAATAATTTAGTAATAAAATCATTACCTAAATACTCCATCATTATATTTACTAAAAATGTAATTATAAAAATAAACATAATTATTTTTAATGTATGTTTTAATGAAGCAACCACTACTCCATCAGTATCGCAATGACAATGACTATCATTACATATTTCATAGTTTTCTTTTTTCTCTTTTATATGTTCTTTTCTAATAATGAAATCAATTATAAATCCAAATATCATTCCTATTATAAATTTTGTAAATAATACTTTAAATATTAAAGACATCTCTACTTGTTCAGAAATCATTATTATTAACATCTCATCACTTGTTGCTAAATATATAGAAATTAAAGTTCCTAATGAAATTATTCTAGTTATATAAAGATTAGTTGCAAATACAGAAAAACCACATTGTGGAATAATTCCTAATATACTCCCAAATAAAGGACCTACTTTTTTAGATTTCTCTATTATTTTTTCGCTTTTTTTATTAATTCTATGTTCAAATAATTCAATTAATAAGAAAGCAATAAATATAAATGGTATTAACTTAATAGCATCAATTATTGTATCTATAAGAATATCTATCATATATTATCCTTCCTCTTTATTGGTTTTTATATAATTAGTAAATACTAGTAAATATATTAAACCTGCCAAGTAAGCTCCTATTATATCACTAAAATAGTGAACTCCCAAGTAAATTCTAGTTGCACCTATAACAAATATTAATAAAATTAATAATATTATTATAATATTTTTATATTTTAAATTACTTTTATGTAATAAATAAATTATTAATCCATAAAAACAAAAAGATACCATTGCATGTCCTGACGGAAAACTAAATCCATTTTCTTTAACTAAATGAATAAAATATGGTCTATCTCTAGCTATTATAAATTTTAATACTTGATTTGTTAAAAAAGATAAAATTAGATTTATAGTTATAATTTTAGAATAATATTTATTTTTAAATAATAACCAACTTATAACTGTAATTACTATTAAAAATGTAGCACTACCAAAAAAAGTATAATATTTGACCAAGTTAGTAATTCCATATGATTGAAATGAGATAAGAATTAAATAAACAGTTCTATCTAAATCAATAAAATAATTAACTCTAATTAACAAGATAAAAAAACACAATAAAAAAACTAAAAGAAAAATTAAACTATTTTTTTTCATAATTAACAACTCCATTACTATTTCCAAAAATCCCATATGCATTATCATTATTACCAAATAAGTTTGTTGTAACACTAGATATTTTTTTAACTTTTCTAAATGATACTATATATAAATAAATTACAAATAAATAGAATATTCCTTCTAAATTTGCCATTATTAAATAATCATATAAGAAATGATAAGTAGTTGGCATTATTACACTTAATAACTTATAAATAGATGATTTATCTTTATCACCATTTATTTCAAGTAATTTCGCAAGTCCTAAATAATACCCCATTGTAACTCCGAAAAAGGCATGAGCTGGAACTGCTAGTACCATTCTATATAAAGCTATTGTATATCCTATTCCTGTTAATGCACCTTCAAAAACATATAATATATTTTCAAAAGTTGCAAAACCTAAAGATACAAATACAGAATATACTATAGCGTCATATAAATAGTTAAATTCTTCATTTTTCCAAGATACAAAATAGTTCCATATCCATTTAGAAAATTCTTCTATTATAGCAATACCAAAGAATACATGAACTGCTAAACTAAATAAATCTAAACTAGATTCATCAGCACTTAAAACAGGAAAGATTGATGATACAATTAAAGTTATTATTAAAGTTGTAAATGTTGAAAGAACTCCTACTATTATTAATTTAGTTAGAAGTTTACGCGATTCTTTTTCAACTACATCTTTTTTATAAATATATCTTCCTAATAAAACACTTGGAAGAACAGATAAAATTAATAACGTATCACTCATAGCTATCCCCTATTCTAATATTATTCCCAAACTCCATATCCAATTACATTAGCACTATTTAAAGGATATGAACATTCTCTAACACAATCACCATTATTACCTTCAATAGTTATTACATTTGAACCAGACACACTTTTAACAAGACCCACATGATCTCCTGAACCTGCATAACCACTCCAGTTAAAGAAAATATAATCTCCCATTTTTGGAGTATAGTTTCCACCATGTCCTTGTGATACCTTATATTGATTTTTTGATTTAAAATGACCAATAAAAGCATCTACTCCTGCAGTTTTCATAGAAACTTTATCAGGATAAACTCCAGCCTCATTAGAACACCACCAAACAAAAGCAGCACACCAATGGTATGAATATCCACCAATTGATCCATAACCTTGAGTAAATTTATTTGGTCTACCACAAATACCTACTTGTTGTTGGGCAATTAAAAGAAGTTCTTCAGCTGTTGCTGAACCATGTTTAGACTGTTCTTGCTTCTTTCTCTCTTCTTCTGCTTTCTTTCTATTTCTTTCAGCAGCTGCTTCTTTTATTTTTTGAACAGTTTGACGTTCTACTTCAGCTTTTTCATTTTCTTTTTTAGCTTTTTCATCTTCTGCTTTTTGTTTAACTTCTTCTGCATTTTTATATACTTCCAACATATCAGATGATGCAACTTTCCAACAATAAGAAGTTTTATTACCTACAGCATCCAGATTAGTAATTAAAATATTTACAAAAGTTGGTATAAAAAAAACTATTGCTCCAGCTACAAACTTTGTAATAATACTTTTAACTCTTTTTTTAGTCATATCGGTATTTGGATCAAGAACGATTTTAGCTAGTTCTATACCAACAAAAACAATAAGTAATAAAAATACACTCATACTTAAAATTTCTACTGCACTTTTCATAAATAACATACTAGAAAGCATATTATAACTACCACATGACTCTAAAAACATGAAATCATCCTCTCTTATTCTTAATAAATTTAAATCCAAATACAAAAATTACTATTAAAGTTAATATAATAATTATTTTTACATACCAAGGTATAATTTCTTTAGATACTGAATCACTTTCTTTTTTTTGCACTAATTGAAAAACAATTCCTTCATTACCTAATGATTTTTCATCTAAGTTCCAAATATATAACCCGTCTTTTGTTTCATGAGCATTTGTATATAATACTTCACTATCTGTTTTTAAAGTAACAGTACTATCCTTTAGATAACTACATAAAAAATCACCATAGGCACTAAAATATATTTGCCCATTTTCATCACTATATGTATGTTCAGAGAAACATTCATTAATAGAAATCATATCATCAAGAGTAGTATTTTCTAATTTATGATTTAGAATCATATCATACTTCGTACTATTAGGATCCATTACATATCTTTCTTGTCCATCAATTGATGCTATTACTTTTCCATCTCTAAATGATTCAAAAGATGCATGTCCTTCATCATCTTCTATATATTCACTTTTACTATTTATTAATTCTAAATTTTCATTAAATACACCATCTTCATAACTAATAGTGTAATTAGCTTGGCACCCACTAACAACAAATAGGGAAATTACTATTAGAGCAAATAATTTCTTCTTCATACAACCACCTATTTAATTTCATCTATATATTTTTTTAATTCTTTTGAATTCTCTCCTAAAATAATTTTTAATTGATTATCTATTTCTACTATTCCTTTAGCTCCTAATTTTTGAATTCCATCTTTATTAACTATAGAAATATCTTTTAAAGTTACAATAAATCTAGACATATTTGCTTCAGTAGAAATAATATTATCTTTTCCACCTAAATAGTCTAATAATTTATTTAACTCTAAATGAGCATCTTTCTTTCCAGCTTTTAATACTGCAATTAAAATAATAGCAACTATAACTAATATAATAATATATTGGTAATTCATTGTTACACCCTCTTTTCTTTATAATTATATCTTTTTTAAAATTAAAAGACAATATATTAGATTACGTCTTCATATACTGCCTTTAACTTTTCTCCAATGATTTTTAAATCTCTTTCTTCTGCTACTTTATGTGCTTCTTTTGTAACTGATTTTAACTCTCCATTTAAGAATTTTTTTATTTTAACTTCAAAATCATCTACGTTTTTTGCTTTATATACATTTACTCCATCTTCAAGCCATCCTTCAAATATCGGAATATCTCTTACTATAGCATTAGTTTCACATGCACATGCTTCTATAATAGGAATTCCCTCTGTCTCTTCAAATGTTGGGAATATATATAAATCACATCCATTCATTGCTTCTTTAATTACATTACTTTCAACATATCCTGCAAATAACAAATTATCTAATTTAGTATTTACTGCTTCTTTTACTGGTTGTGTTGCAGCACTTAATGGTGAATATCCAAACCAAATAAACTTATATTCTGGCATTCTTCTTGCTAATTCTACAAAATCAACAATTCCTTTTCTTTCTATATATAATCCAATTCCTATTATTACTTTTTCATCATCTTTTATATTATAATCTTCTCTAAACTTTTTACCTAGTTCTTTATCCTTTTTAAAATATTCTATTTCAATACCATTTGATATTGCATATATTTTTTTATCTTGAAGTCCTTCATATCCACTTAAAAGTCTTTTAGAATATTCTGTAGGTGTAATAATAACATCTCCTAATGAATAACACTTGATAAGCCATTTTTTAAATTGAGTAGATATTTGTTTAGATAGAATAAACCCATCTTTAAAATCTTCTTCTGTAGAATGGGCATGATATACAATTTTCTTTCCTTCTTCCTTTGCTTTTTTTGCCATCATATATGACATAGGAAAGTATGTATTTATATGTAAGATATCATAATCTTCATTAGGATCAGTCGTAAACTCAACTCCTGCATAAGTTAGAGCTTTCTTTTGATGTTCTATTGCCTTACCAAGTCCACTCTTACTAATAGCTTTATATCCTTCTGTATATAAAAGCACTTTCATTATTTTTCACCTTGTCTTTCTAATTTTAAAAGTTCCTTTTCTAAAAGATAAAAAAGTTCTTTATTATTTATTTCTTGTCTATATTTTTCAGTTCTTATTATTTCACAGTATTTTTCATCTTCAGTATAATTATTAATATACTTTTCACTCATTATATCAACTTTATTAAATAAATACTCTAGAAATTTATCAATATCTATTTTTTTACTACTTTTTCTTAATTCATTTTGATAAGAAAAATTATGAGTTTCTTTATTAAATCCAAGGATTTCAGTATATTTATATAAATAACCATCCTTATCTAATAAATAACCTATACTTGAAAATTCTTTTTCACAATATATATCAATATATGAATTAGGTCTCTTATCATTTAATAAATATCCGATTTCTTTTAAATCATTACTAATTTTTTTCATATTATTCTTTGTCGTAGTCATCAAATATAGTATCTAATGTAGCTACTCCTTTTTTATGAGACTTTATTATATTTAAATTTTTAGTTATAAAATACATTATTATTGATATTAATAATAATACTGAGAAAATCAAAATATAATTATATGTTAAGTTTCCTATTATCTTCATAAAATAATTAAGTAAATCTGCCAAATCATTACCAACAAAATTTAAATTTTTAGATACTAATAATAATACAATTTGTAATATTATTTCAATTATAAATGGTACTATTGTATATAAGAATATAAAAATAATATTAAAATTAACTATAGCTATTAATAAAAGGGCTGCAATAAATGCAATCATTGATTTTACTTTATAATCATCATTCATCATAAATTTAACAATATTTATTATATTATTATCTTTATACTTTTCTTTAATAGTATTATTAATCTTATCTATATCTTCTCTAAATACAAATTGACCATTTTCATAATCAACTTTATATCTTTTATTAATTTCATCTATCATTTTACTCTTATTTTCTTTATCTAATTCTAAATATTCATCAATTCCACTTTTTATTTCCTTATTAATATTATCTCTATTAATAACAGGTTCTTTATCTAACTTACCAGATAAGAATAAAGCTTCATTAGTAATATAATCATAAATATAAGAATCAATATTAATATGTTTTTTTATCTCATCGTTAAAATTTAAATCAATTAATTCAAAACTATCTATTTTAGATGAACTTAATCCATCATATATATTATTATATGTAAATAACTTATTTAAAAATGTATTTAATACAAAATAAGTAAGTGTAATAGTAAAAATAATCGCTAGTATCTTACTTAAAAAAGATTTAATTTTCTCCATTTATACCTCCATTAATATTATTACTAACTCAAAGTATTTATTTCTTTAAAATTATTTATTAAATCATCAAATTCTGATTGAATAAGGTCTTTATTACTAGATAATGTCCATAACATTATTTGACCATAATAATTCTTTGTTTCAATAGCGTAAGATCTAATATATGTTTTAATTCCTTTATTATTAATATAATCAATATCTATATACTCTCCATTATATCCATCAATAATAACTTTGTTATATTTAGTAATCTTAGTTTTATATTCCAATACTTTTTGTTGAAAAACTTCATTTTTATATGTTGTAAAATTGTTTTTATAATCAACCTTATTATTAACAACTAAAAGAAAATAAGCATTATATTTATCATTATATAACTCCATATTAGCATCTTTATTTAGACTTTTTTTAGTTTCAACTTCTACCCAATCTTTACTTGTTTCAATTTGAAATCTTCCATCATAACTAGAATACTTAATTTTATTATCTATCTTTTCAACAGGTTTTTCTTCTACTTTCTCTTTTTTCTTTTCAGGATTAGATAATTTATAAGAAACAAAAACTAATAACACAGCTATAATAATTAAAACTATTACTATTAATTGATTCTTTATATTATTCATATAATCACCTTCTTTAATTCTACCAAAAAAGAATGATATTTAAAATATCATTCTTTCATTTTAGTTTTTAGGTTTAATAACCTCTTTACCACCCATATATGGTTGAAGTACTTTTGGTATTTTTATACTTCCATCTTCTTGATAATTATTTTCAATTAAAGCAATAAGTCCTCTCGGAGATGCTACAACAGTATTATTTAAAGTATGTAAATAATAGGTTCCTTTTTCTCCTTTTTTACGTATTCCAAGTCTTCTTGCTTGGGCATCTCCTAAAGTTGAACAAGATCCAACTTCAAAATACTTTTGTTGGCGAGGAGACCAAGCTTCAATATCACATGATTTTACTTTTAAATCAGCTAAATCACCACTACAACATTCAAGTTGTCTTACTGGTATATCCATATTTCTAAATACATCTACTGTAAATTTCCACATTTTTTCATACCAATCCATACTATCTTCAGGTTCACATATAACTATCATTTCTTCTTTTTCAAATTGATGAACTCTATATAAACCTCTCTCTTCTAATCCGTGAGATCCTCCTTCTTTTCTAAAACATGGAGAATATGATGTCATAGTAATAGGTAAATCTTCATTCTTAATTATTTGATCTTTAAATCTACCTATCATTGAATGTTCAGATGTACCAATTAAATATAAATCTTCAT
>CAZOBH010000012.1:0-35713 GCA_964578175.1 uncultured Clostridium sp.
CAAGTCTCAATCTTTAATTTATTATTTTTTATCTTAAACATAATACTTCCATCTTCATCTGTTCTATATATTTTAGAATTATCTAAGTTACCTAACACTTCTTTATTTGGATGTCCATACCTGTTATTCTTTCCAACACTGATTATTGAATACTTTGGCTTTATTTCATCTATAAATTTTTTACTACTACTTGTCTTTGATCCATGATGTCCTACTTTTAATACATCTATATTTGGTAGATTATATTTATCTAATATTTCTTTTTCAGTAGTAATTGATACATCTCCCATAAACATGAATTTATAACCATCAAGTGCTGTATAGATTACATTTGAATTACCATTTTCATTATAATATTCTTTTGTTTGCAGGAAATATAATTTATTATTATCTATATTTAATTCTTTAATACATGAATAATACTTTATTCTCTTTTTATCTAATACTTTGATTAATTCTTTTTCTAAATCATTGTATTCTCCACAATTAAAGATTACTTTCTCTACTTTAAAGTTATTTGCTAAATTAATAGATTCACCCATGTGGTCATAATCTCCATGTGGTGACATACGTTTATGCATACGAATTTAAACAAATAAAAAAACATAAAAGCAAACATCTCTGCTTATTTTTATGTTTTATTCTCATTTCAGAAACAGCTTGATGATAACAAGGTTTAAGATTATTTCACTAATTTTAAATAATAGATATCACCTTCATCCATAGTTGGTGTTGTTAGCTTTATTTCCTTATCAAAAGTCACTTCAAACTCTTTCTTTTTACTATTTAAATCAATACCATCTTCATTATCAGAAAATACATCTTGTGTTTCAATTATGATACTATTCTTTTTAATTTCTTTTATTTTGAATACAAACTTACCAGAATTAGTTTTGTATTCTTTTCCTAAAACTACATCATACTCATTAGTTACTTCTTCCGGTTTGTAATCTTCCGACCACCCAGACCAACTGGATTCCTTTATTTGTAATCTATAATCAACTTCTTTACTATTACATCCTGCTAACAAAAATACAAATAAAATTAAAAGAATAGGAGCAAAAATCTTTATTTTCATATCTATACCTCCTAATATATTATAACATATTTTTACATGATGTAAAGAAAACTTCATAATTTATATTTTTTTATGGTGAACAAATTTTCATTTCTAATTCATTATTTTTAATCTTAAACATAATACTTCCATCTTGATCTGTTCTATATATTTTTGTATCTTTTAGGGTTTCTAATACTTCTTTATTTGGATGTCCATATCTATTATTCTTACCTACACTAATAATAGAATATTTAGGATTAATACTATTTATCAATTCTTTACTGCTACTTGTCTTAGAGCCATGATGTCCTACTTTTAATACATCGACATTTGATATATTGTATTTATTAAGGATATCTTTTTCTTTATCTATTCCAGCATCTCCCATAAACATGAATTTATAACCATTAATTTCTGTATAAATAACATTACTATTATCATTTTCATTATCATATTCCTTGGTTTGTAAGAAATATAATTTATTGTTATCTATATTTAATTCTTTAATACAAGAGTAATATGGTATTTTCTTTTTATCCAGTACTTTAATTAATTCTTTTTCTAAGTCATTATAAGGTCCACAATTAAAGATTACTTTTTCTACTTTGAAATTATTAACTAAGTTAATAGCATCTCCCATGTGGTCAAAGTCTCCATGGCTAATTATTAAATAATTTAGTCTTCTTATTCCTAATGATTTTAATAACGGAATTGTTGTATTATTAACTATTGAATAATTTGATTCACTTAAACTTTCTTTGCCTCCAGTATCAATTAATATATTTTTGTTTTTATTATGGATAAGAATAGAATCTCCTTGTCCAACATCTATAAATAAAATATATGATTTAGGTAATAAAACATTAATATTATAATGGAATAATATTAAACTTATTAATAAAAATATAAATGATTTTTTATGATATTTAAGTACTAGAATAATTAAAATGTAATAGACAGTAATTAAAACAAATGATGGTTTATAAAAATAGATTAACGAATTAATTCTAATAAAAAAATTAGATATGTACTCTAATATTTTTAATAATAAATATAAAGGAATATCTAAGAATTTTAAAAAAATAGATAATATAGCTATTGGAAAGACAATAATTGAAACTAAGGGAACAAATACTAAATTATAAAAAGGTGTTAATAAATTGAACTGAAAATAATTAGATAAACTTATTGGTAATGAAATCAATGAAGATATTAATGAAGTCATAAATAGTTTTATAAAATAATTATTTTTCATATTCATTAAATTACTAAAGATAATTAAAGAATAAGTGATAGATGCAGAAAATATAAAACCGGTATTATAAACTATAAATGGATTATTAAATAATATAATTGATATAGTTAATAAAAGTATATTATTTATTTTAATATGAAAATAAAAATATTTATTTATAAGTAATAAGATAAAGAATATTCCACTTCTTAGTGCTGATGGAGTAAATGACACTAAAAACAAATAAAATATTATAAATATAGATGTTAGAATATATCTTTTTTCTTCTTTGATTTTTATCTTTTTTAATACTGATAATATAAATGATGAAATTATTGTTATATGCATACCAGATATCGCAAATAAATGACTTACACCTAAATTTTGATAATTAGATTTAACACTATTATCTAAATATCTATTATCACCTAAAATAAAAGTGTAAAGATAATTCTTACACTTATATTTATTAATATGATTTTGTAAAAATGTCTTTGCTTTATAAAAAATATTTTTATTAATACTTATTACTTCTATCTTATTTATATTCATATCAAAATATATATTTTTATATTTCATATAATTCTTATAATTAAATAAATTAAAATTAGTATTTTTATTAATTTCATATATATCTCCATTTATTTTTACTTTGTCTCCTAGAAATACATTTATATTATTATCTTTTAAATAATAAGTACCTTTTAATTTATCTTTATTATGTTTTATTATTAAATCTATTTTATCTGAATCTTTATATATATCTACTACTATTCCTTCTATACTTTTATATTTAGAATAATCAATTCCTTTATAATTGCTTTTAATAGATAAAAATACATAGAATATAGAAATAATAAATATTAAATAATAGATCCAGTTATATAGTAATATTTTCCTTAATCTTATCGTATAAAGCAGTTCCTATTCCAGATACATTTTTAATATCTTCTATACTTTTAAATGGCGTTTTATTTCTATATTCAATTATTGCTTTAGCTTTAGATTCACCAACTCCAGGTAACTGCATTAATTCTTCAATTGAAGCTTTATTAATATTTACCAAACTAGAATTATTCTCAGTAGTTTTTGGTTTATTACTAATACAAGCATCATTATTAATATTATCATTTTTACATAATTCTTCTAATTTTTCTTCTTTTTGTTTAATTTCAGAATACTTTTTTATATCTGATTTACTATAGATTTTTATTACCATACTATCAGTTATTTTTTTACTTAGATTAATTAATGATGTGTCAGCATTTTTAGTAAGTCCACCAGATTCTTTAATCGCATCAACTACTCTCTTATTACAATCAATTTTATAGACTCCTGGTTTCTTTATTTCTCCCTTAATATCAAAATAACAATAAACTATTTCATTAACCTCTTCTTCATCTTTTTTATTATCTTTTTCAAGTACAATAGTTTCCTCTTTATCATCTGCTTTTACTTTATCAAACGTTGAATATAGATAATAACTTCCATAAGAGGCAACAATAACTAAAATAATTAGAAAGAAACTTATTATTTTCTTTCTATTAAAATAAATAAACTCTCTTAATTTTAAATTCATATAAAAAACCTCCCTAAGGAGATTATTTAATAAAAGTTTTAAAATTCCTACTACGAATAAGCATCTTTTATTCTAGTTTCAAAACAAATTCGTTGTACTACTGATAATAGAATTACTAATGACAAAGTATAACTTCCTCCATAAGACATAAATGGAAGAGGTACACCAGTCATCGGAATAACTCCAAATACACCTAATAGATTAACTACTATATGAATAAATATATAAAATGCTCCTGCATAACATATAATTGCATCTCTATTATTTTTAGCATGCCTTCCTATTATAACTATTCTTGCTAAAACAATTATATACAAAATTAATAATCCTATTCCTGCAAGAAGACCTAATTCTTCAATAATTATACAAATAATGAAATCAGTATGAGATTCAGGTAAATATAAGTACTTTTGAATACTTTTTCCAAGTCCTCTTCCAGTAAGACCTCCATTATTAATAGCTATATATCCATTACATACTTGATTACCATCAGTATAATAATTTTCTTCACTACATGGACTATCAGATGATATAACAGATGTTATACGTGACATTTGTGTATCTGATAAAAATGATTTACCAAAAGATATAATTATTAATATACCTATAACTGCAATTATTGAAAACAACATATATATTTTACTTTTTATAGTTTTATCAATCGGAGTTATTACAAAGATAAAGGCAAATATCATTAAAACAATTAAAGCTGTTCCTAAATCTGGTTGTAAAACTATTGCCCCTACCGCAATAAGTACAATAAACAATGGATATAAAGCTGTTCCATAACTATCTAAATTATTCTTCTTAACATCATAATACCTCGCTGCCCATATAATCATTGCTACTTTAAAGAACTCTGATGGTTGAAGATTAATTGGTCCTAATTTAAACCACGATTGAGCATGATTTGTAATTCTACCAAATACAAATAACAAAAATAAAGATACAATTAACGCATATGTTACTAAAGATGCAAGTCTACTAGTAGTCTTTACATTTAATAAAACAACAAATAATGCAACTAATAAAGATACGAATAAAACTGCTAATTGTCTTGTTAAATAAAAATATGGAGTATCAGAATATCTCATATAAGAAGAAACATTAGATGCCGAAAAGACCATAACAGTCCCAAATGCAAATAGTAAAAGAGTAACGAATAATAGAATTTTATCCATGTATTTAAATAACTTCAAATTCATCACTCCTATCATGAAAATTATAACATACAAATAAAAAAAAGACTATTTATTAGTCTTTTTATTTTACATAATTTAAATTACTTATTGTTTGATAAAAACTTATCAAGAAACTCTTTTTTATATTCTGGATATCTATCTTCTTTAATAGCGATTCTTATCTCTTCCATCATTTTTATTAAGAATCTACTATTATGAATAGATAATAATCTTGCTCCAAGTCCTTCTTTAGACATTATTAAATGACGAATATATGCCTTTGTAAAGTTTTTACATGCATAGCAGTCACAACTATCTTCAATTGGAGTAAAATCTTCTCTAAATTTATTATTTTTTAAATTTATTTTACCAGTTCTTGTAAATGCATTACCATGTCTTGCAATTCTAGTTGATAAAACACAATCAAATAAATCTACTCCTCTTTCTACTCCTTCTAATATGTCAACTGGTTCTCCTACTCCCATTAAATATCTCAATTTATCTTCTGGTAAATATGGTACTGAATAATCAATTGCTTTATACATGTCTTCTTTTGACTCTCCATCATTTGCAACACCACCAATACTATATCCATCAAAATCTAATTTAACAGTTTCGATAGCACTATATTTTCTTAAATCTTCATATGCTCCACCTTGAACTATTCCAAATAAAGCTTGTCTAGGATTAGAATGAACTTTTTTACCTCTTTCTGCCCATCTAATAGTTCTTTTAACACTATTTTCTAAATATTCATGAGTTGCAGATGCTGGTGGACATTCATCAAATGACATTGCTATATCACTATCTAATTTATTTTGTATTTGAATAGATTTTTCAGGTGTTAAAAATAATTTAGATCCATCTATATGACTTTTAAAAGATACTCCTTCTTCACTAATATCTTTTTCTTTATTTTTAACCAATGAAAACACTTGAAATCCACCTGAATCAGTTAAAATTGGTCCATTATAATTCATGAATTTATGAAGGCCACCTGCTTTATCTATTAAATCTTCACCAGGTCTTAACCATAAATGATAAGTATTAGATAGAATAATACCAGCATTCATATCATATAATTCATCTGGAGTTAACATTTTAACTGTTGCTTTAGTACCTACTGGCATAAACATAGGTGTTTCATAAGTACCATAATTTGTCTCAACTGTTCCATATCTTGCTTTAGTATTCTTTTCTTTATGTAATAAATTATATTTTATTTTCATTCTTATATTCATCTGCTTTCTTTATAAAATATTCCATGATTTTAATTGAATCAATATCTCCATTTACAGCTAGTATTTCTGGATGCCATTGAACACCTACTGCAAATCTTTTATCATGTCGCTCAATTAATTCTACTACTCCATCTTCACTTTTTCCATATATTTTAAATGTTTCTGGATTAGTTATCTCTAAGTTATGACGACTATTAACTAATAATTTTTCTTTATTAGTTATTTTATAAATTATTGATTCTTTATCAATTATAACATTATGTACAAATTCTTTATCTAATTCACAATGATTTATATTTGATTCTATTTTCTTACTATTAAGAACCATTTCTCCATCTTTGTTAAGCATAGCAAATATTTGCATACCTAAACATATTCCAAATACTGGTATATCATTCTCTAATGCATATTTAAGAACAAATATATCATATTCAAATCTTTTTAAACCACCGGGAATAATAATTCCATCACATAAATCTAATTGTTCTATTATTATTTTTTTATCATGATCAGTAAGTTTATCTAATTTACTAGGTACTTCTTCATAGTAATTAACATTTTGTGGCGGAAGTATTCCAAAAGGAGTTCCACCTGCATTTATAACTGCTCTTCTTACATATTCTCCAAATCCAATTACATTAATATCAAGATCTTTTTCTTGATAATTTCTACCAACTATTCCTATGATTGGCATTTTGGTATTAACTCCAATTCAATTCTTTCATTTTTATCTGGTTTAAATTGTCTATATTTAATGCCACATTCATCAAACATTCTTCTAGTTGCTTCTGATTCAATACTATGATCAAAATGTTCATATGGATGAAGATATATAACCTCTTTTATTCCACATTGAATAATTGCTTTAGCGCACTCATTACATGGAAAGAAATGAACATAAATTCTTGCACCCTCTAATTCTCTATTACTACCACGATAGTTTAATATTGCATTTAATTCTGAATGAACAACAAACATATATTTAGTTTCTAATTTTTCACCTTTATTCTTCCACGGAAATTTATCATCATCATAACCATTCGGAGCTCCATTATATCCAGTTGATAATATTCTATTATCTTTACTAACTATACAACTACCTACTCTTGTATGTGGATCTTTACTTCTTCTTGCTGATAATTGAGCTATTGACATAAAATATTCATCCCAAGAAATATAATCATTATACTTATCATTACTCATATCATTCACCTCTTCAATAAATTATATCAAATAAAATAAAAAAGGAAAAATATTTCCCTTTATATTTATTTACTAGTATCTTCAATATTAATCTTATATATAATATCTCCATTATCATCTAAACTAGTATTAATATTATTATATGCATTTTTTTGATTCTCAATATCACTTAATATTTCATTAAATGTAATCTTCTCTGATCTTTTAGTAGCTATTTCATAAGTAATTATAGTATTAATATTATTACAATAATCTTTTACATTCTTATCACATTTACCTACTAAATACTTATCTTCTACAGAATATTCCATAATTCGTTCAAATTTAGTTTGACTATTGGCAATTATATCACTAGCTATTAACGACATCTTATTAGTAGATAAATCTATATTTAAATCAATATTAGATTCAATAGTTCTAGAGTACTCTGATAAATAAGTTGATTCATCTAAAAGAGTTTTAATATCTTCTAAAGAGTAAATACTAACTTTCTTTTCTACTTCTTCTTCAACTACTCCATTTCTTTCAGCCATCTTTTGTTTAACATATTCATTAACTTTATCTAAATTAAACGCAAATACAATAATTAATATAAATACAAGTACGACAAAAAATGGAAACTTATGTTTTTCTTCTCCCATATTAGCTTTTTCTTCTTTAGTTTCTACTACTTTATTAAAAACACTATCTTGATTAATTTCTTCTGGTTTTAAATCTAATGATGAACTATCTACAGTTACACTAACTTCTTCAAAAGCACCTACTTCTTCTTCTTTTTCTAATACCATTTCTTTTGCATTAGTATCAATTTGGGTTTCACTAACTACATTAGTTACAGATTCAGGAGTATCTTTTGTTGAATTAACATTAATTGAGCTACTATCAACTGCAAGTGGACTAGATGCTAAGATAGTCTTGTTTTTTTCAAGTCTTTCTTTATTTTCATCATTATCAACTACATTATCTACATTTTTATTCTCATCCATACAATCACTCTCTTTATTCTAATAATATATTATCATATAAATAAATATTTTAAAATAAAAAAAAGACTATAAATAGTCTATATATCTTGTACTAAGTATTGAACATCATTAATAGTTGAATAAATAGTAGGTGTATCAAAATATTCTACTATTCTATTTTGACGTCTTGCACTTTTACATAAAAACTCACGGGCATTATCTGTAAAATCAAATCCACTTGTAGAACTATCATGATTTACACAGTATAGATTGTTCCCTCTAATCATAAAATAATTATCTAAAAAATCTATTTTATATAGTAAAGTAGCTAAATCTAATCTTCTAGCAACTATATGTTCTGCTATTCTAAAATACATTTTCAAATCTTCATTTCCTGCTTTATTTAAGTAATTAAAAGCATTATTTTTAGCGTCTTTAAAATAAAAATCATTTTCATCACTAAAAGCTAATTTTTGTAGTAATAAGTAATTATCTAATTTTCTTTTAAATAATGGATCTTCTTTAAATAAATTCTTTTTTCTTTCAAGTTCTATAATAGATCTTTCTAAATTTTTATATTCAAAAGCTATTACTTCTAAATTATCTCGAGGATTTTTTATAACAAATAATTCTCCCATATAATATCCCCCTTTAAAATTACCGAATATTATAACAAAAAAACCTTGATAAATCAAGGTTTTATATTATTGGTTCTTTATTTCTTTTTTATTAAATATAAATATAGAACATGCTATTAGTAATACTATGGTTATAATAGATACTACTAATGATTTTGTAAATGAACCATATACCATATATGATTTACCACCAAATAAATATGGAGATAAATCCCAACAGTTAATTGGTAAATAACTAACTATTTTTAATTTATAGAATGTTGATGTAATAGTACTTGCAAATAAAGCTACATATCCAGCTGCAATTGATATTGCACTATTAGTAAGTAGTACATTAATTAAAAATACAAAGAACGTTATAATTAAGTATTTAGGTAATACAGCAACAAATTGTAATAAACAATAATGTAATAAGTTGTATGGAACTATTTCATGAATGTTATAATCATAAACAAGTACTGGATCTAATAAAGTTTTAAATCCTCCTGTAAATAATCCCATTATAACTGTATTTATTATTGCATAGATAATTGTGAATAAAACAAAGAATAATAATATAGTTAATATTTTACTAATTAATATACTAGATCTCTTAAATGGTCTTGCAAGAAGTAATTTAATAGTTCCTTTGTTAAATTCCTCTGATACTATAGTACCAGCAATTATAATAACTAAGATAGTAACCATAAAATTAGTACCAACTAATACATCTTGTAAACTAGAAGCACTACCATCTTTATATTCATCAGTATACATCTTATGATCCATCTTATATTTAACTTCAAGTAATGATTGAGAATTATCATTTAATTCTTTTTCACTTTTATAAGAATTTTTTGATTCATTATATTGACTAACTAAATCAGGATAACTTCCAAGTTCAGTAGAATCAGTTTTATATGTTTCAGGTACTTTTTCTTCTATTCTATAATCAATTACTTTTATTTGATTCTCTATATATTCTCTTTCAGAATCTGACATCTTATCATTAAGACTTTTTAAATGTTCTGCTTTTTCTTCGTTAAGTAATTTTTCAAAATCAAACTTCTTAACATTTGCAAGTGCAACATCATAATCACTTTGACATTGATTTAATTCTTTTTCACTCATTTTAACGTATTCAGATTTCTTTATACAAAAAACTGAATCAAACATATAATTATCTATATAATAATATTCTGGTGAATAATAATTGTAATTTTTTTTCAATTTATTTAACTCTTTAGTAGTTAAAGTTTGAATGTAAAAATCTAATTGATCTTCATCTTTTAAATCATAATCAGATTCATCTAATTCATAACCCTCTAGAAATTCCATAGATTGTAAATATCCAGATTCAAGAAACTTTGTCATAGCACCTGAAATAATTGAAAATACTACTGCTAAAACTAATATTATATATATTCCTGGTCTATGTAATCTTTTTGTTAATTCATTTTTAAATAATCTCAACATATTATTTACCTCCTACTTTACTTAAGAAGGCTTCTTCTAAAGATACTTCTTCTTTTTCTATTGTATAAATATTATAATTATTTTCAATTAATTTAGTTAATATGCTATTAATAGACTTTTTATCAGTAAATATTCTTACTTTTCCATTATCTATTATTTTAAATTCTGTATCTAATACTTTTTTAAGTCCTCGTGTTGAATTAACTGTAAATATAAATGATCCTTTACCAACTTCTTTTACTTCATCCATTGATGCTAGAGCTATTACTTCTCCTTCTTTAATAATACATACATCAGTACAGAAATTATCTAATTCGGCTAGATTATGACTAGAGATTAATACTCCTATCTTCTCTTCTTTTACTAATTTTTTAAGTAAATCTCTTAATTCTTTAATACCTTCTGGATCTAATCCATTAGTAGGTTCATCTAATATTAACAAATTAGGCTTTTGAATAAGTGCAGCACCTATTCCTAATCTTTGTCTCATACCAAGACTATATTTGGATATCTTTTCATTAATTACAGGTTTAAGTCCAATCAAATCTATAATATCATCAATTCTACCTTGATCTACTCCATCATATAAATTAGCAATTAATTCAAGATTCTTTCTACCAGATAAATACATGTATAAATCAGGATTTTCTACAATAGTACCAACTTTTTCAATTGCTTTTGTAAATTCTTTTTTAATATCAAACCCATTTATTATAACTGTACCTTTATCTATTGTTTGAAGACCAATTATTAATTTAATAGTTGTTGTTTTACCTGATCCATTAGGTCCGATAAAACCTAAAATTTCACCAGGTTTAACACAAAAAGAAACATCTTTTAAAACTTGTTTTTTACCAAATTTTTTATTGATGTTTTTAACTTCTAAAATATTCTCTGTTTCCATAGTTTCACCACCCTAAATATATTTTATTATATAGAATAAAAATATAATAATCAATCACTAATATTAAAACATTTTTATTAAATTAGAATTATTTATATACATTGTTAATTCTTTGTATTTATCATCATATGCATAAGCTTGTGGAGGGTTAAATTTAAACTCTTTTCTAAGTCTATCTAAACTAATTGGTTTATCTAATTTATATAGATGTTTAATTTGATATGCATACCTAGTACTTTTAAGTCCTTTGTTAAATAAATCATTTCCATATCCATCTTCTAATATCTTATCAGGATACTCTACGACTTTTCCAATATCTATCACATATTTTAAAGAACAAGTCGGACTACTTTCATATACAAATAGTCTATTTATTTCTTGTTTTGGATAATAGTTTCTAAACTCATAATTCTTAATTCTTTCTACAATCCTATTTAAATGAATTGGTTTAATACTAATATAAATTGCTTTCATTAAATCACCAATATAAATATAACATAAAAAGAAAACTATAATTAGTTTTCTTATTCTTTTACTATTTCAGATGAATCAAATATATAATTTTTTCCATCTCTATAAAAAGTCATTCTATATAAAGTGCCTTTTTCTATTAATGAATCATCTACTTTAGTTCCACTTGCTGCATCAAATGAAGCAACTTTTTTAGTTAGTTCAAAATCACTATAATAATCAAATGTACCATTAACTTGATCAGCATTTAAAAATAATACTCTTACATCAATTGATAATTTATTAGCTTCCGTTCTTCCACCAACTATTTTATATTCATTTTGATATACACATACTCCACCACAATCTTCATTTGTCTTTTTATAAGAATTACTATCATCATCATATTTATAAGTAGGACATGAAAAATATGTAGTATCTAAGTATGAGTAATTAGCTCCAAAAATATGTAATAACTCATTATGAAATTCTTTCTTACTTATCTCTTCTTTATCTCCAATATTACCAAGAACTGTTTCATATACAAAATCATTAGATAAATCATCAACAGTTACTTTTTTATTAGTAAAATATGTAGTTATATTAACACCACATTGATTAACTTTCTTTGCTGCTTGTAACTTATTAAAATTACTAGTAATCAATTCGTCATTAACATCTAATTCTACTACTTTTTTAGCTTCTTTTATTAATGCATCATGTCTTACAAAAGCATATATATAGTATGAAGCTACTAATGCAACTATAACAATTACAGTAATTATTAATCTCTTTTTTAATTTGGCATACTTCTCCATTTCAACACCTATCTTTCTTTTTACAACCCTCTACTTTAAATTAATTATATAACATAATAAAAAAAATAACTATTTAATAGTTACTTTTTTTAAATTTATTTACATATCTATATAAAATCTCTTTCTACTCTATCTGATATAGTAGATATAATTTCATAATTAATAGTATTTAATTCATTTGCTACATCTTCTAATTTAATTAAATTATTATCCCAAATGTATACGAAATCTCCTTCTTTTACATCTGGAATATCGGTTACATCAATCATAAATGAATCCATGCATATAGTACCTATAATAGGAGCTAATCTATTGTTAATTACAACTTTTCCTTTATTAGATAATTCTCTTCTAATACCATCTGCATATCCAATTCCAACTGTTGCAACTTTTGTTCTTTTATCAGTTATATATTTTCTTCCATAACTAATACTAGTACCTGTATCTACTTCTTTAATATAAGTAATTTTAGCTTTTAATTTTGCAATAGGTTCTAAATTAATATTTGAATTAGTACAACTTTCATATCCATAAAGAATAATACCAGGTCTATATAAATTACATATATCTAAATTATAATTTAATAATCCAGTAGAAGCTTGAGCATGAATATATTTAAAATTAAATTTATTTTTTAATCTATTTACACATTCTTTAAATATATCTAATTGTTTATTAGTAAAATCAGAATCTACATCAGGAACAGATAAATGAGTATATATTCCTTCTACATTTATATTAGGATACTTTTTAATTAATTCAGATACATAATCTAATTCATTTGGATTAACACCAGTTCTACCCATACCTGTTTCAATTTCAATATGAATTGTTACTTTCTTTTTTTTCATACCTAATTCTTTAATAAATTCTAAAGAAGATACTCCTACTGTAATATTATATTTTATAATATTATCTATATCATCTATAGTTGGTTGATTAAGAACAAATATTTCATTATTAAAACCTAGATTTCTTAATTCAATTCCTTCTTTAACTATTGCAACACCAACTATATTAAAATCTTTTATTAAATCTAATCTTTTATTTATATAGGTACCATATCCATTTGCTTTAATAATAGGCATTATTTCTTGATTGTTTAAATAATTTTTAATACTTTCTACATTTCTTTTAAAAGAGTTAGTATCTATCTCTAATATTGCTTGTCTTTCCATATTATTCTCTAACAAGCTCCTTAAATCTATTTCCTCTTTCTTCAAAGTTTTTAAAAGTATTATATGATGCTGCTGCAGGTGACATTAAACATACTTCTTTATCTTTAGTTACTTCTTTAGCTTTCTTAACAGCTTCTTCTAAATCTTTAACTAAATATACATTTATATTTTTATTAGTAATACTATTACCTATCTTTTCACCAGTAGTAGGCATACATATTAAATTAGTTAAATCACTATTATTTAAATAATCTATTAGTTTAGAATAATCAATTCCTCTATCTAAACCACCTATAATTAAACTATTAACTTTAATAGATTCCATAGCGTTAATACATGCTTCTGGTATGGTTGATATTGAATCATTATAATATGTAACTCCATTATATGTACCAACTAATTCCATTCTATGTGGAAGAGATTCAAAACTATTAATAGTTTCAATTGCTTTATCCAAATCTAATTTTAAAACATCAGCTAAAGCAAGTATAAACATAATATTATTAAGATTATGTCTACCTAATAATTTTCTTTCAGAATTTCCATCATATACCTTTTTACCATTTATATAAATATAATTATCTTTAATATATACTGGATATTTATTATTATCAGTAAATGTAATACCAATTCTATTAGCATTTGTTTCAAACTTTTTATTTTTTTCATTTATTAGTTTAGAATCTGCATTATAAAAATAGTAATCAGTATCATTTTGATGACTAAAAATATTACATTTTGCTTCAATATAATTATCATAACTTCGATAATGATCTAAATGTTCTTCATATACATTTAAAAATATAGAATAATTAGGTGAATAATGCATAAATTCTAATTGATGACATCCCATCTCTAAGACAAGATAATCAACATCTTCTAAATCTTCTATTACTTCAAATACAGCAAGTCCAATATTACCTGCAAAAGTAGTTTTATAACCTTGATCTTTAATCATTTGATATATTAAAGAACTAGTAGTACTCTTTCCTTTAGTCCCAGTAACACCAATAACTTTTCCTTTATAAAATCTAAGTAATAATTCTAATTCAGAAGATATTTTATCCTTTATATTTGTAAGATCAATTTTATTAAAAGGAATTCCAGGAGATTTCATGATTAAATCATATTCGTCCATCGTATCCATATATGTTTCCCCTAATATAAAATCTACATATAAATCATCTTTTACTAGTTCATCTTCTGCTATTTTTATATTTGAATCTCCAATAGTTAAATGTTTCTCTGGTAAATATTTTCTTATTAATTTATAAGTTGCTTTTCCTTCTCTACCAAATCCTAATATAATTATTTCTTTATCTTTTAAATAATCAATTATATCTTTAATCATTAAATACCATCTCCCTAAGTAGTTTTTCTTGTTCTTCTGATAAATTATTATCATTATTCCATCTTTTTGTTAAGTCATTATTAGTATCTTCTAATTCATAATGATCTTTATAATATTTTAATAAATAAGGAAGTTCTTCATCTTTTAATTCATTAATAGTTAGAGTAATAGCGTATCTTACTTCTTCAAAAGTACCAACGCATTCAAATGGTTTTAACTTACCATGACCTGATAAATCTACAAAAGTATCTAACATATCTTCTCTTTCAAATAAATTTTCATTAAATATTTCTAATAACTTATCTTTATATAGGAATGGAGAAAGAATAGTAAATACAAATAAACATTTAGGACAATTACAACACCATATCCATTCTTCATTTTTACTTCCAAGATTACAACTTTTAAATACTTTATGATATTTATCTAATTTAGAGAATGTCTTAGCTATTTCAAATTCATTTAAAGGTCTTAAGAAACTAAAATATTGAACTGGTACATTTAAAGATTTTGCTACATATTCTCTAAAATCATTTTCATATTCCAAACTCTTAGAATATTGATGATTAATCTTTTCTTCATCTAAATTATCTTCATTAGCGGAATCTTCATTACTTAAAGCAATATATTTAGTATTAGTTAAATATCCTACTATTACACCAAGAAATGAAAGAACAGCAGATAATGGAGTATGTCCATTTATAAATCCTTCATTATTCAATTCAATTAATTGTTTATCAATTGTTCTATATACTTCAATTATGTGGTCATCTAAAAACCCTGCTACTTCAGCACATCCTATCGTAGGTTTCTTAGGATTCATAATAAATGCATAATTATCTTTACTCTTATTTAATGTTTCAATAGTTACAATACTATCTTTTCCTCCACCAATCGGAAATATATAGTTACTGTATTCTTTATCAATCATAGATAGATTGAATCTAGTACCTTTACATTTAATGTTTATAAACTCATCTATACTAAGTTTTATTTTATTACGATATCTAAGTTCTCCTAGTCCATTAAAATAAATCTTTTTCCAAAAAGATATTTCATAATCATTTAAAGAACCACATTCAATAATTAAATTATAAGAAAAAGTTGATTTCCAATATGAAATTAATTCAATCATTCCCATATTAAATACTAAGTTTTTAAAATAATCATTATTTATATCTTCTTTAATATAACTTTTCTTTTTAATCTTTATAACTGGATTAAATTCACATAAATTTGTAATTATAAATTTATATTTTAAATAAATATAATCATTATCTTCTTCTATTAAATAATTCTTATATATAAACTCATTATATTTATTTCTTATTTCATCTACTCTTTCATTATTATCTAACATTATTTCACTTCCTAATTAATCTATGTTTATTATATCATAAAAATATATAAAAAAAGACTTATACAAGTCTTTTTGTTTTAACATCTTTATTCTTTTTTTCGTTTAATAACTTTGCCTTAGATGGCATATCAGTTGAATCCTTAATTGTTGTTTTAAATAATGTAGTAATTCCCTCTAAATTTCTCATGTCATCAATTGATGAAAGTCTTTCATAGTTTTCACCTGTATAATTACTTCTTACTACTCTTCCAGATGTAACACATACTTTACCTAAATTTTCTTCAAACTCAGTAATAAACTCTTCAAGTCTAACATATCCATTATTTCTTGTTATAAAATCACTATAAAGTACTGTTACTTTATCAGCTGTTGGAGATACAAAAAGTCTACGCACTCTATGTCTTATAGCGTCTCCATATATATTATCTTCTCTTTCATAATCTGCACTAGAAAATGTTTCATCACTTATACAAGTTGGACTTTCACTAAAATCAAATTCAATATTTGCTTCTTTTATATATTTTTGTGCTTCATCATAATTTATACTACCATCATCAATAATTTTTCTCATATTAATCACCTGTACGGAATATTATATATTATAAACTCTCTTTTTGCTATTATTTTTTGACATATTTTAACAATTATGTTATAATATGCCGCAATTAAGGGGTTTTGGGTATGATAAGAATAATTAAAATAATTGTGCTAACTATTTTTTCAATATTTTCTATTTTTATTCTATTTAATATAGATAATCGAGTTTATTCTATAGAAGAATATACTCCTAAAAAAGAAGTAAAAGTAGAAGAAAAAGAAAAAGTAATAGAAAAAGAAATCATAGTTGAACCAAAAGAAATGACTAATGCTAAAACAACTGAGAAAAAAGAAACAAAAGTTGTTACAACTAAAAAGAGTACTACTAATAACAAAAAAGTTACAAAACAAAATAATACTAAAAAAATAGATATAATTACTAAGATTAAAAATGATAAAGGTAAAATGGGTACTTATGGAAGATTATATGTATCTACTTATTCAGCTGCATTATACGATTATAATGTAAATACTAAATCAAAAATAAGTCTTCAAACTATTGTTAATAATAAAGATAGTGCTGCTTATTATATTAATTTTAATAGATATGTTATTGCAGATCATAATTATCAAGGATTTAAAATACTAACCAAAATTAAAAAGGGATCTAAAGCATATATAAAACTAAATGATGGAAAAATTCTTACATATAAATTAATTAGTGTATCAACAGGAACAAATACTGGAAAAGATTTAATTGATTCTAAAGGTAATTCATTCTATGATATGGAATCAGATTTAATTATGTATACTTGTTATAAAAATGGAATAGTTGGAACTCTATGGAAAAAAGTATAAAAAAAGAACATGAAAATGTTCTTTTATTTTTTTCTATATACATATCCAGATTTGCCATGATCTTCTCTATCAAAATACTTAGAAAAAATTATTCTTTCTTCATCTTGCTTTTCTTTAGGTCTATCTATTAATGAACTACAAAGTACTATTCCATTACTATTTAAAATTCTATTAAAATTATCTCTAACTGTAATAATTTTTTTAGAATCTCCTCTTGCCCATTCAAGAATATTAGAAGAAATAATAATATCATACTTTTTAGGTAACTCTACTCTATTAAACATATTTAGAGTTTTAAAATTAAGTTCTCTATCAACTACTTCTAATAATGGATTTACAGTTTTATAAATAACTTTTCCTTCTCTATCATCTTTATAAAACAATCCTTCAAAATCAGTTTCATTTTCTAAATGTCTAGTCCAAAACAATAATGCATATGTTTCATTATCAGTACTAGGTTTAACTTTAGATAAAAGATTCCTTAACCAATTATAATCATTATCCAATAATTTAAAAGGATATACTTCATGACTAATATTTACTGTCCATCTTCTTAAATAATAATAGTATAAAGCTAATACATTTTTATCAAAACTATCTGTATTTCTAGCACCTAAATAATTAGATGTAAATATTTGATCAGATGAAGCCATAACACTAAGTACTTCTTTATCTAAAAAATCAATATCTCTATACATACTAACTAGATCTTCATTAGAACTAAAATAAATCTTAGAATAATCATCTAATTCTTTACCAAACGATATTACTCTTGATGCTAAATAATCCTTCTTATATTCCATACCAAAATCCCCTTTTATAATTGTATATTTTAAAATAACCAATCTCTATCTCTTATGTTTTTTTACAAAATCATCAACAGATGTAATTATTTCTTTACTAGTAGAATCATATATAGGAATAGTTCTATTATTATTTTCTAGTACTTCTTGTAATGCTTCAAAACAACATACTGTACCTATTACTCTTTCTGGTTTTCTTATCGGATTATATCTGTCATAAGTTCCAGTCATACTATACATATATATTACTGGTGAAGATAATAATAATTTAGCTGGAAAAAGTATTCCATTTATACTTGATGCATCTATATCTTCTTTAGTTCTATATTCATCATCATATTCAGTAAAACCTCTTTCACCAGCTAAAGCACGTTTATATGCTGTTGATGATGATAATACTTCAGGTTTATATACTCCTTTAATATTTCCATCTAATCTTAAAATAAGCATTCCAGAATAAATGAAATCATCTAATGCACTATTTCTTATATATAAGTTTTTAATAAAATTAATTCCTGATTGATTAGACTCTTTACAAATACATATCTCATCACTGAAGTTCATTCTACCTAATTCATTACTCTCTAAGTGTCCACTCTCTACAGACTTTATACCTTCTTTTAAAATACTATCTAATATTGTTACAGCTTTATCTTGAGTTGTTCTAATTGCATGATAATAAAATTCATCTTTTCTCATACTAGTTCACCAACTTTTTTATTGCTGCATATTTTAACACAAAAGATAAAATAAAGCAAATTTTAAATAATAAAAAGAGGTTTATTCATCATTTCTTTATCAGCAATAAACTAATATTGTGTAAAGTAAAATACTATTTTTTTACTTAATAAAAAAAGGACATCAAAAAGTCCTTTCTATTATTTAATTTCTTCTAAATTATAATTTAATATAATTTTTCTTCTTATTTATAGCTAAAAATACAATTGAACTTGCTGCTAATAAGACCGGTATTATATATAAAGCATCATTGCCCGTTTTAGGATTAACTATGTCAGGGTAACTTAACACTTCACATAAAGATGAATCTATAACAATTTCATCTTGCAAAGGTATTTCTTTATCAACATATTCGTAAGCCATAAATTTAGATGCATCATTTTGATTTGAATTAGCTATATAATTATTATTTTGATTTAGTGTTAAATATTGAACACTGTTATTAGGTTCATCTAATAAACTATATGTACTGATATAGAACCTATTAAATTGATCATTTTTAATAGGAGTTATTAATACCTTATTAGTATTCAATTCATTAGAATTAACCCATCCATTATTCCCTGAACGTTTATAAATCCAATTAACATTGTCTCCATTAAGATATGCAGTTAACGTTAATTTTTTATCTTCTGTTTCATTTGTAAGCATTAAATAATTCTTATATGAATCATAATCTGAATCATCAGATGGAATAGTTGATACAGTCCATTTAGAATTAGTAACTGGATCATTTTTTAATGTATAGAACGATTTGTTTCCATCAACAATATTATATTCTGTTTCAACTGCTACTGCTTGTGATTGGATATTTCCTAATAAATACATATATTTACTAGCACGATTTACATCTTGATATAAATTTTCAGTAACAAATACATAAGTATGTCCTGATTTTATATCTGATGGTTGAACTTGTATCCATTTTTTAATTTTTTCTTTCTTATAACTAATATCTTTAGATGCAATATCGTAATAATTACCATCTATAAGAGCTTTTACTTCATAGTTTATTTCTTTCATCGCATCATCTGCAAAAACAGGCAAATCTTCATAAACATAAGTAAATCCATTTTTATTATTTAAAGTAATTTTTCCATCTGAAACTTTCTTACCATCTGCAAATAATTGAAGAGTAATACCTTCATTTTTTTAGATTCACAACTATCACAATTAAAATTAATACTAATATTTCTTTTATAATCACTATTTCTATCAATTACTACCTCATCATCAGGTGCAGGACACATTGATTCTTCAATAGAAACAGATTCACCAACTTCAACATAAGTATCTACATATTCATATGCTTTAAACTGAGCTGCTCTATCCATATTAGAACCAGCTTGATATTGATTTTGTCCACTTAAAGTAATATATTGAGGTATATTATTAGGTTCATCTAATAAACTATAAGTTCCAATATAGAATCTTCCTTTAGAAAGAGGTACAGGAGTTAATAATACTCTATTAGTATTTAATTCATTATCATTAACCCATCCATTTTTACTTGAACGTTTATAAATCCAATTAACATTATTTCCATTAAGATATGCAGTTAATGTTAATTTTTTATCTTCTTCATTTGTAAACATAAAATAATCTTTATATTCATTATAATTAGGATCAGTCGTTGGAACTTTAGATGCAACCCATTTAGTATTATTTATTGGTTCTCCATCTATTGCATAATATGATTTCATTCCATTAATTATATTATATTCAGGATATATTTCTGCTCCTTTAGCTGTTATATCTCCTCTAAGATATATAGTTTTACTAAAACCGTTTTGTTCGTAATTCCAGTTATCTGTAGTAAATACATAAGTATGTCCATCTTGAATATTCTCTGGAAGTACTTGTACCCATTTTTGAATTCTTTCAGTTAGATTTATTTGATGCTTTGGATTTAATAATCTATAATTACCATTTTCTAATACTTTAACACTATATTTTATTTCATCAGGAGATTCAGGACTAAATATAAGTAAATCTTCAAAAGTATGTTTATAGTCATTAGAATTGTTTAAAACAACTGGATCTCCTTCTTTAACTCCATCCTTAAATAACTGAATAGTTATTTCTTTTCCTACTTGATTGTCACATCCATCATGATTAAAAGATATAGTTATATCTTTATAATAGTAACTCGTTGCATAAACAGGGATGTAAAAACAAAAAAACAAAATTAAAGCTATAATTATATTAAATACCTTTTTCATATACTATCTCACCTATTTTAAATATATCATCGGGAGTAGTATTTATCAATTATTTTAATGATTATGTTTACATTGTATATTACTTAATAAAAAAGACGCCTTATTAAGCGTCTAATTCTATGACATTTTATAATGATCCTTTTTTAGATGGAGTATCTAAACCCATCCTAGATTCATATTGATCTACAAATGTTTTTAATGCTTTTCTCATTTTACTATATCCATTAGGATTCATATTATTAAAGACAAAATTATCAAATGGGAATTTCTTTCCACCTTCTTCAGATTTTTCGGCAGCAAAATGATTTTCACCAAAATCCCATACTGCATAACTATCTCTAAATTCTTCAAATGATTTACCTTCAGATGCTTCTACAAAACTCTTAGCTGCTTCATAGAAACTTCCACCATGTTGAAGTATCCAGTTTTCTACTCCAACTCCACCTAAACCACCTTGTTTAGTTTTGTTCTTATCTGGCTTATAACATTCAGCAGCTTTAAGAACTGCTTTAGCATAGACTATATTAGCTACAACCATTTCATATTTATCTGGATCTTGCCTTCTAATTGTTTCTAATCTATCTCTTAAACATTCATCGGTAGAATAATCTAAAATATCTGTTTTACTTCTAAATGAAATATCAAGTGGTACTTCAGTATCTCCAATTTTAACTGGTAATTCCCTTATATCTTCACCTAAAAGATATGGAGAATAATCTTCAATATCTGGAGCTAATTTCTTTAATAAAATATCTATTAATATTTTCTTTTTTTCTGGATCTAAGATAATTAATTTATCTAGGTTCATTACAAAGTCAAAATCAGCATCTTTGTATTTATTAGTACCTCTAGAAGTACTACCAGTATCTATTAATTCTGCAGTCCCTGGTTTTATATCTCCAGGAACCCTTTCTGTTCTTGTTATCGATATTCCTGTTTGTTCAGAAAATTCCGATAATGCTTCATCTATTAAAACATCTATTCCTTCTCTCATTTCATGAGTAAACTCTCTATTTTCCTCATTAGATTTTTTAGTAGTTTCTTCTTCTATTTTAGGAAATTCACCTAATTCTTCTAAAGACATATCAGGTATATCTAAATGTTCAGAGAAAGTATAATCAGGTGTACCATAATAAGATAATCCTGCCATATTTTTTCTCATTTCCAAAAACTCATCATAACTATATAATAACTTACCTGTTTTATCTATTATTGGTATATAGAAGCCATTTCTAGCTATTAACATTTCTACTCTAGCATCTCTTTCTTCTACCATAATATAATCTACATCTGTAACTGCAATACCAGTTCTTATACCACAAGTTTTTTTACCAGCATTTGTTTCAAATAATTCATATCTATCAAAGTCATCACTCGGATTTTTTGGACCAGTCCTTACAAATCTATCATCATTTTTAATAACAAACCATATTGGTCCCCATCCTGCTGAATAAGATGATTCTACAGCATGTTTTAATCCACCAGCCATAGAACCTAACATGGTAACATCTGTATCTAACGGAGTTGCATCACTATCTGCTGCACTTCCTAAAAAATCTTTAGCAACGGAACCATTTTGTAAAATACTTGCTAAGTAAAAAATTCCATCACTAGTTAGCCCTTTGATTAAATCGCCCTCATTAATTTCTATACTTTGACTAGCTCTAATATTTCTTTCTTCTGCTTCTCTTATAGATCTTTCCATATATTCTCTTGCATCACCAATTGAATGTAGACCTAAGTTAGAACATAATCTATCTACTACCAAATCAGCTAAACTAAACATATTATTAGGATCTATTGCATCCTCACCAGTCATTAGTTTATACATAGTAGTTAAATCAGTAAGTAAATGACCTGTACTGTTATATTTTTTTTCCGGTTTAGTTGATACATATAATATTTCTAACTGATACATAAACTTACTTAAAGTAAATATTTCTTCTTTAGTAATACTTTCAATACTTTTTTCACCAGTAATTAATCCTTTAAAAAGTTTATCTCCAAGTTCTAAACCAGTTAAATAATCTTTCATTGATCTATTATTAGATCTAAATGCAATTTTTAATAAATCATCTATTATTATTCTTTTTTGTGCATCTGGGTTCTGTTTTAACATAGTAGAATAAACTGATGGAGAATCAATCTTATCTGATAAATTCTTATTTAATCTTTCAAAAACAAAGAATCTTTTTCCTACTTCAGGTAAATATGTAAATAAGAAAATCTTTTCTATAGCAACAAAATTCTCCATAATTTCATCAGGATCATCACTTGATGCTAACAAAGAAAATGTAAGTTCATTTACCATAGTTCTTATCTCACCAGAATTTGAAACCGTAATATTATATATTAAATTACTAACTATTGGTAATTTGTCCATAGATACTTTGTTTTTAGATAAATAATCTATAAATGTTTGAACGCTCTTCTCACTTGAAGATAATCTATCCATTTCTTTTAATACTTTTAATAAGTATTCATTTTTCATTTCTTTTGGAACATTATCTTTTAAAGCAACTAATCCTAATCCAATAGCTAAATCTGTTACTTCAAAATATTGTAACCAATCTGGATGTTCTACAAAGTCTTGATATGTTATTTTTTGCCTTTCCCAAATATATCTACCTTCAACTTGTTTATCAACACCATAAAATTTATCTTTTAATTCTGGTGGAGCATCTTTTGGCAAAAATAATTGTGGGAATCTTGATACCAATTCTTGACAACCATCTAAATAAGAATAATCCATACGATATGTAGATTTTGTTAATGTTTCATATATTAAATCTTGTATTTCTTTTTCAAAAGCTTCTTTATCAGAAGTTAAATGAAAAGTGCTAAAACCAGTTGGATAATAGAACATGCTTCCATATTTAGCTATCATTTCATAAGTAAACTGAGCTCCAAATGTTTTATAACTATAATCTAATAAGCTAACGTCTAAACTTAATAGACCTTCTTCATTAATTACAGTTAACTCTCGTCTTCCAAAGAAATCTTCAGGATGTCTTTTTAAAAAGAAGTTTATATATTCTGGATTATCTCTTAAAATTTGAGCCAACTGTTCTGGATAAGATAATACTGAAATTAATTCTTCAGGCATATCTCTAGTAAGAAATAAATCTGGATGTCTATCTCTAATTGGTCCATCTATTTTAGTATAGTCAAATCTACTATACATATATAAATTTGTATAATCATGAATATTTTTAGTTATATATTCAACAAAAGCTCTTTCCCATTCTTCATAACTACGAGCTCGATATAAGTCTTTTATATTCTTATATTGAAAAGATTGTAATAATCCATTAAAGTTATTTGGATAAAATCCTTTTTCAAAAATATTAGATTCTTGACTTAATCTTTCTATATATTTTGGTTCACAAAACAAAAAAATTCTTTTATCTTCAGCCGAAGTAATTATTACCCTTCCATCTTTAGGAAGTTCTAATAATTCTTCAATAGATGAGATACTATCAACAATTTTATAATCTTTTAAATATCTATCTAAGAATTCAGGCTTTTCATCTCTAGCTGCTATTAATCCTAAATATTCACCAATTAATAATCGTTCTGCTACTTCTGGATTATCTCTAATAACAGGTATTTCAAACATAGAACGACTTTCGTTATTTTCAACTGCATATTCTATTATTTCACGATATTTTTTTACAAATTGAAATACATCTATACCTGAAGCAATTATATAAGTTAATTCTTTTCCATAACCAGTATCTAAGTATTCTAGAAAATTACATCCTCTTTTTGATAATTCATCTAATTGTTCATCAGTTAATTCAAGTAATATTTCAAAATTAACACTTCCTTCAAAGAAAGCAGTTCTAAATTCCTCTGGAAAATCTTTAGGTGGAAATAAACTAGGATGTGATTCTACAAACTCCTCATCAAACGAGTCTTCAGTATATACTATTTCATGATAAGGATCTGGTTCAAAATATTCTATATTACATCCTTTAAAATTTATGCTTCCACCTAATCTAAGTATTCTAGTATCTATATGAGCCCCTGTACCTGATAAATCAATAACACCTGTTTCTTTGTACAAAAGAATTCCTTCATACATTTCAGCTGGAATATCACTTAAATCATAATTAGATAAAATATCTATATGAGTATAGTATTCTTTCATAACAGCATCTTGTTGATCCCTTGGTACCATTTCTGATTTAACTAATATCTCCATGAATTTATTTTTAAATTCCAAGAATTCTTCAACAGACATTTTCTTTTTATCCATAGATACCACACCTCTATTATAATTATAGCATTTATTTAAAAAGTATTAAATAAAAATAAAAAAGGTATAAAAATACCTTTTATTATTCATCTTCATCATAATAACTAGCAAATGCTTTATCTACTTCTTCTCTAACAATATCGTATTCTTTATTCTTTAATAATTCTTTAACTCCTTCATATGAATCTCTATAGAAATCATCTCCATTAGCTAACGCTATTTCATAACCTTTTTCAGCATGTTTTAAAAATTGATATGAAAGTTCTAGATTTACTACCATTGATCCACCTTTAAATGTCTCTCGTGCAATTGCATATGCTAAACTTGGATACTCTTGTAATTGACCACGATAAATTACATTTTGTCCTTTTAACCATTCATCACCTATTATAAATTCAGCAGCCAAAGAATAGTAATAAATAGATAATTCTTTATCTTTAACACCCCACTTATCAGTACTATAAATATCTCCTAATTTATAAGCTGCATCAACATCTTCTTGGTTTGCTGCAATTGTAAAATATGCAATTGCTAAAGATGTGTTTGGTTCAATATCTCTTCCATATAAATAACAATATCCTAAATTAGAAATGGAATGAGTCTCTCCCATTGCAGCAGCTAATCTATAGTATTCAACAGATTCAGCATATGTAGATTCTTTATATAAACTAGCTCCCTTATTTGTTAAATAACCATTTGCTCCATCTCTAATTGCTACCATATCAGTTTCTGTTAATTTAAATTTTTTCTTCATATAATTCACCTCTTATTAATTTTATCATAAGAACAATAATTTTTCGTAAAACTTAAGTAATCTTATTATGATATAGATATGATTATTGATTCTATAATAGTAATTATAATTGAAATAATTACTAAATTTAAATATTTAACACGTTTAAGCTTATTATTTATAATTTTAGTCATTACATAATTAATTATTAAATCTAATATTATGGCTATTCCAATACCAGAAGCTACTATAAAATATTGTTCTGTTTTAGATAATGGTTCAACATAGTCATCAATGAAAGCAGCTAAAAATGCTCCTGCTATAATAATGAATTTTATAATTCCTAAAATAATATTAGATACTATAATAAGCACTTTTTTCTTTTCCGTTTTTTCTCCCTTTATAACCAATTTATTTCTATTAGTACTTTATAGAAAATGATCTCATTTCTTTACGAATATTTCAAATAAATATTAAAAAAGTAGTTTAACTACTCTTTTTATGTTTCCTCTTCATGTGTTTCAACAATATTTAATTTTTTAAATGTATTTTTGGCATAATTATATACATAATATTCTTTCTTTTCTCTAACTATACCATGACATTCTCCATCACAATCTATTTTTGATCCTATGTCAGTAATTTTTGTAATAACATAATTATGATTGTATGCAACTGATCTAAATTGTATTTTATTATCTTTACTATTCTCAACATTAATATTTTTTTTATCTATTGTATATATTTTTTTATTTTCAAATGTAAGTAAATCAAATTCTTGAATATCATTTTTATATACATATACTAATTTATTATTAATTATAGTACTATTATCAAAATCATATTCTATTTGTTTTGATGTTGTCTTTTTAGTATTTATATCATATTTATAAAACTTTGTAGAATCAGTATAAGTTATTATATTATCTTTAAATAAAATAACATTAAACTCAGGTTCAGTTCTTTCTATTTCTACATTTTCTAATTTATCTTCTTTTAAATTATATAGTATTATATCATCAATTCCCGTTGGTATTAATATAACCCTTTCTTTATCAACAAGTGTATTCAAATAAATAACTTCTTCATCTAATATTATTTTATCTTTTTTAGTACTTATATTATACACTGAAATCTTATTATCACAATTTCTATAAACATAATAGTTTTTTATCATTTTCCCATTGATAGAACAAATATCTATATCTATCTTACTTAAATCATTTTTATTATATATCTCTAATTTATTTTGTGTATCTTCAAAATACTCGATCATTAAGTATTTACTATTAATTTTCATATCATAAAGTTCTTCTGTATCTTTGACTTTGATATTTATCTTTTTATCTTCTTTAGTATCAATATTATATATATGAATATAATTATCATTTGATATATAATACACATCTTTGTCAAAAGAAGTAAATACAGAAGTAGGGCTCTTATCAGTTATAACTACTCTTTCTCCGTTTTCATCATAGTATAATATTTTACAAATTGATTTATCTTCTGTTGATTCAGGACAATCAAAGTCTAAATCTAATAGATTCGTAGACTCGGTAATATCTCCTTCAACTATAACTTGCTCATTTTTATTCTCTTCTTTTTTATTATTTATAACTAAAAAAATACCAATAAACGAAACTATTACAAGTACTACACAAATTAAAACTATTATTATTTTTTTCTTATTCATATTTCCTCCAATTATCAATAATAGTATAACATAAAAAGATGCATATGAGTTTCTTATTTAATACAATCACTCATCGCATCTAAAACATAAATACTAGTAAATCAAAACTATCCATACTTTTATACATCATTTCAGTATATAGTATAACTAACATTCATTCTTAGCTATTTTTTGTAACATTTGAGCTCTAGCTTTAGTAACTCCTCCTTCTCCATAATAAGTTAACTTGGTAGGATCTTGTCCAGTTATTGTTTTATAAATACATGTTGCTGCTAAATAAACTCCCTCATTTGTTCCATGAGTATTATCTCTAAATATCTTAGTATCTTTTGTATTTTGATAATATTTTAAGAAAGCTGATCCATCTTTTATTACAGTCAAATTATAAGCTTTAGCTATATTTTCAGCGTTTTTATTAGCAGTTAATTGTTCACTACTAGTACCTTTTTTAAAACTTGATCTAAAATACCATGATTGTCTCAAATATATTTTTACATTATCATTATTTTTTATTAAAAGATTTCTTATTTCACTAACACCTGTTTTATAATATTTACCATTATAAGTTGCAGCTGTTTGTTCTTGAAGAATTGCAGTATCAAACGTGTTACTTGTTATTACTTTCTTGGCAGCTTTAAGATTTTTATCTTTTTTATCACTCGAAGCAGTATTAACGATTTTTCCTCTGGCTTTTTCAACTAATGATGTTCCACCTACTGTAGATTTTTTTATATCGGCATCAAACCCTCCATTTTTCATTACTTTAACAAATGTATCGTATACTGAACCATTACTGGTATGAGTTTTACTATTACCAATCATAGCTATTCTAACTTGTTTAACAGTTACAGTATATTTTGCTGTTTTACCATTAGATGTAGTTGCTGTTATAGTTGCTGTTCCTGCTTTTTTACCTAAGATTTTACCATTAGATACAGTTGCAACTTTAGTATTAGATGATTTCCAAGTTACTGTTTTATCAGTAGCATTAGATGGACTGATTGTTGCTTTAAGAGTAACTGTTCTAGTAGATCTTATAGTTCCCTTGCTCTTATTAAGAGTTATACCAGTTGGAGCAACCTTTTTAGCTTTAACAGTTACAGTTGCTGTTGCTGTTTTACCATTATTACTTGTTGCTGTTATTGTAGCTGTTCCTGTCTTTACAGCAGTTATTTTACCATTAGATACAGTAGCAACTTTAGAGTTAGATGTCTTCCAAGTTACTGCTTTATTAGTAGCATTAGATGGACTAATTGTTGCTGTTAAAGTAGTATTTTTACCTTCTTCTAATGAAATACTTGTTTTATTTAAAGTTATACTAGTAACAGCAATAGTCTTTGGTGTTACAGTAATAGTTGCTGTTGCACTCTTATTATTACTTGCTTTAGCAGTTATTTTTACAACACCTGATTTCTTAGCTGTTACTTTTCCATTAGCTACTGTTGCTATATTAGTATTAGAACTAACCCATGTAATTGATTTATCTGTTGCATTACTTGGACTTATTGTTGCTGTTAAAGTAGTACTAGTTCCTTCTACTATTGACTTAGAAGTTGGACTTAAAGTTACTCCTGTAACTAATACAGCATTTTTAGTTACTGTTACTGTTGCAGTTGTACTCTTTCCGTTTGTAGTTGTTGCTGTTATAGTTGCTGTCCCACTAGAAACACCAGTTACTTTTCCATTTGTTACAGTAGCTATATTAGTATTAGATGACTTCCATGTTACTGCTTTATTTGTTGCATTATCAGGGGTTATTGTTGCAACTAAAGTAGTACTCTTTCCTTCTCCAATATATACTTTATTAGTATTTAAAGTTATTCTTGTTGGATTTATTACTCTCTTTATTACAGTTATATATGCAGTAGCGCTCTTACCGTTTTTAGTAGTTGCAGTAATATTAGCTGCTCCTGCTTTTATACCAGTTACCCTACCATTATTTACTATTGCAACTTTACTATTACTAGAAGTCCAAGTAACACTCTTATCAGTGGCATTATCAGGAGTAATAATACTTATTAAACTAAAACTATCCCCTTCATATATAGTTCTATTAGTTACATTTAAAGATATACCAGTAGGATTAATAGTATTACTAATAACATTTACTGTTAAAGTTGCAGTTTTATTATTATGAGTCTTTACTGTTACTTTAGTAGTACCAACTTTATTACCTTTAATTTTCCCATCTTTATAGACAGTAGCTATATCATTATTTTCTACAATCCATGTAACATTCTTATTAGTAGCAGTACTAGGATTAATAGTATAATTTACTTTAGTAGTACCACCAACGCTTATAGTAACATTATCCTTATTTAGGCTAATACTCTTAACTTCAGTATTGGTATTAGTTTTAGTTTTCTTTTTAGTTTTAATAACCTTTTTAGTAGTAGTTGTTTTAGTTACTTGTTCTCCAACTACAGTAACATTTGACTTAGCACTTATTCCATTACTTGTAGTTGCTGTAATTACTGCATTACCTTTAGAAATAGCTGTTACTGTTCCATTACTATCTACAGTAGCAATCTTATTATCAGAACTATTCCAAATAACTGTTTTATTTGATGCATTATCAGGATATACATAAGCATTTAAAGTAGTTTTATTCCCAACTTTAATATTTAAATTAACATTATCTATTACAATACTAGTAGCTTCATTTTTAGATGATAATACAGTTACTGATACATTGGTATTAATACCATTATTAGTTGAAATAGTAATAACTGCACTACCTGCTTTTTTAGCAGTTGCAATTCCGCTTTTATCAACTGTAACTACATCTTCATTACTAGATACATATGTGTAATTATAATTAAAATCAGTCTTTTTTATTAAACTAGATATATTATAAGTTTTATTTTCATAAACAGTTATAGTATTAGAATTTAAAACTATATTATCAATAGGAACATCTGTAATTTTAACTTTTAATACTTGTTCTTTATCTCCTTTTTTTACTGTTATTTCAGCAGTTCCACTAGATCTAGGAGTAACTAATCCATAACCATCTACACTTGCTACTTTAGGGTCAGATGATCGATATTCATATAAATTATTAGCGTTATTTTTTTTATTTTCTGCTTCTATATTTATTTGATATGGAGTATCAATAGATAAACTAACTTCATGTTCTTCTATTTCAAAGTTATCATAATCAATTAATAATTTATAACCAATAAATATAGTTATCACTATAGCAACTATACAAAATAAAGAAATAAATACATTTTTAGTCTCATTCATATTATCACCTATTCTAAAATGATTATATCATATTAAAGAGTAAGAATTACCTATATACTTTTGTAGGTTTACAGAATAATAATAATAAAAAGAATCTTCTTTACAGATTCTTTTTATTAATCAATAAATAATATTTTTTCTGATTTAAATAATTTACCAATAATTTTAATTAATATAATTGATAATATCGCAGATGATACAAACATTATTAATAAATAAATCAATTCTTGTATACCAATTGTACTTCTAAATACGGTTGTTAATAACATGGTGTGATTTACTATAGGTATTACTGATAAAATATATGACATCTTTATTTCTAGCATTTCTAAAAACATAGGAATAATAGTTACTATTGAAAGTGGGGTTAAAGCACTTTGAGCTTCTTTATATGATTTAGTAAATGAAGCTATTGCTATTGCTGCTCCACTTATAAAAATTGAGTAAGATATCATTATTAATAATCCTAAAGATACAGTTAATGGATTTATGTTTATTATAAAGTCATTATACATAGAAAACATATTAGAACATATTAAGAATGATATGGCAATTAATATAGTACAAACTATTGAAGTAATTATACCAGATGTTGTAATAGCTAAAAACTTACCGGACATTAATTCTTCATTCTTTAAAGGGAATGTTAGTATAGTTTCAAGAGTACCTTTCTCTTTTTCACCAGCAACTAAATCAGTTGCTCCTTGAATAGTTGATAATGTTATAGCCATAATCGAATATATAAAGGCAATTTGAATTAAATAATCAATCATTTCATTTTTACCTGTTAATTCTTCATATGAATAACTTACATTTGCATACACTCTATTTATATCAGCATTAATACTATTCAAATATACTTCTGCATAATAATTGTTTAATTCATCTAAATACATACTTATTTCAGAACTAGCCATTACTCCATCTTGAGTATTTGGATTATAGTATATTACATATTCTTTATCATTTTTCAGAATATAAGCTGTTATTTCTCCTTCTTCATATAATTTATCTAAATCTTCTTTATTATCATAATAATTAGTTTCTATATTTAAATCTTTAATTATTTCTTTTTCAGTATCATTTAATCTATAATTAATACCTATATTATATTTTTCAATCTCATCTTCATTATTTTGTCCTTCACTATCATATAAAGCTGAAAAAGCAAAAATAAAAATTGGAATCATTATAGGCATTACTAACATCATTCTTAAAGATCTTTTATCTCTAACTATACATTTAAGTTCTTTTTTTAAGGTAATAATTGCGTTTCTAGTCATTTTTTACACCTCCTATTAACTCAAAGAAGGCATCTCTTAAATTAGTAGTTTTAGTTTCTTCAATTATATTTTTAGGTGCATCTATTTTTATTACTTTACCTTCATGAATTAGAACTACTTTATCACATATATTTTCTGCTTCCTCCATATAGTGAGTTGAATAAACTATACATTTACCTTTCTTTTGTTCTTCTTTTATAAAATTAAGAACTACTTGACTAGAAATAATATCAAGTCCTGATGTTGCTTCATCTAATATATAATATTTTGGATTATGAATAATACATCTAGCTAAACCTACTCTTTGCGTTTGACCAGTTGATAAATTACCTATTTTTTGATTTAAAAATTTATCTAAATTAAACTCTTTTGAGATTTCTCTTATTCTTTTATCTACTATTGATTTATCAATTTCATAATATTCAGAACACATAACTAATAATTCATATGGAGTCATATCTTTATATAACTTAGTATTACCACTTAAAAATGATAATTGTTTCTTTATTTTTATATCATCTTTTCCATATTTTAAATTATCAAAACAGATTTCTCCTTCATTAGGAGTCATAATACCAGCTATCATTCTAAGAAGTGTTGTTTTTCCAGCTCCATTAGGTCCTAATATACCTACTACTTCTCCATCATTAGCTTTAAAAGAAATGTCTTTATCAGCATAAAAAGAAATCTTTTCTTTTTTAGAAATACTTTTAGTAAATTTTTTACTTACATTTTTAACTTCTATCATATAATACCTTCTATCTATAAAAAGTATATCATACAAATTATTAAAAAAATATATTTGTTGAACGATACTCCATTTTTGGACTATTGTTCAACATATTAATTCTTCTTTACTTATTTTTCGTTTAAAACTTGATTTATTCTTTTTTGAGCTTCTTTTACTGTTTCAGGATTTGGATACATAATAGATAATTTTCTATTTGGATATGAATATGTATAATCCATTCCTGTATTTCCATCTAAATTATAAGTTTCAAAATTCCATCCCTTCATATCATTTAATTGAAATTGAATTAATGAAGTTATATTATCTGTTGATAAATCGGTTTCAAAAGTACCTTTCAATGAATCTAATATTTTCTCATATTTACTTATTAAAGCTTTTGATGAAGTAATTTTGTTAAATACTTTTTTTATAACTTGTTGTTGATTTTCTCCTCTATGTCTATCTCCTGATTTATACGCATGTCTTTCTCTTGCAAATGCTAAAGCACATTTTCCATTTAATTTATTATCTCCTGGATGAATAACACAACTTCTATCAGTCCAACATTTAAATGAGTATTTTACATCACTATTAACTGTTATTCCACCAATCGTATCAACCAACTTAATAACAGCATTAAAGTTTAATCTAACATAATAATCTGCTTCTATTCCTAATAAATCCTTTATAGTTGCTTTTGATAATTTAACTCCTCCAATTATTCCTGCATGAGTTAATTTATCATTAAGACCCGTTTTTCCATGTATTTTAACATAATAATCTCTTGGAATACTTACCATTAGAATTTTTCTATTCTTAGGATTTACAACAAGATACATATTTACATCACTTAAACTTCTAGATGGCATTTTATTTTTTCTTGTATCGATACCACTTAAATAAATAATAAATGGTTCTGAAGTTATATCTTTATTTGTTTCTGAAACTTCTATCTTTTCAACCAATTCATACTCTTTTAAAATTTTAAATTTCTTTTTTTGATCTTCTTCTGTATTTGTATTATTCTTATCTTTTTCTTCAGAGTCTTCTTCTTCTTTTTCAAAGTAAGCATTATAACTACTATCACTTATAAGAATTATCTTAGTTTTATCTTTAATAACACTATCCATAAGTTCAGAATAATTATCTGTTTCAGTAAATAATACTTTTACATCATTTAAAATTTGATTCTTTAAATTATCATAGTTACTACCATCATCAAAATAATATACTATTTTATTTTTTATTGAATCTAACTTTTTATATTCACTTTCTGAATTAACAACAAGATAATATGCATCTCTTGTTTCTTTTACTTTAACTTCATCAAGGAATTTATCTGTTGCATGAATTTTAGTTGATGCAAAAATTTCTAATATAATAAATATAATTGCAAAAAAATCAAAAAATATTAAAACACCAATCTTTGTTTTCTTTTTTAAACAAAAAAATATATAAATAAATTCTAAAAAACATAATACCCCAGTTATAGGAATAAAAAATTTCATAGGTAAAACATTCAATTTACGTAATAAAACTAAAAATACTACCATAACTATTAATGCTACTATACATATAAATTGACTTATTAATCTAATTATTTGCTTTTTTCTCCTCATAATTAATCACCTACGTTATTTTATCACATTTCTACAAAAAATAAACTATTTTTTACAATCAATACCTTTTTTATATCCTAACTTATAAACAAAATAATAAGTTCCATAGAAAAATATTCCACAAGTTCCACCTATACTATCTATAATAATATCTTTAAAATCACTTGTTCTTCCATCAACAAATGATTGATGATATTCGTCAAACGATGCAAGTGCAAAGATTAATAAAATTGCTATTAAAGCAGATAAGAAAAACCTTTTATTATTAAATAAATAATTAATAAATAATACTATCAAAAATGCAAAAACAAAATATACTGTAGCGTGCATTACTTTTCTTAAAGGTCTATTCAATAAAGAAATTGCT
>CAZOBH010000013.1:0-30349 GCA_964578175.1 uncultured Clostridium sp.
CATGTCTTAGGCATGCCGCCAGCGTTCATCCTGAGCCAGGATCAAACTCTCCAAATAAATTTATTTTTTTAGTTTGATTAACTTAATTAAAATTTCCTAGCTACTCAAAATTGACGTTTTGCTCAGTTTTCAAAGATCATTCTCTTGCTGTATTTCTCGATGTGCATTGTCAATATATCAAATATAATTTAATAAGTCAACACTTTTTTTAAATTTTTTAAATTATTTTTGACATATTTGTTGACACCACCAACCTTGTTAACATACTTATGTTAAAAGGGTTTGGAGAAATATCTAATCAATAATTTTTTTGTTTTTTTAGACACTTTTTTTGTCAACGATTTATAATCTATCAAATCTAAAAATCATTGTCAACACATTTTTGATATATTTTTAATTTTTTTGTTATCTTTTCGATTTTTTTCTTTTTTCTCAAGACAACTGTTAATAAATTAACAAAATAAAAAAAGATTGTCAACATCTTTTTTAATGTTTTTTATCTTTTTTTATTTAAACACATACTATTTCTTTAATTCTTTATATATATCATAATAATCAAATAGTTTTTTATGATCAAAAACTTCAGAATTTGTTTCATTAAGATTAATTAATTTTTTTAATTCACTTACTAAAATTTTATCTAATTCTTTCGAATAACCCATCTTCTCCTTATGATATTTATATTCTCCTTTATCTAATACCTTGTATGTTTTATCAGGAAATACTCTTAAATCTAAATCATAATCGATATATTTAATTGTATTATCCTCTATTATATAAGGTGATGCTATATTGCAATAATAATATATTCCGTTATTTTTTATTTGACCAATAATATTAAACCATGAGTCTTTAAAAAAATACATTATTGCAGGCTCTTTAGTTTTCCATTGTCTTCCATCTGATTCTGTAACTTTAGTTCTATCATTTCCGAAAACTAAATAGTCAGGAGTTTCTTCAATAAAGGTTGCTTCATCCCAAGCTCTATGAATACAACCATTATGTTTATAGCTGTGTATTAATAGCTTCTCTCCTTTTTTTAAATTTTGCATACATTCCTCTCTTGTCTTTATTATAACACTTTTTTCCTCTTTTACAAATTAAAAAGAACTATGCTCTCTTTTATTTACATAGTTCTTCCATTAGTTTTATCATTTTCAATCTTAGGGCTCGTTATGGTATCAGGTATTCTAATTGTTAATTCTTCACCTGAATAAATATTATCTTGGTCATCTATTTGAATTAAATCTAATCCTGTTATATTTAATTTATCTTCTATACCTATATATGTATCTCCTGGTTCAATTACATAAGTAATTGTTGTATAACTAGAATTATTTATATTATCAACCGTAACTGGATTATCAAATAATGTAGTTGATCTTGCATTAGTTGGCATTGATGCTATTCTTAATGTTTGTTTATTATGAATATTTGAACTATTACCTAAATCATTCATTCCAGAAATACTTCCAACACTAATTCCATAATGAGATGCAATTGAACTTAAAGTATCACCATAATTAACTACATGATATATATCAGTATGTCTTTCACTTCTATCAATTGATGCATATCTTGCACATCCTTCAGCTATTGTTGAAGCTTGATCTCCTACTTCTATTAAATCTCCATCTCTAATATCAGGCAAATTAATAGTTATATGTGTTACATAACTATCTAACCCTGCTTCAGTTAATTTCGATGCAATACTAGTTTCTCTTCTTGATCCAGAACTATCTTTTACTCCTGATACTACAACTGCACTATTATGGTACTCTTCACTTGATGTTTCCATACATGCAGCAAGTGTATCACCTGTATGTTCTAATCCATTAACAGCATCAGTCATTATCATAGTACTTGCTTCATCAGTATAATCTGATCCATTTTCAACATTTATTATTACTATTTCACGATCTGGATAAAAATCTCTTACTTCTCTTACTGTATCAACCCAGTTATCATTTGGACCCACTTCTTCAACTTTGGCTCCCATTCCTTCTAATTCTCTTGTTGCTGCTTCACTAACCATTTTAGTTTGTGGTTTAGCTGTACGAATAATAAAGTACACTTCGTCAAAATGACAATCTTCAATTCCAATAGATTGAATTTGTTCTACATATGCTGAATCTGTTTCTACTACATCAACATCCTCTGTTTTATTATCAATATTACTAATTCCAGCTACAGCAGCACTAAAAGTTAACACTCCAGCAGCTGCTATTGCAATATACTTATTACGAGATTTTAATTTTCCATTTTTAATTTTACCTACATTTGATCTTCTAACATCAATATTTCTTGCACTAGCATTTCTATATTGTGGTTCATTTCTTCTAGCTGTCTCTCTTCTTCTTTCTTCATCAAAAGGTATAATTTTATCATCATATCTCATAATCTATCACCTATCTTAATTATAATATAAATTATAATATTTTCATTAACAAAAACAAAAAGTTTACTTATTTAAGTAAACTTTTATAGATTTTCTTTAATTACTCTTTTATATTCTTCTACTCCTGGTTGATCAAATGGATTTACATTAGATAATAATCCTCCACTTATAACTGAGAAATAGAAAAATTGAATTAATTCCCCTAAAGAATATTCATTAACTCTATCAATAGTTATTACTGAAGATGGTGTATGTCCATTATTATGTGCAATACAAACAGATTTAAGCACTATATTATTAACATCTTTTAAATTTTTTCCATCTACAATAAAATCATTATCATTTTCTTCGCCAATTGCTGTTTCAAATATTATGTCTTTACCATCTTGATGAAATTGACCTAAAGAATGTAAATCTCTACTATTATAATTATATACAGGATATATTCCTTTACCATCTTTTCCCAGTGACTCAGCAAATAATTGTTTAAGCCATTCTAAGAAATAAATCATTTTCTCATCATATATAATATACGACTCTATTTCTTTTCCCTTATTTTGCATTATATCTCTTATAACAGAATAATTTAATGCATCGTCTATATAATTATTAATAGCGTTATTTGCTCCATCTAAAAGCATTTCTATATCATAACCTGCTACAGATATTGGTAACATACCTACTGGAGTTAAAACAGAAAATCTTCCCCCTACAGTATCAGGAACTATAAACGATTTATAACCTTTATCATTTACCAATTCCCTTAATTTACCCTTTTCTTTATCAGTAGTTATAATAATTCTTTCTTTAAGTTCATTATCATTATATTTCTTTTTAGCATACTCATAAATAGCATCAAAAGCTAAATTAGGTTCTAAGGTATTACCTGATTTAGAAATAACATTAATGGAAAAGTCTTTATCATCTAAATACTCAAATAATTCTATATAACTATTTGGATTTAAATCATAACCAAAGAATAATACTTCAGTATCATTCTTTTTATATTTAGGAGCTAAAGCTGAAATAACAGCCTTAGCACCCATATAAGATCCACCTATTCCTATTACAACCAATACATCACTATTCTCTTGTATTCTTTTTGAAGTAATTTTTATATCTTCAATAGTTTCTTTATCAATATATGTTGATGTACTCATCCATTTAGTTAAGTTCCCATTAAATAATTCTTTTTTTATTTTTTCTAATGAAACTTTATAACTATTTACATCACTTTCATTTATATATTTGTTATTATAAGTTTTAAAATCAAATTTCAACATAATATTACCTCTTTATATTAACAATTACTGCATGTAAGCGTTTATCATTTTTGATAGTGAAGTATTTCTTATCAATTTTTTCACCATCCATAGTTATGCTATTATCTTGTGTATTTAAATTAACTTTAATCTTATAAGTAGTATCTAGGTAATGATATTCTAATTCATATTTTTTCCATTTCTTTGGTACATGTGGTTCAATATAAATCTTATTACCCATTTTATTAAATCCTAGTATACCAGTAGTACCTACTTTATAGAACCAAGCACTACTTCCTGTATACCAAGTCCATCCCCCTCTACCTTGATTGTTTTTATTACTATAAATATCAGCAGCTATAACATATGGTTCAACTTTATAAACATCTTCATACTCTTTTGTGATTCCTCTATTAATAGGATTTATCATTTGATAATAATTAAATGCTCTATCATATTGTTTAGTTTTAATTAATGCAAGGATATACCAACTAGCTGCATGTGTATATTGACCACCATTTTCTCTCATTCCTTCAGCATAGTCCATTATGTATCCAGGATTATTCTTAGATTTATTAAATGGAGGATCTAATAATTTGATAATACCTAATCTTTGATCTACTAAATAAGTTTCTACACTAGATAAAATACTTTCTATTCTATTCTTTGGTGCTATTTCAGTTAATATTGAAAAGCATTGACAAATTAAATCAATTCTACATTCATTATTTTCACTTGATCCTAGTTTTTCACCATTATCAAAGAATGCTCTTAGATAATAATTTCCATCCCAAGCTACATCATTTAAAGTATCTTTCATTTTTTCATTGTACTTTTTATATTTATCAACATCTATAGCACTATTATACTTTTTAGTTAATTCTATAAATCTTTCTATTATCATATATTGGAAGAATCCTAACCAAACACTAGTACCTTTTCCTTTGATACCAACTTGATTCATACCATCGTTCCAGTCTCCACCACCCATAAGCGGTAATCCATTGGTACCTATTTTATTCATTGATAGATTCAAGGCTATTAAACAGTGATTATAAAGTGTTGCTTTCTTATCAGTATAATTATATATAATTCCTTTTTCCTCTTCCCAATCAGCTAAAATAGGTCCTGAAACGAACGGAATTTCTTCATCTAGTATTTTATAATCTTCTGTTGTTCTACAATATTCACTAACTGCATAAATTAACCATAAGAAATCATCTTTATATCTACTTCTTAATCCTAAATGATTATCCTCATGCCACCAGTGAAGAACATCACCTTCCATAAATTGATGTTTAGCATTTATTAATATTTGTTGCTTAGTAAGTTCAGGATCAATTCTAACTAAATTAGTACAATCTTGTAATTGATCACGGAATCCATAAGCACCACCTACTTGATAGAATCCAGCTCTAGCATAAATTCTAGATGCATAAGTTTGATATGCATACCAACCATTAATTACATTATCAAATGTTTTATCATCTGTTTTTACTTTAATTATAGATAATTTATTCTTCCATTTCTCTTTAACTTTATTTAATTCATTATCTATAGTTTTATTATGAGAATATTTATCAATAAGTTTCTTAACTTTATCATTGCCAATTTCAGTACCTAACATAAATGAGAAATCAATACTTTCTTTAGCATCTAATTCTATATCAATTTCAATAGATTTATATAGTATTCTATCAACTCTATAATTTGATATAGGTAAAGTTGAAGATAAGAAAGCAGTTACTCCAGAATAATTAGTATTATAAACATTCCTGATTAATACAGCATTCATATCTTTATAATAATCACTTAATAAATATCTACTTGATTTCTCTTCATTCGGTCCAAATGTAGGATTAATCCAAAAAGATAAAGTATATTTTTGTTTCTTATTTGTTATATTTTTCAAAGTAGATTTATAAAACTTAATACTATCTTTATCAGCTACGAATTGAGTAGTTCTTAAATGATAATTAGTTCCTTCATGATCAAATGTAGAATATCCAAAACCATGTCTAGCTACATTTGAATCAACAGTATTACCATTTATATCAATTCCCTCAGTTTTATCATTTAGAACTATATCATTTGTCCATGATGTAATCTTAAACATTTGACTATTATACGCATATGTAAATCCACATTCATTATTAGAAACAATAGTACCAAAATTTTCATTTGCAATAACATTAAACCAAGGAGTTGGTGTATCAGGATCTATTACTACATATTCAGAACCATCTTTAGTAAATCCACCATAACCATTAAAGAATTCTAAATTTTCATTAAAATCTGTATTTTTTACTGCAACATCTACTTTTTGTTGTGAATACTCTTTTATTCTATTTTTCTTTTGAAGAGTTTTAATACTTTCATCAAGTGATTTTTCTTCTTTAGTATTAAATTTTAATCTAGCTACCATATTAAGAAGTATTAATTCTTCACTATTTACTTCATTAGAATCTAATACATAAACATTACCAGGAGTAGATGAGAAATTATATAAAGTATTCATTCTATATAATTCTTGCTCTACTGCATGATTTATTATTCCTTTATACTTTTCAATTTCTCTATTGATTATAACTATATCTATATGTAGTGATCTACTCTTAAAATATTCATAGGCTTTTAATACATCTTCAACAAATGGTAAAGCTTCACTTTCATTTATATCTACTAGTATTATAGGATAATCTCCAGTAATACCAAATTTCCACAAATTCGTTTGATTTAAACTATTGTATCCTAGTAAATCTTTTCTCTTATCATTAACAAATCTCTTACTAGTTTGATACAAATAATTAAGCATTATATTATACGTTCTCATATTAGGACCAGTAAGATTTAACTTCTTAGTATTTTCATTATTTGCAAGAGTTGCATATTCAAATGCTTTCTTAATAGAACCCTTATTATCATATTCTTGAACTATATTAATAACTTGGTTTCTAGATTTTGCAAATCCACATATATAATAAACACTCTTAGCTTCTCCTGGATTAACAGTTATACTTGTTCTTAAACTTAATACTGGATCAATATTTGAACCAATTGTATTACTTAATTTATTCATAGACATTGCTTGTGGATTTTCTACATTTCTATTTCTACCTATAAAATTAGATCTTTCAGTTTCATAACTAATTTCATATTCCTCATCAGGAATAAATAGTTTAGCTAAATAATAAAGTTTCGTATTTTTTGTATTATTGCTACGACAAGCAATTAGTGATTTAGACTCATCATCAAATTCACTACTAACAAATAAGTTATTAAATGTTCTATGAGTAATATCAGTAATATTTGGTTCAATTATAGGTTCTGTATATGAAGTAACTTCAATATTTCTTGGTTTTGTACCATTATTCTTTAGAGACACTTTTCTAATTTCAGCATTTTTATTACCACAAACAATTATTTCAGTTTTAGTAACAATATCTCCATCTTGTCTTATAAATTTAATTCTATCAGTTGCAAAAACCACATTGTATTTATCAGGAATAACTTCAGTAGGAGCATAGGTATTAGACCATATTTTTCCATTATCTAAATCTTTTAAGTATATAAAATTACCATAATTTTGTTTAGTAATCTTACGATATCTATTTAACTGAGTTGTCTTATATCTACTAAATCCATTTCCACGATCATTAATCATTAATGAATACTTAGTATTAGATAAAACTGATATTTCAGGATCTTGATTGATACCATTAAATTCTCTAATATCATTTTCAACTTTTTCACGTTCATAATCATATTTCTTATATCCAAACATTTTTAAGTCTATTAAAGCATTCAATTGAACTTTTTCTTTTAATAAAATATTAAATGATTGAACTCTAACATCTTGATGGAAATAGTTTCTTATTACCCCGTCTTTTAAATTATTTGCAATAGCAGAAAGAATCATACCTTGGTGATGTGCAAAATATGCAAGTACTTTCTCTTTTTTGTCATAATCATATGCTTCATAAAATCCATATTGACCTATCATTTTTAACTTTTTATATTTTTCCATATTATGATATACATCTTTTGGATTAATATCTATTGCTAAAACAGTAGAATATGGAGATATAACTACTCTTTGTTCAATATCTTCTTTCATCTTTAAATAAGGAGTAGAAAAAGCTTTATACTTGTAATTAAGTCCATCATCAAGTTCCGCATAAGCAGATTCTGATATTCCCCAAGGATAATGAGGGTTTACTTCTTTCATATATTCCTTTTGACAGAAATATGCAAAATGATATGCTTCATCAAGCAATGTATTACTGTATCTTTTCATATATATCATTGGCATATAGTATTCAAATGAAGTACCAGACCAAGATACTAAACCTTTTCTATTTTTATATTTAGTTAAAGTCTTATCAAGACATAGCCAGTGTTTACTTTTTACATCACCCTTTACAATAGCGATAAAACTTAATATTCTACTTTCACTAGCAAATTTATTATAGTTATAAGGAACTAGTTTATCCTCTAATGTATCATAACCAATACTAAATACATCTTCATCAGTATAAAAATACGTGAAGTTCATATCATTAAATAATTTTTCAACACGATCTAACAAATCTTTTTCATCAAATTCTTTTAACAATCCTTCAACTGTAAGTAATGAAATTGCAAGATTTGCACTATCTACTGATGATACAAAACTAGGATACATTTTTTCTAAAGTATCAACTCTATACCAGTTATATAAATGGCCATTCCATTTTTCTAGTTTTTCTATAGTTTTTATAATTCCATTTAATTTACTCAATGCATACTTTTTATTAATAAATCCCAATGAATAAGCAGATATAACAGCAGTAATTGACATAGAAATATCAGTTGCTGATGTCTTATTATCCATCTTTATTTCTCTGTTTTCTTGATAATTATCTGGTATTAAATAGTTAGTTTGATCATTTAACATTCTATCGAAATACAACCAAGTTTTATATGCCAAATCTTCTAATTTATCTTTTTCTTCTTTATTTAAATCATTAATTTCAATTTTTTCTTTTCTACTAACTAACCACATAACATATGGAGCTACTAAGAATAGAATGCATAAAATTAATATTGATATTTTATATTTAAAATTAAACACAATACTAGTTAGTATTAATAAAGATACAAATACATAATTAATTTTAAATGCTTTTAAGTATGTAACTATATCACTTTTCATATTTCTAGCAGCGTCTTCTGAAGTAGTCCAATTAAGTAATTTTTTATGTGAAATTAACATTCTATAAAAAGATCTAAATGCTGCATCTAAATATAAGTAAGAATAATATGGGATAGTAATAAATGATATTACTACTCTTGCAACTATAGCAAAATTACCAAATAATAAATCATCATAATATTTAATATTCATTTTTCTTTTTGCTTGAATATTTAAAAATTCTCTTATATTTATAAATATTGGTAAAGCTATAACTAGTAAAACCACTAGTAAAACATACATTGGTGAAATCTTACTAAAATAGAAACACAACAAAATAAGAAGTAATAATGATGGATTCAAGAAAATTCTTCTCAAATTATCAAATATTTTAAATTTAGATATATCAGTTATATTATTCTTAACTTTTTTGTTATTTTTATTTCTAATTTTATTTTTAAGCCATCCAAGTATTTGCATGTCTCCTCTAGTCCATCTATGTTGTCTATTAGTATCTACTAAAAAACTAGAAGGGAAACCATCTACAACTTCAATATCAGATGCATATCCACAACGAAGGTATGCACATTCAATTAAGTCATGACTTAAAATTAAATTATCAGGAAATGCATTTTCAAGAATCTCATTATATACTCCTAGATCATATATTCCTTTACCCCAGAAACTTCCTTCTCCAAAAGCATCTTGATATATATTTGGAGTTATACTTGAATATACATCTAATCCTCCAATACCAGCGATTAATTGAGAATATGATGATTCATTAGTAGATTCTATATCAATTCCTATTTTAGGTTGTACAATACCATATCCATCTATAACTTTACTATGTTCTTTATTTAATTTAGGAGTATTTAAAGGATGTGCCATAAGTCCAACAAGTTTATTAGCAGCACCTAAAACTAATTCAGTATCTGCATCTAATGTAATAACATATTTTATTTTCTTTTTTAGTACAGATATATTTTCAAATAAAACATATTTTTCTTTATCTTCTTTAGACATAGTGCCAAGAAGCAACTTATTAAAATGTAATAATGCTCCTCTTTTTCTTTCATATCCTAAGAAACTTTCTTCTGACTCGTTATATACTCTTTTACGATATACAAAATAAAATAATTCTTTTCCATATTTATTATTTAACTCAATACATTTTTTTCTACCATAATCTACAAGAACTTTGTCTTCTTTACTCTCTAATTCATCATTTTGAAAACAATCACATAATAATGAAAAATATAAATTATTAGTTTGATTAGCAAGATAGTACATTTCTAAATTTTCAAACATATCATCTATCTTTTTAGTATTTTTACATATAGTAGGTATTACTACTACAGTTGCATTACTTTTTGGAATCCCTTTACTAAAGTCCATTTTAGGTAATGGCTTACACTTATATAATCTTAAATAAATTCTATTCATTAACTGCAAAACTACTTCACTAATTGGAACTAAGAATAAAATAAATCCTAAAACAATGTTCTTAAATAAGAAATAAGATAATATTAGTGATATACAAATAGTTAATAAAGCACTTAATAAAATATATAATTTAGTTCTAAGTTTATAATTAGGTCTAACAAGTAGATATTCCCCAATATGTCTTTTTGATGTTATAGACTTATTCATCAACTTCTTTGTATATAAATACTCATCTCTATTTTTAGAATTCTTTATTATAGCCTTCCTATAAAGTTGTTTTGTTTCAACTGTCATATCTTCGTATATAGGATCTTCTTCAAGTAATTTTTCTGTTTTACTAACTTTATTAATCAAAGTTAAAGAATCTACTTTAGATAATAATCTTAAATCATTAAATAAATTAGATATTAAGATATTATTATTAATACTCTCTTCACTTTCTTTTTTAGCTATTTCTTTAATATTAACATTATGTTTTTCTAGTATTTCATTTAGTTCTTTAAATACATCATTAGCTAAACTACCATATGTTTGTAACTCAGAATTTAATTGACCTAAATAATATCTATTATTAAGAACTGTTTCATCTATATTTATATAATCTCTTAGATCTACCTTTTTACCATTAGCTATTTTTTCATCAATTTTGCTAATTAAATCTCTTACTTTTTGTTTTTCTTCTTGTTCATCTCTTTTAGCGATACACAACTTAGCTATTCTATCTATTACAAGCATACTTATAATACTTGGTATTAATTCAATATTTTGATAAGTTAAATAAACACCTTCTCTTGTTTGATAAGTGTTTAATTCTCTTATTAATAATTTATACGAAACATCATAATTATGTTTTACAAATATCTTTTCTAGTATTTCATACATATCTACATTGTAGTTAGCATATTTAAACTTTTTTGTAGATTTATATACTCTTTTTAAATTATTTTTAGTTTCAGCAACTAAATAATAGTTATCTATAATCCATTCATTAGTAGTACCAACAAATATATGATTTTTAGTTAAATTAACTAAGTACTCATAATGGTCACTTATTATTTTAAAATTCCTTAAGAATTGATTATAAAAATTGTTTCTCATATAATCACCATTCCTTATATATAGAATATCATTTTAGACACCTTATATTCAACAAATAAAGATTAAAATATATATATTTTTTGATATAATAAAAAGGAGGTGTTGGACATGAAAAATGAAGTATTAACTGATAAAAACTATTTATTTTATGTTATTACTTTTTATCTTTTAGGAATTATAGTATTTTTCTTACCAGAATTATCTACAAGCATTTTTCATATTATAGTTTCAACAGGTGTTATTTTATATGGGTTCATTACAGTTTTTTATAATATGCTTAAAAGAAAAGGACTAATAAATACACTTATATCGATTCTAATAATATTTATAGGTCTATATTTTTTAAATAATAAATATAATATGCTAAGTATATTTCCACTAATATTTTCATCTTATGTATTATTATTAACAGCAATTAAATTCTCAATATTTATAATATATAAAATTAGGGGTATAAAAGGCTTCTACAGATTACTAATAAGCGCTATTATAGACTTAATATTTACTTTAATAATTATAAGCAATGTAATACAAAGCATAAACTTTTTAACAAGAATGTTAGGTATATACCTAATTATAATTGGAACACATTATTTAATAGATTGGTTCTTTGAATATCATACTAGAAATAATACTAATAGAAGTTTTAGATGGACAATGCCTACTATTATTTCATTATTTATTCCATATAGATTAGCTAATAAAATAAATAAGTCTCTTACAAAAGAGAAAAATAGTATAAATAAAAATCTGTATAATGATAAAGTTGATCTTGAAATCTTAATTAGTGTAAAAGATTCAAATATAGGTAGATTTGGTCATGCAGATTTTATATTTGATAATAAAGTTTATTCATACGGATGTTATGATGAGGACTCAAAAAGATTTTTTGATATGGCAGGAGACGGAACTCTTTTTATAGTAAATAATCGAGATAAATATTTAAAATTTTGTATCGAACATTCTAAAAAAACATTTTTCGCATTTGGTATAACATTAACTGATAATCAAAAAGAAAAAGTTAGAAAAGAAATAGATAGAATTATGGAAAAATCCTATGAATGGAAATGTATTCAAGAACTAGATCCAGAAAATGATTACCAAGATTATGGTAGTTGTCTATATAAAGCTACTAAAGCAAAATTTTATAAATTCAATAAAAATAGTGAATACCATTTATATTATGCATTATGGACTAATTGCGTTAAAATAGTAGATCAAATACTAGGTGTTACAGGTAGTGCATTATTAAGATTAAATGGAGTTATAACACCTGGTTCTTACTATTATTTTTTAGACGAAGAATATAAAAGGAAAAATTCCAATGTAATAAGTAAAGAAATAATATCTGATGCAAACATAAAAAAATAGTTATTTGTATACACAATTATCTTCATATACTCTAACTATTTCCATTATTTTTCTCATTTTTTCTTTTATCTTATTAATATGATAATTTCTAAAAAATTTAGTCTTACTCAATTTGGTTTCATCATTCATTACTTTATTTAACAAAGTTACCAACTCTTGATAACTTTTTTTAATGCCTGTTATATCATCAAACCACTTTTCAATATCATCTGTATTTCCAGCTAATCTTAAATTTTCAACAGTTGGTATAAAAGTCTTGTTTTTCATTAATTCCTTACATATATATGATTGCAAATAATAAGCATCAGAAACATAATCATCTTTAATTAATCTATCTATTTGATATAAAGCAGTATTAAACTCTTCATTCTCAATTTTATATTTAGAAAAACTTTTTATTATCTTAATTATATCCTCAGTTTGTTTAGTATTAATAATTTCTTCTAAAATAATATCTTCACTTCTCTTTTTAACATGTTTAATGTCGTCTTTATCATATGTTACATATGATAAACCAGTTCTCATTTTAACTTCTTTATCATCAAAAAGAATCTCATTATTAATAGAATTTATAGCATGATTATATTCATGTATTATATTATCCAACAAATCTATTAAATTATATCCACTATAATTGTTTAAAACTATTTTTTTAGATGTATAATATTTTCCTTCAAGATCCCTATTCATAATTCTACTAAAATATGCTGTACAATTTCCTGGAACATTTTCATGGATATAAATAACTATGTCTTTAAAACAATTAATTACAAGGTTTTCTTTATTAAGACCATATTTAACTACAAAGGCAGGTATTATAAGACATAAAACATGTCTAATATTATCAGGATAATTATATTTTTTACTTATTTTATCCACAAAATCTGTGTATTTATCTAAAAAGTAATTAATATTAGTATCATCTATTTTCATATAATCACCAATATTATTTTACCATAAAAAAAGACGATATTAATCGTCTATTTATCTATTAGAGAAACTCCTGTCATTTCAACTGGTTTTTCAAGGCCAAGTAAATCTAACATAGTTGGAGCTATATCACATAACTTACCATCATGTAGTTTTAAGTTCTTATCAGTAACAATTAATCTTACAAGGTTTGTAGTATGTGATGTCATAGGTTCTCCATCTTCTGTTAACATCTCTTCACAGTTACCATGATCAGCTGTTACAATCATTTTTCCACCTAATTCTGATATTCTATTCCATATTTTTTCAAGATTTTTATCCATTACTTCTACCCCCTCAATAGCAGCAGGTATTACTCCAGTATGGCCTAGCATATCTCCATTAGCAAAATTAAGTATTACCACATCCATATTTTCTAATTCAGGTAATAATGAATCAGTTACTTCATTACAACTCATCTCAGGTTTTAAATCATATGTTGCAACTTTAGGACTTGGAATTAATATTTTCTTTTCATTAGGATACTCTACTTCTTTTCCACCATCAAAGAAGAAAGTAACATGAGCATATTTTTCTGTTTCAGCAGTTCTTAATTGGGATAATCCTTTTTCTGCAATATACTCACCTAAAATATTTTTTAAATTAGGATCATCATATGCAGAAGGTGCTTTAACTGACTCAACAACAGGCATCATAGTTATAACTGATAAGTTATTAAATCTAACTACTGGCATATCATTGAATTCTGGATTAGTAAGAGCTGTAAACATTTCTCTTAATCTATCTCTTCTAAAGTTAAAAGCAATAACTCCATCATTTTCTTCAATATTACCATTATCAGCAAACTTAGCTGGAATTAAAAACTCGTCAGTAATATCATTTTTATAACTATCTTCAATATATTTTTCAATAGAATCTAGTTTTTCTCCTTTATTATTAACAATAACATCATATGATTTTATTAATCTATCATAGTTATTATCTCTATCCATTCCATAGTATCTTCCAGAAACTGATGCGATTTTTCCAACACCTATTTCTTTTAGTTTATCTTCTACTCTAGAAATATATGAATAAGCACTAGTTGGTGATACATCTCTTCCATCAGTAAATAAATGAAGATAAAGTTTAGTAATATTTTCTTGTTTAGCCATATCAAGAAGTGCCATTAAGTGGTCTATATGAGAATGAACTCCTCCATCACTTATTAAACCAACAATATGTAATTTAGAATTATTATCTTTAACATGATTCATTACATTTAATAATTTTTCATTTTTAAAGAAATTCCCATCTTTTATCTCTTTATTAATTAATGCAAGAGGTTGATAAACTATTCTTCCTGCACCAATGTTCATATGACCTACTTCACTATTTCCCATTTGGCCTTCAGGAAGTCCAACAGCTTCTCCACTAGCATCTACCCTACAACTAGGATATTCTTCTAATAATCTATTAAAGAATGGTTTGTGAGATCTTTCAAAAGCATTTCCTTCATAAAGTTCTTTTATTCCACAACCATCCATAATACATAATAATAATGGTTTTTTCATATCTAATCCTCCTTCTAAATTATATCACTTACAACGGGAAAAAACCAAAAATAATCCCACAAATAGCGCCAATTAAATGTCCAAAATGAGATACTCCATCTTTCATGAAAATAGATGAAAAAATTTCATTAACAATATAAAAAACGAATACAAGTATTAAAGTTAATGGGATTTTCCCACTTGCAATATTAGCAAATGAGCTTAAACAAATAAGCATATAAGCAATACCACTAGCGCCTAAAAGTCTGTTTCTACTAAAAATAAAACTAATTACCCCTGTAACAAAGGCTGTTATTAAAATCATATATAAGAGATTAGTAGATCCATATTTTTCTTCTACTAAAGGACCTACTATTAAGATAATTAAAAAATTATTCATAAAATGAGCCCAACTTTGATGTCCAAAGATATGAGTAATAAATCTTAGATAAGTAAAAGGAGATAATAAAGAACCCCTGTAAGTAGAAAACAACAATACATTAGAAACATCTTTAGTTATATATTTTAGTATTAAAGCAAATAAAGAAATAAAAAAGAAGGATAAAACAACGGGTGAATTAAAGTATATTAAATCCATTATTTTAATCCTTCATTTAAACAGAATAATGCATAAATTGGAATGTATTTTATATTTTTCTTTTTAGAAAAATTCTCATCTGTAATTCTTATTGCTTCTTTAACACCTGTTTTATTACTAAATATAGCTAATGATTTTGATTTAGACATATTTTTATTGACTAGTTCAATTGGAATAATTTTTCCATTTCTAGTTTGAATTACAAAACTAACTTCAGCTTTTCCTTCAGATTGATAATAATAAATATTATATCCCATGTTTATTAAACTTATTGCAATACTATTTTCATATATAACATTCTTATATTTATCATCAGATAAAAATCTTATTTTATTTAAATGCAATTTATTATATAAAAGACCTGTATCATTAAGATACAATTTAAATGAATCTTGATCTTTACAGCTACTTAAAGGAATTTTAGCATCATTTATTTTGTAGCATTTATAAGCAAATCCATTATTATGAATAAACTCCATTGCTTTTTCATAATCCTTAGATCTACTTCCACTTTTTATAAGTCCATATTGGAATTTTTTATTAGTTTTTAGTAATTGACTAGGTATTATATCATAAACTTCCGCTGCTCTAATCATATCTATATAGTTATCAAAATTAGCAAATTCTTTTTTATTAGTATTATTAATTTTATTATATACAGTATTTAATAATAACTTATTAGTTTGATTTAAACTCATCTCTATTGCTTCAGGATATCCACCTGTAATCAAATAATCATTATAGAAATCCATTGCAACACTATGGAAAGGCATTGGTGTATCATTTTTATAAGAAGTCTTAATAAATTCAATAAGTTGTCTATTATTAACAGCGACAAGATATTCCTCAAAGTCTACATTATGCATAGCTTTAAATTGTAATTCTTCACATTTAAACTTATTAATACTTTCTCTTAAAGAACTAATTAAAATAATGTGATATTTTAATTCATCAGTACCCTTTGAAAAAGTTTTAACGGCATTAACAATCTCAATATCATTAACATTATCTATAACTATTAAAGTATCAAAAGGCATAATAGATTCATTAATTAATAAAGACAATTGCATAATTATTTTATCTATATTTTTTTCATTCTTAAAAACTTCTAACAATTCTTTATTATTCTCAGAATCAAAATAAGCAATATTTTTATATTCTTTTTCTCCAAATTTTAAGACAGAATAAGTCTTTCCTATTTGTTTATTACCATAAAGTAACAAAACTTTCTTATCGATATCTTTCTTCCATCGATTTAAATAAGAAGTAATTTTTCGCTCCATAAAATGACCTCCAACTCTTTTTATCCTAACTTAATTATATGAATTTAATTTAACAAAGTCAACTGATTGTCAAATTATTTTATCAGCAACCATTAAAATAAACTGAGTATTAGTAGGTATTCCTTCTATACTATAACTAAAAATATTATTTATAAGTGAAAGTCTTCCCATTCTAAAACTTCTCCTTATAGCGTTCTTTATAGCATGCTCTACTGCATTTTCACTAGTTTTATATTTGCGAGAAAGTTCTCTATATATTTCTACAATTTCTTTATTTCTATCATTAATAATACTTTTGATAGAGAAAATTAAGTATTTATATCCCTTTAAATTATTAGGAATACCTAATTCATGTAAAAAATCACTAATCTTATTATCAATATTTTCACCATCAAAAAAAGAGTTGATTTTATCATAATCTTCAACTCTTAGTACACTAAATATTTCTTTTAGATCAAATTCTTTTTGTGGAATTGTTATTTCTATAACTTCGTTTCCTTTCTTTATAGAAATCTTAATAATAACATCTTTCAAAACCAAACCCCTCTGTTCTTTTATAATCTTATTTACATTTTTCTATAATATATTTTAATTCATCTATTTTAGATGATGATCCTCCAATTAAATATCCATCTATAATATCAATATTATTTAAATTGTCAATATTTTTTGGACTTACACTACCACCATATAGAACTCTTATATCAAAATTATAATTATTTTTTACATAGTCTTTAATCATTCTAACTGTTTCATCAATATCTTCATTTGTTGGGGTTCTACCAGTACCTATTGCCCAAATAGGTTCATATGCAATAATTAGATTATTTGACTTTAATCCAGTAAAAACAGCGTTTATTTGTCTTTTTAGTACTTCTAATGTCTTATTATTAACATTTTCATCTTCATTTTCGCCTATACATAAAACAGGTATAACATCTTTTTCAATAAGTTTCTCTACTTTAGTTCTACATAAATCATCAGTTTCATTATTATCTTTTCTTCTTTCACTATGTCCAACTAATGAATAAGTAGCTCCCATAGATTTTATTTGATCTATAGATATTTCTCCAGTATGAGCTCCATTTTCATAAATAGATACATTTTGTGAACCAAAAGAACATAAGTCCTTATATAAATATAAATAAATACTAGATGGAAATATAACTACATTAGTTAAATCACTATTTTTAATTTCATTTGCAAAAGATATAGCATCATCCATATTCATATACATTTTTTGATTACCAAAAACTAATTTACTCATCTTCATCACCTATATTCTTAATTGTATTTATTATTTTTCTAATACTACTTGGTTTTCTAGTAGTCATTTTATATACATCTAATACTCTTTCTGCATAATATTTAGAACTAAACACTTCTGAATCAACTCTTGCTTGATATGCATATGATTCTAATTTATCTGAATCTGATATTAACTCATCAATAATAGATAAATATTCTTTTTTATTATTAAATATTCTTCCATCAAGTCCATCATTAACAACATTATTAAAACTTTCATCATTTATACATACAGGAGTAACAGATGCTGCCATTGCTTCAATAACAGTAAGTCCTTGAGTCTCACTTTTTGATGCAGTTACAAATATATTAGCAAGATGATACATTGTAGGCATATCATCATATGGTATCTTACCAGTTAAAACTATATTATTCTCTAATTTATTATCTGATATATATTTTTTATATTTCTCAGCATCTGGTCCATCACCAACAATAAATAGTTTTGCGTTTTTATGTTTCTTAACTATTTCCGGATGAGACTCAAGTAAAAATTCAATATTCTTTTCTTCTGCAAGTCTACCTACAAAAATAATTATAAAATCATCTTTTTTAATCTTATATTTCTTTTTAATTTCTTTTATTTTATCTTTATTAGCATTCTCTATATAGAATCTATCTAACTCTATTCCTGTTGGTATTATATGTATAACTTTATCTACTTTATATTTTTCTTTAAATAAATTATATGTTTTCCTAGTAGGTACTATTAAAGAATCTGCTGTTTTATCACAATAGAATAAAGAAAAATACTCTAATATTTTTTTACTTGGTTTATCAAAATATCCTTTTGTAATATAATGAACATAATCTTCATACATAGTGTGATATGTATGAACTAGAGGTATTCCATATTGTTTAGCAAATATTCTAGCAAACGTACCTATCCCAAATTCTGTATGAGAATGAATTATATCTAAATCCCATTTTTTTATTGTATTAATCATTCTTACTGGATAAATACCAGTTAATCTATAATCATATATACCTATTGGAACACCAGGTATTCTAAGTACTGTACCATTTTCATCTAAGCGATAATGAAGATCCTCATTATTAACAGTAACAACATATACTTTATGTCCTAGTTTTTCTAAACCTTTTTTTAACATTAATACACTTGTTGATACTCCATTAATAAATGGAGGATAAGTATCAGTAAATAAACCTATTCTCATTCTTTACCATCACTCCCTTTAAATGTAGTAAATAAAATTCCTCCTACTATCATAGAGAAATAATATGTTATACTTCTCCATAAAATTAGTATAGCAGGTAATACTGGTCCACTTATATAATTTCCAAAGAATTGTAAGAAACTATATTCTATTCCTCCGCTTCCTCCAGGAATCGGAACAAATGATCCTACTATAGTTACATAAGCACTACATACATAAACAATAACTGGATTAATATTTATACTTAATGAATATATAACAAATAGAGGTGTTAAATAATATGCTAAAAGTCCGCATATATTATATAAGTACCCTTTAATTATTATCCCTTTATTTTCTCTTAATAATGTTGCACTTTCATGATATTCATTTAATTTTCTTCTCCATTTATCAATAGTTTTATTCTTATCTTTAACCAATCTAAATTTATAACAAACTTTAATAATAACTTTTAAAATAAATCTGTTAAACTTATTAGAAAAACTAACAATTAAAAGAACTATACCTACTAATGCATTTATTGAAAAACCTAATATAGTTAAATTTCTAAGCACATCATTATTAGTTAAGAAATTAAACTTATAATTTAAGAATACCGCTATTATTCCATGAGTAATTAAAGCCATTTGATAAAGTATAAAATTTTGAATAATTATATTAGTACTATGAGCTATTTTTATTCCTTTTTTCTTTAACATATATACTTGCATTGGTTGACCACCAGATGCAAATGGAGTAATTCCATGGAAGAATTGAGTAATAATTATTATTTTAAGTATTTCTCTTAACTTTATTTTTTCATAATTATAGACTATTCCATGTAATGCTAAAGCTTTAAAAAACCAATACAAGAATAAAAAGAAGATTCCAAGAAGTATAAATATTAATCTAGCTTGACCTAAATTATATAAAATCCTTGGAAGATCATCTTTTATTACTACAAGAAGTACTACTATAGTTATTAAAATTAATAATATTGATTTTAATTTTAAGTTTTTCATTATTCTTTATCTGGAATACTAGCAATTCCTGGTAGAACTTTTCCTTCCATATATTCTAATGTTGCACCTCCACCAGTAGATGCGTGAGTAACTTTATCTTTATATCCAAGTTCTCCTGCTGCTCCAACTATATCTCCTCCTCCTAGAATAGTTGTTGCACCACTATTAACTAAAGCTTCTAATACTGCTCTAGTACCTTCAGTACAATTAGAGAATTCGTAAACACCCAATGGCCCATTCCAGAATACTGTTTTACTAGAATTAATAATATCAGTAAACATTTTAATAGTTTCTGGTCCAATATCTAATCCCATTTCATCATCAGTTATTTCACCTAAAGATACAATTCTATTTTCACTATCATTATCATATTCTTTAAATGCTTTAATGTCACCAGGAAGAATAATTTTATCTCCATATTCTGCTAATACGCTCTTAGCAAAATCAATATTTTCTTCATCTAATACAGATTTACCAATATTTGCTCCTTTTGCCTTTAAGAATGTGAAAGCCATTCCTCCACCAATTAGCATGTAATCACATTTTTTAATTAAATTATCAATAACCCCTATTTTATCTGAAACTTTACTTCCACCTAAAATAATTGTAAATGGTCTTTCAGGATTATCTAGTTTAGCTAATTCATTTAATTCTTTTTCAATAAGGAATCCACATCCAGTAGGTAAGTTACTAGCAATACCTACATTTGATGCATGAGCTCTATGTAAAGTACCAAATGCATCATTTATAAATATATCTCCTAAAGATGCCCAGTATTTAGAAAGTTCTTCATCATTTCCTGATTCTTTTTTACCATCTAAGTCTTCATATCTAGTATTTTGAATTAAAATAACATCTTGAGGCATCATGCTATTAACGGCAGTTTCTAATTCTTCCCCTCTAGTAGTAGGAATAAACTTAACTGTTTTACCTAGCAATTCACTAAGTCTTACACTTACTGGTCTTAAATCATTTTTAGCTAGATCTGCTTCTTCTTTAACCTTTCCTAAATGTGACATTAGAATTACTTTAGCATTGTTTTCAATTGCATATTTAATTGTTGGTAATGCAGCAACAATTCTATTATCGTCCCTTATTTCTCCATCTTTCATAGGAACATTAAAATCACATCTAATAATAACTCTTTTATTATTTAGATCATAATCTTTAATACTTTTTTTCATTTTATCACCTTATTCCTTCTCTTATATATTAACATATATTAATAAAAATTTATACTTAGTTGACATAAAAAAAGAGGATTTACACCTCTTATTTTTCACATAAATATTTAGCAGTTCTAACCATTTGAGCACTATAACCCATTTCATTGTCATACCATGCTACTACTTTAACTAATTGTTTTCCATCTGCTTCAACAATTGAAGTAGAAAGTCCATCAACTAATCCTCCACATCTTTCACCAATTATATCACTAGAAACAACTGGATCATCTGTGTAATTTAAAGTTTCATCTGTATTATTCTTAAGTACAGCATTAATTTCTTCAACTGTAGTATTCTTTCCAAGTTCTAGAACTAAGTCAACGACAGATCCTGTTGTAACAGGTACACGCATTGCAATTCCATCTAACTTTCCAGCTAATTCAGGAATTACAAGTCCAATTGCTTTAGCTGCTCCAGTAGAAGTTGGAACGATATTTGCTGCTGCTGCTCTACCACGACGTGCTGCAATTCCCTTTTTATGAGGAACATCAAGTGTAGCTTGGTCATTAGTATAAGCATGAACAGTAGTCATATATCCTTTTACAATTCCAAAGTTGTCATTTAAAACTTTAAGAACAGGTGCTAAACAGTTAGTAGTACAACTTGCTGCACTAATTACTTCTTCAGTTCCATCTAAAGTATCATGATTTACATTGTAAACAATTGTTTTTAAATCACCTTTAGCTGGTGCTGAAATAATAACTTTTTTTGCTCCTGCTTGAATATGAGCCATTGCTTTTTCTTTATCAGTAAATTTTCCAGTACATTCAAATACTACATCAATATCTAAATCTTTCCATGGTAATTTACTTGGATCAGTCTCAGCATAAACTTTTATTTTTTTATCTCCTACAACTATTTGATCTCCATCAAACGTAATTTCATTAACACGATGTCTTCTATGACTTGTATCATATTTTAATAAATATGCAAGTTGTTCAGCATCAGTTAAATCATTAATTGCAACAACTTCAAGTTCAGGATCTTCCTCCATAATTCTAAATACTAGACGTCCAATACGTCCAAATCCATTAATAGCGATTTTTTTCATTTTTCCATCTCCTTAATTTACTTTAAAACAACTTCCACCAATAAATTCTCTAATTATAGAGTCATCTGGTATATCATCAGATGGTATTGGTAAAAATGTTTTTAACAAATTTAACAATCTTTTAGCTTCAGCATAATATTCACTTTTATAATCAACATTATATAGTAATGGCTCAGCATATGTTTTTAAAATACCAAGTTCATATATTAATGCAGTATTATAAGTAACATTTGCATCATCTTGATATGGGAATATATATTTTTCTTCTCCAAGTCTTACATTTTCCCACGAAGCCATAGTATCTTCTACTTTATATCCTCTTGTTCTATTATCTCTAATTATTCTTCTTAAGAGTCTATTATCTGAAGTAGAAATTCTATTATGTCTATCTATATTAACACCCGTCATAGGTGAAATATATATTTTATATTGTTTATTTCTAGGTATCTCCTCTAACAACTTAGGATTTAAACCATGAATACCTTCTAATATTAAGATATCATTATCTTCCAAATGCATTGGTTTAATATATTCTGGTTCTCCTTTAATAAAATTATAAACAGGTGCAACTATCTCTTTTCCTTCTAGTAAAGAAGCAATATTCTTGTTTAATAATTTTAAGTCTAGAGCTTCTAAACATTCATAATCATATGAACCATCTTTCTTTTTAGGATTCTTTGCTCTAGGAACAAAATAATCATCCAAAGATATTTGTAATGGATTAAGTCCAAAACTTCTCAAGTAATTTGTTAATTTCAAAGAAGTAGTTGTTTTCCCAGATGATGAAGGCCCAGCAATAAGTATTACTTTAATCCTATTTTTATGCTCATATATATCTTTAGCAATATTAAGCAATTTATTAGCTTGAAGAGTCTCATCTATTCTAATTAGATTACCTATCTCTCCCTGACTAACAACTTTATTTAAAGCCGCACTATCTGGTATTTTCATCAAGTTAATCCATTCTTTATAATCATTAAATACTTCAAATCTTTGTGCATGATGCTTATACTCATTTATTACACCCTTGTTATATCTATCTGGATACATTAATACAAATCCATTTTCATCAATATAATGTAATTTAAATCTATCTAATAATCCAGTTCTAGGTACCATAAAACTAAAGAAATAATCATATCTATTACCTAATCTATATAACTTAATATAACTATTAGTGTTATATTTAAGCATATTAGCTTTGTCTTTTTCGTTTACCTTTTTAAAGTATTCTATAGCTTCTAACCTATCAACATCTACTGGAACAATAGGCAAATCACTTTCTACAGTTTCTAACATCTTTTTATTAATCTCTTTTAACATCTCTTTAGTTAATTGCATTGATGTTTCTATATATAAACCATAGTCTATTGCGTATCTTACATATACTTTTTTATTAATCCCATATAATTCTTTAATAGCATAAACAGTTAAATATATAAGTCCATTTAAATATATTCTGTTTCCATAGCTACTTAAAACATCAAAAAATTCTATTTCACCATCACTTTTAATCTCATCGTTAAGTTCATGATAAGAACCATTTTGTTTAGCTATAACAACTGGTAATTTATACTTATTTTGATATTTCTTTCTCAGGTCATCATATGTAGTTCCAGAAGAAATATTTATTTCGTCATCAAACACTTTTACTTTAAATGCTTCTTCTATCATTATATCCCTCTTATTCTAATTCAATTCTATCATACTTATCTAAAATATGTACTACATTTTACTATAATTTGTCAGCAATTTCCTTTATTTTACGGAATCTATGATTAAGTCCAGACTTAGTTATTTCAGTATCAGTTTCTAATGAAATAATTTCACTCAACTCACTTAATGAAGTTTCAGGATACTTCTTTCTATAAGTTGCTGCAACTAATAATTTTTCATCTAATATATCTAATCCTAGTTTTTGTTCTATTTTATCAATATCTTCTAGTTGTTTATTACATGTTTGAATTATTCTTTCAATATTAGCTTGTTCACAATTATTAAGTCTATTTATAACATTTTTTTCTTCTTTATAAGCTCTACAATTCTCATAATATAAAACAGATTTATATGCTCTTATTAATTTTAAGAAATCAGCTATTTTTTCCGAATCTTTTATATATATCATAAACTTATTATCTCTAAGTAAGATTTTACTATTAAGATCGTATTCATTTAACAATCTTTGTACGAATACTGATTCAAACTTCTTATCAAACAAAAACTCTAAATGATATTGTGATGTTTTAGGATCATTTATACTCCCTTTAGCCAAAAATGCTCCTCTAATATAAGCTTTCTTTTCTTCATCAGAATCTACTATATACTCTTTTAATGATTCTATATAATTTCCTGATTCATCAAATACAGATAAATCTTTTAGTATAAAATCTACTTTATCATCTATTTCTATATGATATACATTATTCTTATTAAAGATTGTATTTTGTCTTGTATCAACTTTAGGAATTACTCCATATAATCTTTTAATTAGAGTATATAACCTTTTAGATGTAATCATGTTTTCAGTATAAAGGTCTATTTTATTATCAACAAAATGTCCATTATTTCTAATAAATGCTGATAATTCTGCAATATTTTCAGATTGGCTTAATTTTAATTCACTTATTTCATTTTTTACTTCAGTAGCGAATGACATAATCATTTCCCATCATATAAGAGAATATTAAACTAGCAACTAAGATGCTATTATGCTTTAAAGTACCATCATCATCTAATCTAACTAAATCACTCTCAATTACTTTAACACCAATCTTTTTAAGTTCTTCATGATCTATTATTACTGGATCTTTTTCCTCAGCTCTATGATATTTTTCTATCATTTCTTTAGCTATCTTAGTATTACTTGCAATAACTGCATTTACTTTTCTTTTCCCAAGATAACTATTAAGAACTTTAACGTGATCACTAACTTTAAATCCATCTGTTTCTCCAGGTTGTGTCATTGCATTACACACATATATTATTTTGGCATTACTTTTCTCAATTGCTTTTTTCATTTCTTTACCAATAATATTAGGTAAAACACTAGTATATAAACTTCCTACACTTAAGACTATTAAATCTGCATCTAATACTGCATCTATTGCTTCACCTGTTATTTTTGGTTCTTTTTTATAGAAAAGAAGTTTTTTAGGATCTCTATTTGTTGTTATTTCTTCTTCACCTTCAATTATTTCTCCTTTTACTGTTTCAGCCATAAGTGTTAGATTGTCTTCAGATATAGGATATATATTATGTTTAACATCTAATAGTTTGCTTAGGTTTTTTATTGCTTTTGTTAAACTACCAGATATTTTTAAATCACCAACAAGTAATAAATTACCTAATGCATGCCCATCTAGATCACTTGATGTATTAAATCTATATTTCATTAAGTCTTTTATGTCATCATCAACATTTGAAAGACTCGTAATTGCTTGTCTAATATCTCCAACCGCAGGAATATTAAACTCATCTCTTAATCTTCCTGTAGATCTTCCATTATCCGCAACTGTAATAATTGCCGTTATATCAACTGGGAAGTCTTTAAGTCCTCTTAAAATATAAGAGATACCTGTTCCTCCACCAAATACTACTACTTTTTTATTCATACTATCACCAACTTAATTCTATCAAATATATCAACAAATTTAAAGATTATTGCAAATTAAAACTTAATCATAAGATTAAGCTAAATTTAAAACTATATTAATTATATAAGCAACCATTGCTGCAACAACTGCTAATATCGGATAAAACAATATATTTATATATGCTGATTGAGAATTAGGAGTCTCATTCAATTGTTCTTTAGGTATTCCTCTATCCTTTACTACAGTTCCGTTTCCACCAATTGTCCCCAATGATTTAACAGTAGATTTTGTAGATGTTCTATTTCTATTTTGTTCTGCTCTAAGATTTATTAAATAATCATTGTAATATATATCATTTCTACCAAAAACAATTACGTCTTTATAATAACTATCATCTTCAGTAGCTTTAGGAACGCTATCATCCATATTAAGATTTTCAAATTGCTCTCTTAAATATGATGTAGGAATTGATGTATAATCAACAAATTGACCAGATGGAATTGAAAAATAAGTACCAACTGCAAGTTTTGCTAAGTCTTCTATATTTCTTCTTTTTCCCATATCATCATAATTCTTTGCAAATTGTGTAAAAACAAAAACATCGTCAGAATATTCTATATATTTAGGATTTACAGATACAGTATATCCTCTTTGATGAAATATTTTTAATTGATCATCTAAAGCAAGAAAAATGTCTTTTAATCTATCAGCATCTTTATCATAACTTAAATGATCTTTTAGATTTTCCATATTATCACCACAATTCTACACTTTTATTATATCTTATTTTTTAAATAAATAGACAATTTGTTTTTTATACTGCGTAGATAATTGTCAACTGCTTTATATTTTAAATCTAATAACGATGATATTTCCTTAGTACTAAAATTATTAAATTTTAATTCATATACACATGATTCATTAATAGTTAATTCATTCTTAAATTTATATAATAAGTCTTCATAATAAGTACCTATTACTTTATCCTCTACTGAATCTTTCTCCTTGTATAAAACATCCTGAAGAGTTAAATCTTCACCAATTTCTACATTTAATGAATCTGCAGTTAATAATATTAAATTCTTATTAGTTAAACATGTATTAATATATCTTTTCATTTCTCTTTGAATTATCAATAATGCAAACGAATAAAAAAGACAATTTTTATCTTCTGTATAATTTGATATAGCATTTATTAATCCTATATTACCTTCTTGTATTAATTCATCTTTATCAAGTTTTATCCCTGGATAACTATCTATATACTTTTTAGCAAACTTATCAATTACTGGTTGATATTTATCAATCATTATATTGTAAGCGTCTTCATTATTTTCACCTATCATATATAATACTTCATAGTCATTTAACTCTTTATATATAATAATCCCTCCTAATGTTTAGAACGCACCACCTCATATATCATTATTCCAGCTGCAACTGATGCATTCAAACTATTAATTTTTCCATACATAGGGATTTTAGCTACATAGTCACATGAATCAGTTATACTTTTACTCATTCCTTTTCCTTCGTTACCAATAACAATTGCTATTTTTCCACTATAATCTATATCTCTATAATCTGTATCACTAACCATTGCAGTTCCAACAATCCAAAAACCGTTTTTCTTAAGTACTTCAATTGCTTGATTTAAATTTGTTACCATAGCAATTTTTACATTTTCTATTGCTCCAGCACTAGTTTTCATAACTGTTGAATTAACAGATACACTTCTATCTTTAGGAATAATAATTCCATCTATTCCCGCTGCTTCACAAGTTCTAATAATAGCCCCTAAATTATGAGTATCTTCTAAATGATCTAATATAACTATTTTAGAGTCTTCTATATTAATAAATTCATCTAAATCAGAATATCTAAAATCCTCTATGTCAAGAATTATACCTTGATGAGAAAATTTATCAAATTGAGAAAAATCCTTTTTAGACATAATTTCTATATTATAATTATTTTTTTCTAGTAATAATTTTATGTTTTTATCATTAAAATCTTCTCTAATAATAATTTTATTAACTTTTTTATTATTTTTTAAAACTTCTTCAGCTACATTTCTTCCATATACTATCATATTAATCTCCTAATATTCTTTTCATAATTTCATCAATTCTATCTCTTTTATTCGATAATTCTAAATATCCTATTACTGCCTCTAATGCAGTAGCATATCTATAAGTTACTACATCTGTATTTTTAGGATGTCCATGACTACTATTATTTCTAGCTCTTTTTATAACATTAAGTTCTTCTTCGCCAAAAAAATTATCATCAATTAATTCTTTAATAAAACTACATTGTCCATTTGCAGATACATATTTAATTGATTCTTTTTGAAGATCATTAACATTTGATATTTTTTTATTTATTAAATATTTTCTAATATAATCTTCGTAAATAGTATCTCCAAGATAAGCTAATACTAATACATTTATTTCTTTTATATTCATAATTACCTCTACTAAAAAAGAGCCTAAGCTCTTATTGATTTATAACTGCAATATACCACTTATTGTCAATTTGAACAACCCATGCTTCTTCTTTAGTTGTTGTTTGTTCAGTAGATTTAACAACTATTTGAAGATATACATGTTTATAATCAGTTATTGATGGAACTTTATCAGTACCACACATAGAACCTAATCGATTAACAATATCTTTCTTGTCTGCATCAGAAACAACTTCAGGATTTGGTCCAACATGATCAGTATCTAATAAATATTTAACTGTTACATCTTCTGTATTACCAATATCTGCAATTCTTGTACTGATATAAGTTTTTAATTCTTCGTTAGATGACGCACATGGTACATAAGCTTTTAAGGCAGATTCTTCATCCTTACTTTCAAGTGCTTTATAATAGCTTGCTATAGGAGTTTCAAAATTATTTTCCTTTACTGGTGTTTGTCTAACGAAGAAATACCAATATGCTCCTGCAGCTCCAAGCATAAGTATTAAAAGTATAAAGAAAGTTGGAACGAATGATTTTTTCTTTTTGTTAGTTTTATTCTTAACCTTTTTATTTTTAACATTTGATGTGTCATTATTAACAACATATTTTGTTTTTGCAAGAAGATCTGGCTTGATTCCATTTCTCTTTGCTTCTTCTTTTGCCAATCTTTCTCTTTCAATTCTTTCTTCTTCTTCACGTTTCATTCTAGCAATAGCGTCATCTTGTTTCTTTTGTTCACTCTCATAAACAGATACTAATTCATTTTCATTTATTTCACCAACTGTTGCTTCTGGTAAAACAATTTGTTCAATTTCTTCTTCCTTGTTTTCTTCTTTTTCAGTTACTTCAACAGAAACACTTTCTAAATCATTATTCTCAGTTAATTGATCAACTGACACTTCTTCTATACCCTCAGGCACTTCAATTGAGGTATCTGAACTAATTACTGCTACTGATTTAACTTTTTCATCTTCTGTTCCATTTTGTTGAACAACTTGACCATTAGGATTCTCAGTTATTTCTACAGAATTAGTAATTTCAGGCACTACTTCTTTTACAGTTTCAACAGATTCAGTGCTATTAACTTCTTCTTTTTGTTCAATATTTTCGTCTTTTACTTCTATTTCTTGTTCTGATGGTGCATTTTCTTGTACAGTATTTTCTAAAATACTTATATTTTCTGTGTTTTCGTTATTTACATTTTCATCATTTATAATAGATTCATCATTACTATCTGGATTAACATTATTATCAATAGGCACATTTTTTGATCCTTCTGCCCCTTCATCTGATGAATCATCTTCATTATCTACTGGAACAACTACTTCTTCAGGAACTATATCCTCAACTACTGTTGTTCTCTCTTCATCAGTTTTTATATCTTCAATTGGTTTTACTTCTGCTTCAACTATATCTTCTACACTTGGCTCA
>CAZOBH010000014.1:0-29152 GCA_964578175.1 uncultured Clostridium sp.
ATATAATTAGTTTTTACATCATATGTAGTTGTATCTTCTTCAACTGATAATTCTTTATTAGTATTATCATTAAAGTATAATTTAAGACAGTTAGGAATAATCTTATTATTACTCTTACAATAATCTATACTTTTTAATACTCTTTCAGTTATATCTTTTTGAATAGCTAAGGTAATTTCTGAGCTATAATCTTGCATTTGAAGTCTAACTGATTCTTCATCTCTTCTTTGTCTATAATTAAATAAAAGTTCAAACATAGAAAGTGCTATTGTAAATACAAATACAAAACTTAATACTAATTCTATTACTGTAAATCCACTTTGATTATTGATTCTCTTCATATCTATGCCCTCACTTCTATATTAGCATAAGTACCATCATTAAATTCTACTATTAATCTATGATAGCCTTGATAAGCACTTGGTGATCTAAATCTATCTATACTTTTAATGTAGTCTCTTATACCTTTACTATACATACTTTTATGATCAATTGCTGATTTTTTTAAATCTGTCGTATTAAAAGATGAAACATAAATATTTTTAACATTTAAGAAACGCTCTCCTAGTAAAACTTGACAGAATTCTTTACTATGGGCATATTCATCATTTGTAAAAGAACTACTTCCATTATCTTTATCATATAAATATTTGCAAAGATTAGTTCCAGAATATTTTAATACTTTATCACTACTAACTTTACGAGTAGAATCAGTAGTATTTAAATTAAGGATATCACTAGTTGCACTCTCTTTTGTTTCTAGAATCATCATTCTTATTAAATGGGCATTATAAACTGAAGTTTCGCTATCATAAGCTTCTTTTTGTTCATATCTACCAACTAAAGGTACTACATTCATATATAAAAATGTAAACAATGACATAACAAAAACCCCTACAATTACAGCTTCTATTAATACAAACCCATTTTCATTCATTTTATTCATATATTTTTTTCACTTTCCTTTATTGATTATCTTTCAAAATTATTATATAATAAATTAGAATAAAAGACTAGAAAAAGTTTAAAAGGGGCAAAAGTGTATGGTAGAGTATGATTTCGTCAAGGTACCAATCGTAGATATTGTAAACCAAATTATTTTATATGCAGCGCAACACAGAGCAAGTGACATTCACTTCGATCCACTTGAAGATGCTTTAATGATCAGAATGAGATTCGATGGTGACTTACATAACCATTCACTTGTTCCAAAAGTATATGAAAGAAATTTAATAACAAGAATTAAGTTATTATCAGCAATGAACATAACTGAAACAAGACTTCCTCAAGATGGTGCTATTAAAGGAAGAATTGGTGGAAGAGATTTGGATATGCGTGTTGCTATACTTCCTACTAATGAAGGTGAAAAATGTGTTATCCGTATCCTAGACTTCCAAAAAGGATTAAGTGGAATGGAATCCCTTGGATTCTCACCAAAGAACTTTAAAAAAGTAGAAAAAATGTTAGCTGTTCCATCTGGTATCATTCTAGTTACTGGAGCTACTGGATCAGGAAAATCAACTACTACTTATTCAATGCTTCAAGCACTTAATAAAGAAGAAACTAATATAATTACTGTTGAAGACCCAATAGAAATGAATATAGAGGGTGTTAACCAAGTACAAGTTAACTCAGAAATTGGTATGACCTTTGCTGCTGCCCTACGTTCTATTCTTCGTGAGGACCCAAATATAATTCTTATCGGAGAAATGCGTGACGAAGAAACAGCTCAAATCGCAGTTCGTGCATCAATTACTGGACACTTGGTTCTATCTACAATCCATACTAATAACTCTCTTGCTACAATTGAACGTCTATTAGATATGGGTGTTGAAAGATACATGCTTGCTACATCTGTTACAGGAATTATTTCACAAAAACTAGCAAGAACTTTATGTCCTAAATGTAAAAAATTAAGAAGAACTACTAAATATGAAAGACATATGTTTGCAAGAGTTCTTCATAAAAAAGTTAAAGAAATATATGAACCAGTTGGTTGTGATAATTGTTATAAAGGATTTACAGGTCGTATAGCATTACATGAAGTATTATATATATCAGAAAGACTTAGAGATATTATCAGTAATCCAGATGTTGACAAAGACCAATTACGTGAAGAAGTATATGGAAATGAAGGAACTACTACACTACTTCAAGATGCATTAGAAAAAGTTCTTTTAGGATATACAACATTCCAAGAAGTATATCGTGTTGTAGATATTGATGTTGACTTAGATAATGAAGTAAGAAAAGACATTGGTATGGATGAAATTGGAATTAATGAATTTGAAGATGAAGATGGAGAAGCATTTGACTGGAATAACTTTGATGATGTATTTGATGATGAAATTGAAGTTATCGATTCTAGTGTTAAAGATGAAAATGACTTACCTGAAATTCGCTCTGATATTTTCATTCATGACCTAATATTTAAACAATATAATAAAGATCTAGAAAAATCTGATCCTAAATTTATAGAATTCTTATTAAAAGAAAATTATATATTACAAGATGAAGATAGAAATAAGATAAATATTGAACGTGAAAGATTATTAACTAATAAATTAAAAAATCCATATACTTTATCAGAAAATATATCTAATATAATTAATGGAGTTCCAGATATCATTAGAAAGCCATTTAAAGAAGAAGATTTAAATGGAACTGATTTAAAAATTATATCTACTGCAGATGAAAGTAAAACTATTGATTTAGATACTGTTACTCCAGCAAGAGAAGTTATTAATTTAGATAATGTAGAATTTAATTATAAAGACTTAATTGATTTAATTGATTCTTACTCTACTGATGGTCCAACTATTAAAGATATAGTTGATCAAACTCTAGCAAGAGAAAAAAGAAAAAGACTAGAAGATGAAGTATACGATGATAGATATAATGTACATGTTCCTACTTGGGAAGATGATGACGAATAAAAAAGAGATTTAAATAATCTCTTTTATTTTGTAACAATATCTAATACTTCTTTTTCTACTTCTTCAATAGTTTTAATTCTTCCATCTATAACACAATCAATAGTGTTCCAATTATATAATTCAGATAATTCAACATAAGCAGTCTCAGCATGTTTTAAATGCTCTGGGCTTTTTTCATGTTCATCTAAATTAACTCTATTCTTTTTAAGTTCTAGGGATTGTTCATATGGCATATGTAAAAATATAGTTATATCAGCTTTAGGCAAATCAAGTAACCAGTACTCTAATCTATCTATCCATTGATACATATTAAATCTTTCTGCTTTATCAAGAATCTTTCCGCCTTGATGTCCCATATTAGAAGATATATATCTATCTAGAATTACATAATATCCTTTATCTAAATATTCATTAACAATTCCAATATTATACTTTCTATCTGCAGCATAATAAAGACATGCTACTTTAGGATCTACATTATTAGCCCCTTCTTTAAAATAAGCTTCACCTATTTCAGGTTTACCTAAGTAACAACCTCCAACTATTTTACCAGTCGGACTATCATAATGAGGAAAATCAAATGTAAACACTTTTTTTCCCATCTTTTTAAGATTCTCAACTAATAATTTAGATTGAGTTTCTTTACCAGAACAATCAGTTCCTTCTATAACAATAAGTTTACCTCTACTCATTTTATCCTCCTGTAAACGACATGATGATACTTTATACCATTATCTTCATTGTCTCTAATAACTTCTCTATTATATTCTTCTTTATTAAATTCAGGAAAATAACAGTCAGCTTCATCATCCTCAGCATCTATTTCTGTTAGATATAATTCATCACACATATCTATAAATTGTTTATAAATAGATGCACCACCTATAAAGTAATAGTCTTTACTATTATCTATATTATTTAAAAGTTCATCAGTACTCTTATATATTAATATATCAGGATCTAATTCTAAGTCTTTATTAGATAAAACTATATATTTTCTTCCTTCAAGTTTTCTAGGTAAAGATAAATAAGTATTATAACCCATTATAATAGTTTGATTCATAGTGATTTCTTTAAAAAATTTTAAATCATTAGGTAAATGCCAAATTAATTCATTATTCTTACCTAATTCATTATTTTTGCCAACTGCCGCTATTAATTTAAACATATTTCTTATTGAGCAATTGGGAACTTAATAGGTCCCATATGTTCATATCCTTCTATTTTTATATCTTTAAGTTCACGAGAATTATCTATTTTAAAGAAATCTTTTACTTCTGGATTAATCCATAATTTAGGTGCTTTTAAATCTCCTTGTTCATCAAATCTTTTTATTTGTTCTTTTATACCATCAACTTGGTTAACGTAAATATGAGCATCTTTTATACTCCAATCTATTGTTCCTGGTTTTAATCCAGTTACATGAGCAATTAAAGATAAAAGTGTTGCATATTGAGTTATATTAAAAGGAAGTCCTAGTGGTACGTCACAACTTCTTTGATGAACCCAACAATTTAATTTACCATCAGTAACATCCCACTCACTACTCCATACACATGATGGAAGTACTGCAGTACTTAAATATTCGTCTTGCCAAAGACTCATAACCATTCTTCTATCATTTGGATTATTCTTAATCTTATCAATTAATTTATCAATAAGACTGTATTTATTTACAATCCATCCATAAGCTGTACCAATAGTATGTGCCCATTCTTTTCCAAATTCTTTTTTTACTTCAGTCTTTACTAATTTTCCATTTTCATCAGGTAACATTTGAGTAGCTTTCCAAAAACCATCTTCATCTATTTCCCATTCGTCCCAAATCTTAACATTTCTTTCTTGTAACCATCTTACATCATTAGATTTAACTTGATAAATCCATAACATTTCAATGATTGCTGCTTTAAAATACAATTGTTTTGTAGTTAAAACAGGAAATTCTTTTGATAAATCAAAATGTAAGTGATAGGCAGGTATCTTAATAGTATTAACTCCTGTTCTATTCTCAACTTCTTTACCTTCTTTTAGAATGGTTTTACATAATTTAATATAATCTTTATCCCACTTAGACATAAATACTCCTTTCAATTAACCTTCTATATCTATATTTTCATCAAAATTAACATTAATAAACTTTTTACTAGCTAAATAATCACACATATGAACTAAATTTTGATATTTAGTCTTAGGAGGAGATAATACCTCTTCCCCATTATAATCAGTAGTCCACGGTCCCATATGTGTCTCAATTGCTTCTGCAACAAATTCTATTTCTTCGTCACTAAGTTCTAAATTATCCATATTATCTCTAACATAATTAGCTGCTAGAATCGGATGATCAAATCTAGTATATTTTTCATGATCAAAACCTGATTTTAATCCATCATGTAATAAAGTGGCAATTAATAGTAAATCTTTTTCATTATCAGTATATTTACCACCTATTATTGGATTATTTAATAATTCATAACATATTCTACATACTACTTTAGTGTGCTTTACAAGTCCATGTTCACTTCTTGCATAATCTGGATGATACTTACCTGTAGATGATGCGGGTATTTCAAAGAAATAATCTGGTAAGTTATTTATCAAATAGATTAAATCTTTTTGATGTGATTCATTTTTTATATAATTAATTTCTCTTTTAAAATAATCTATTTTTTCCATCTTAATCTCCTATAAAATTAATAAGTATATTATTAGATATATATAATTTATCTTCTGGTATATAGATATAATCATCATTCTCTATAAGAAACTTATTATCTACTAGTTCTATTATATCAAATTCATCACTTACTTGGACATTAAATTTATTAAAAAACTCCATTTTAGATATTCCTTTTATTTTTCTAAGTCCCAAAATAAGCTCATATTCCATTTCTATTCTTTCATCTATTATTTCTTTTTCTAGTATATATTTACCATTTAAATAATTATTAATACTTCTAGTATTAGTATATCTAATGTTATTAATATAACCTGAAGCACCAAGTCCAATTCCTAAATATTGTTGATTATTCCAATAACATAAATTATGAATAGACTCTTTATTATCTTTAGAAAAATTACTTATTTCGTAATGATTATATCCTTTATCTTTTAAATATTTAATTATAAAATAATACATTTCATTATCTATATCAGAATCAATTGGTTTAATATTTTTATTTTTTAATACAGTATGTTCTTCTATTATTAAAGAATAAATTGATATATGATCGATATTAAAACTAGTTACATAATCTAAGTCTTTTTTTAAATCATCAATAGTTTCATCAGGAAAAGCATACATTAAGTCTAGATTAATATTATCAAAGTACTTTTTTACTAATTCTATCTTAGAAGTTAAAGTTGAATCATTGTATCTATTTAAAAATTCATAAAATTTTTCATTTATAGTTTCTATTCCAATACTAATTCTATTTACTCTATTATTCTTAAGAAATATTAATAAATCTTCTGTTATATCATCTGGATTCATTTCAAATGTAAATTCATAATCAGAATATAATTCTATATCTTTAATAATATTAAATAATTTAATTAAATTATTACGATTTAATACAGATGGAGTACCTCCACCTATATATATAGTTTTAACTTTAGAAAGATTAAAACTTTTAAACTCTTTTTCTAAAGATTCTAAATATTTACTAGCTAAAGAGTCATTATAAAACATCTTACAGAAGTCACAATAAGAACAAATTCTCTTACAAAAAGGAACATGAATATATACATGTTCTATTTTATTTGTGTTTCCCACTACCATTAAATTTTCCATCTTTATCTTTAGAGAAACCATTATTAGCTTGAGAGATAATTCCTCCCTTAATAGTTCCTTTATATTTATTTTCTTCATTCTTTTGTTGAATTAAATCAAGTAAATTATCAACTGAAGTTAAATCAATTCCACTATCTTGTAAACTAGTTAAAAAATCACTTGTTAATGCATCTTTTATTCTATCTCTAGAAGATAAATATCTACCTGCACTAGATTGTGGTATACCATGTTCTTTTTCTATTTCTTGTTGATTTAATCCTTCTACTAAACAAGCATAAACACATGTTCTTACTTTTTCATTTATTTCTTCTCTTTGTGCTTCACTTAACATATTAAGACCTCCTATTTATCATAATCATCAGCTAAGACACTCATAAATGCCTCTTGAGGTAATTCTACACTACCTATTTGTTTCATCTTCTTTTTACCTTCTTTTTGTTTCTCAAGAAGTTTTCTTTTTCTAGTTACATCTCCACCATAACATTTAGCTAAAACATCTTTTCTTAAAGCTTTAACAGTAGACCTTGATATAATTTTATTTCCTAATGCTGCTTGAATAGGTACCTCAAATAATTGTCTTGGAATAGCATCTTTTAAATGTTCAACTACTGATTTCCCCCTATTATATGCAAAATCTTTATGTACAATTACTGATAAAGCATCAATTACTTCTCCATTTAATAAAATATCCATCTTAACTAAATTACTAGGTAAATATCCAATTAATTCATAGTCAAATGATGCAAATCCCTTAGTATAACTTTTTAATTTATCAAAGAAATCATATACTACTTCAGATAAAGGTATTTTATATTGAATATCTACTCTTTTCTCATCTATATAATCCATCTTAACATATATTCCTCTTTTATCTTGACATAGTTCCATAATAGATCCTATATACTCACTTGGTGTAAATATATTAGTAAGAATATATGGTTCTCTAATTTCTTTTATCTTCGTTTGTTCAGGCATTTTACTAGGAGCATCAATTTCTATTAATTCACCACTAGTTAATAATACTTCATATATAACACTAGGTGCAGTAGTAATTATTTCTATATTAAATTCACGAGTAATTCTTTCTTTAACTACATCCATATGAAGTAATCCTAAAAATCCACATCTAAATCCAAATCCTAAAGCTGTAGATGTTTCAGGAGAATACTCAAGTGATGCATCATTTAATTTTAATTTAGATAAAGCATCTCTTAAATCTTCAAATTTATTAGTTTCAATTGGAAACATACCACAAAATACCATGGACTTCATTGGTTTATAACCTGGTAATTTAGAAATTGCTTTATCTTTAGCATTTGTAATTGTATCTCCAACATTTATATCACTAATATCTTTAATAGCACCAGATATAAATCCTACTTCTCCTACTTTTAATTCATTTAACTTTTCTTCTTTAGGAGTATGTCTAGTTATTTCTACAACATCATATGTCTTATTATTAGACATAAGTTCAATAGTATCCCCAACTTTTAAAGTACCATTAACACATCTAACTGATATTACTACTCCCCTATAACTATCAAAAATACTATCAAAAACTAACATTTGTAATTTATCTTTTTCATTTCCTTTTGGACAAGGAATAGTTTCTATTATTCTATCTAAAAGTTCTTTAACTCCATATCCTGTTTTAGCGCTAGTAAGCATTATTTCATCTTCACTAAAACCAAGTGAATTAACTATTTCTTTTTTAACTTTTTCTACGTCTGCATTTGGTAAATCTATCTTATTAATAACTGGTATTATTTTTAAATCATTTTCCATAGCAAGATATAAATTAGCAAGTGTTTGAGCTTCAATTCCTTGAGTTGCGTCAACTAAAAGTAATGCTCCTTCACATGCCGCTAAGCTTCTACTAACTTCATAAGAAAAATCTACATGACCTGGAGTATCTATTAAATTAAGATTATAATCTTCTCCTTTATAATTATAATGAAGAGATGCTGTATTTAATTTAATAGTTATTCCTCTTTCTCTTTCTATATCCATACTATCAAGTAATTGATCTTTAGCTTCTCTTTGACTAACAGCTCCAGTTACTTCTAGTATTCTATCCGCAAGAGTACTCTTACCATGATCAATATGAGCTATAATTGAAAAATTTCTTATATGCGATTTATCCATATTTATCACCTGTAGATATTATAACAATTTTTTAGAATAAAAAAAACAAGATTATTATCTTGCTTTAAAATCAAGTGATTTAGTTTTAGCTCTAGTAATATTTTTATCACTCATTATAAATCCACCTGAAAAGTTACATCCTTCTCCGTGGAAGAAATATTTACTATGTAATGGATCAAACTCACTTGCTTTAATTATACTAACTCCTCTTTCTTCAAATTGATCTATATAATGTTCAGGATATATTGCTGAAGGTCCTATTAAACCAACTATTTCTTCTGTTGATGAATTAAATCTATCATGAAGTATATCTACTAATAAACCAGGTACATCATCTATATTAGAATCATTAGTAATTGCTTTTGCAATAAGTATTTTATATTCTTTATCATATGCCATTATAATAGGTAAATCTTCAGTATAAGAGCCAATTATAACATCAGGAGTTTCTGAAGTAACAATAAGTATATCAGCAGGAATTTGTACCATTCCTTTTTCTTTTTCTAATAAATAATCAGGAGTTATATTAAATACTGTATTTTCTTTACTAGTATCAGTATTAAACATATTCGTACCATGTACTCCATATCTAATTGCAAAGTTCATTCTATTAGCCATTACTTGTCCATTGATTACATGAGTATCAATTCCAGGTTTAAAATACATAGGATTATTACTCATATTACCAAATAATTTACCAGATTCAACTAATTGTAAATCACCATATCTAAAATTAATAATTCTTTCCATAAAACCCTCCTTTTTTTAACTTTGATAATTATAACACAAAAAGGAAAATAAAACAAACAAAAAAGGCATTAAGCCTTTTCTCTTTCAATTCTTTCTTGTAAATATTTTAATGCTTCTTCTTCATCATTAAAGTATATAGTACCATCTTTTAACTTCTCATATGTTTCATTTCCTTTTCCAAGAATAAGAACCATATCATTATCTTCTGCCATATCAATAGCTTTCTTTATAGCAAGTGATCTATCTATTTCTATTTCATATTTAGATTTATCTTCTATATCTCTTACTATATCTTCACAAATCTTAACTGGATCTTCGCTTCTAGGATCTTCATAACAGAAAATCGCATAACTTGCATTGTCACAAACTGTTTTACCTACCACGGGCCTCTTATAAGGATCTCTTTCTCCAGCTTGTCCAATAACTACTATACTTCTATTTATATCTAGAGTATGTACAAATTTAAGTAAATTAGCTATTCCATTAGGAGTATGAGCATAATCTACCATAACAGTAAACTTTTGACCTAAATCAGGTAATAGATCTAGTCTTCCAGAAATATCGATATTAGCAATTCTAGGTATTACTTCTTCTATATCAAAACCAAGTGCAAGAACTGTAAGAAGTGCTGCAGCAAGATTATATACATTAAAATCTCCTAGTAATGGACTAGTTATATTATATTCTTTATCTTTATATACATATGTAATGTTTGTCTTACTAGGACTAACTTTAAAATCTTTAATCCATAAATCATTTTCTTTATCTTTTCCATATGTATATACTGTACCATGAGTATTTTCTAATACCTTTTGATACCATTTATCATCTTTATTAAGTATTGAATATCCATTCTCTTCTATTCTTTTAAATTGCATACATTTACATTCTAAGTAATTTTCAAATGTCTTATGTATATTTAAATGTTCAGAAGTAATATTAGTTATAGCACCAGCTTTAAATGTTAAATTATCTAATCTATGACGAAAATATGCTTCACTTGATGTTTCCATTGCAACATATTTGCACCCTGCATCAACGAATTCATCAAAATACATATATAATTTATCAGTATCTGGTGTAGTATTTCCTGTATCTCTAGTAAACTTATTACATCTTCTTCCATTAGTTCCAATATATCCACATAAGTTACTTCCAATTAAAGTTTGAATAATAGTTGCAGTACTAGTTTTACCATCAGTACCACCTACAGAAATCAATGTTAATTTTTCATCTGGATTGTCATAAAACTTTCTACATACTAAAGGTAATTCTTTATTAGTATCATCAACTTTTATTAAAGGAATACTTTTCTCACCAACATCTTTACTAATAATAGCTGCTACTGCTCCATGAGCTATCGCATCATCTATAAAATCATGTCTATCAGTTGTAACACCCATAGTACATACAAATAGATCTCCTGGCTCACATTCTTTAGAATTAATCTTAATTCCCGTTATTTCTACATCGTATTCACAATTATATAATTCATTTAATTTTTTCATAATATCACCACTTTCATTATATAATAAAAATTTTAAATCTCATAATATTTATTTAATTTCTCTATTAAATTATTATCTCTATTATTATTTATAAATTCTATTAGTTCATCTCTTAACTTTCTAGTTTCTTTATCACTTTGACTAGTACTAAATCCATGTTTATTAGCATGTTCATTTTCCTTTTTTAAATGACATATCAATTTATCTATATCATTATAGTATTTAATAAGTCTTGTCTCTATTTTATCTATATTATTTTTAGTATTTATATATGCATCATTAATTTTTTTATTATTAGTTCTATAAATTACTGGATCGTAATCATCTAATATATTTAAATTATTAATATCAATAAATTTAGATATTCTTTCTATTTTTGTATCTCTTATTTCTATCTCTTTAGTTGAATGAGCATCTATTCCAATTACTACTGTATTATTACTTTCTTTAACTTTATTCCAAAAATCTTTATTAGGATAACTAAGTTCTTCTTTAGTATAATCATCACCTAAATTTAATTCTAAAGGAATATTATATTCTTTTGTTTTATTTATAAGCATATCTGTAGCAATTGATGCATATTTATTATATTCTTGTTCTTCTATAGAATTTAAGTTTTTGGGTTTAAATTTATAAAATATATCAGGATGTGCAATATAATCAAATAAACCACTATCTATAGCTTTACATACAACTTTTGCGTATTCTACAGGATAATCTAATCTATCTCTTATTCTTTCAAAAAAAACAAAATGTTGACCAAGTATTAGATAATCTACTTGTTCTCTTAAATATACTAAAAAAGGTTCTATTACATAATCATATTCTACTTCAAATCCAGAATATATTGTTAAATCATTTTTATATTTTTCTTTTAAAGAATTAATAGATTCTATATAATCATTTACTAAATTATGATTCATTCTAATAGATGGATCAGTATACATTAATGGATAAACTGGTACATGATCGCTAATTCCATATTTTTTATAATTATATTCTATGGCTTTTACTATGTAGTTTTCATCACTTGAGTTATCTGTATGTCCGCATCTAAAAGTATGGGAATGATAGTTGTATTTCATATAATCACCTATTTATAATGTATAACGATTAACAAATATTAACAAGAGATTGGTTGAAATAAATATTAAAAGTAGTAAAATGATAATGGAGGTTTTTTATGAAAATAGCAATCATTGAAGCAAATCAAGATTTAGGTGTTAAAGTAGATGGAACTAACTTTGGTCCACACGTACTTTCAGAACACTTTAAAGATAAATACCCTATATATAAGGTAGATAAACCTAATGTAGAAAAAGAAAGAGATAGAAAGAATAGAAAGAAAAACTTAGCTGGAGTTAATAAATTTAATGAAGAATTATATAACAAAGTTAAAGAAATAAAAGAAAATGATATGTTTCCGATAACTCTAGGTGGAGATCACACTATAGCTATTGCTTCTGCTTTAGCGTCAATTAAAAAAGAAGAAAGCCTAGGTATCATATGGATTGATGCTCATGGAGACTATAACACATTTGAAACTACTATAACTGGTAATTTACATGGATTACCACTAGCTGCTAATAATGGTAGATGTCCTCTTCTTACAGAGTTTCATGATGGTAATTATTATAAACATGTAAATACTGTTATCGTAGGTGGTCGAGATATAGATGATTGGGAACTACCAGTATTAAAAGAAGATAATATCAAAATCTTCTCTACTGATGATGTTCATAGACTTGGGGCAAAAAAAGTTATGGAAGAAGCTTTTAAAATAGCAAGTAATGGAACAAATGGAGTTCATATAAGCTATGATATAGATGTAATAGATCCAATCCTTGCACCTGGAGTTAGTGTTCCAGCTACATCAGGAATATCATTAAATGAAGCTTATTCAATAGCTGATGAATTAATAAATCATAAAGTTTTAATTAAATCATTAGATTTAGTTGAATTTAATCCAACTCTTGATATAGATAATAAAACAGAAGATATCGCAGTTGAATTATTAAATAAATTAACAAAAATAAAAGAGTAATATCTACTCTTTTTTATTTGAATCAAATTGTTCTAAGAATTTTTTGCTTTTTAAATATAAACCTGAATACTTATCATAATAATCATCTAAAAATGCTGTTATTTCTTTAACTGTTTGATTAGCTAAATCAAGTTTACTTATTCTATCTATATCTACATAATAAAACATTCTAAGTACTTTAATACTTTTAGATGAAACTACTAATTCATTAGTATAACAATTTCTACAAACATAACCACCAGCGTCACAACTAAAAGTAACTATATCTTCAGTACTACCACATAAATTACACGAATCAAGATTAACTCCTATTCCTAAATAATCCAAATATTTTAATTCTAAAATATCCGTAATAATTAAAGGATCTAATCCTTCTTCTATTTTATTTAAGGAACTAATAAGTAAATCATATATTTCACTATCATTATTTTGTTTATATGTTTGTGTAGCTAATTCAACTATATATGTAGCGAAACCTATTTTAGTAATATCAGTTAATATATTTTTAAAAAATACTTTAGTATCACAACTTATAAGTGTTGATAATCCATCTTCTTTATAATATAAATTAAAATCTCCATAAGTTAAATTATTACTAATAGTTCTTAACTTACTTTTAACTTTTCTACATCCTTTAGATATAACACCAATAATACCTAATTCTTTAGTAAATATATTAAGTATTTTACTAGATTCACTATAATTAGTTGAACTAATAACTATTCCTTCTATTTTCTTAATCTCAGTCATTATATCACCTAATATATATTATTATTTTTTTTATTATTTTCCTCTTTAATTATATAAATATTAAAAAAAGAAAGCAATTGCTTTCTTTTTATGAATTTAAGTTAATAATAGTCCCTTCTTCTGCAGAACAAGCTTTAGTACTTACTGAACTTAAAACAACATTTTGTTCTATTCCATCAACTTTTTGTTTTACAATACTGTCTAAGTTTAAACCTGCTTTATTAGACTCTATTTGTTCTCCATTTGATTTAATTTGATCAGATTTTATAAGTTTCATTCCATAACCTGCACTATCTATAAATGTGAAATAATAATCGAATGAATACATATCAGCATTATAATGAACTGCTACATATGCAGCTTCCCAATCACCTAAAGGATTTCCTCCACCTTCAGTTAGATCAATACATGAAATAGGTATATAATACATCTTGCTACTATCAGTTAAAGGTCCATATTCATTATTATTTACATTAGTTGTAGCTGCTATTATATAACTTTCAATTGAATACATATAAGTACTAATTTCAGTTTGCCCTAGTACTTTAGGTGTACTAGTATCATTTTTAACTTCTTCTTTAGTTTCTTCTTTAATACATTTATCTTCTTCTTTTAAATAGTTTTTATCTATAAATATTCCAATACCTACTCCAATTATTAAAATTAAAATATAAAGAATAATTTTTACAAAAACATTACCTTTCTTTTGTTCATTATATATCATATTAACACTCCCATCTATTTTAAATTATATCATAAAAAAAGAGTTTTAATACTCTTATTTTAATTCATCTGTCAATCCAAATTCTATTAAATACTTTTCCCTATCTCTCCAATTTTCAATTGTTTTTACGTAAGTTTCTAGATATACTTTCTTACCTAAAAACTCTTCTATATCCTTACGGGACTCTATTCCTATTCTTTTTATTAAAGAACCTCTTTTACCAATAATAATCTTTTTTAAATTATCTCTATCAACGATAATAGCAACTTTAATATTAATAGAACTACCTTTGTCGTAATAATCCTCTACATAACAATTTACAGTATGTGGTACTTCTTCATGAGTTAAATGAAGAATCTTTTCTCTTACGAATTCACCAATTAAGAAATTACGACTTACATTGGTAATAACTGAATCATCATAATACTTAATATCATCTTTTAAATATTTTTTGATAGTATTTATTAAATCTTCTACATTAATTCCTTTTAAAGCAGAAATAGGTATTATCTCTTTAAAATCATATTCTTTTGAAAGATCATTAATCATAGGTAATAATTTATCTTTTTCAACTCTATCTACTTTATTTAATAATAAAAAAGTATCTTTTTTTGCTTCTTTAATCTTTTCTAAGATAAATTGATCTCCTTTACCAAATCCTTTTTCTGCATCTATTAAAAATAATATTAAATCAGAATCAATTGTAATATAGGCTTTTTGATTAAGATAATTCCCTAATTTATTTTGTGGTTTATGTATTCCAGGAGTATCTATAAAAATAATTTGTGAATCAGAATCATTATATATTCCTTCTATAATATTTCTAGTAGTACCTGATACATCACTAGTAATAGCTATTTTTCTTTCAAGTAAACTATTTAAAAGTGTACTCTTACCTACATTAGGTCTACCTACAATACTTACAAATCCACTTTTCATAAACCCTCCTAATAATTAAATACTGATGAATACAAATTATCTACTTTAAGTATTACTCCTTCACCAAATAAATTCATACATATAACATCTCTTTGTGGTTCAAAAAACTCTGATATTACAGCTCTATTTAAATACTTTAAATCAGATAATCTTTCACTACCTACCATGACATATATTTTATCAAAATCACCTTTTTTATATCCTTTAGTAATAGCTTGAGCAATTGCTCCTTGTTCAGCACATATCGTATCTCTAAATACTGCATTTTTAATATTAATTGATGAAAACTCTGTTCCATCTTTCATAACAACAATACTAGAAAAATGTAAGGAATCAGATGGTACTACTGCATTTTGTAATAATTTAATTAATGCTTTACGATATTTTTCTTCTATCATACTAAATCCTCCTCACCAAATGGGAATGGACATAAATCTTTTACTTTAAATATCTTAGACTCTCCTTTTTTGTTATAACAAATTACTAATGAGTCTTCTTCAAATAATTCATTAATAACTTGTCTACATAAAAAACAAGGAGTAGATACCGTACTTCCATCTGTCATTACATATAATAATGATAAATCTCCTTTTTTATATCCTTTACTACAAGCACTAACAATTGCATTTTGTTCAGCACATAATCCATCTCTAAATGAAGGATTCTCTACATTAACTCCATCAAATATATTACCATCTTTAGTTACAACAATAGATGATGTACGATACTTACTTATTGGTACATAACTATTCTCTTGTAACTTTAACAACCTCTCAATCATATATCCTCCTAGTATCACAAACCAATATAAATTAATATCTTAGGTAAAAATATAGCAATTCCAATTATTAAAGCAGTAATAGAAATAACTAAAACTGCACCAGCCGCTACATCTTTAATCATTCCAGCAAGTTCATTATATTTAGGACTTACTAAATCAATTATCATTTCAACCAAAGTATTAATTAGTTCAAAACTAATAACCAACCCTATTAATAACATACATATAATAATTTCATAATAATTAAGTTCTAATATGTAAGCACCTATTAAAACTAATATAGCTGCTAACATATGTATTTTTAAATTTATTTCATTATTAAATGTATACCAAATACCATTCCATGCATTTGAAAAAGTATTTTTAACTGTCTTTTTTTCCTTTTTATATCTATTACCTTTCAATACCATATCTAGACAAGACCTCCTCTTGTTTACTAAACATAACTTCTTCATCTTCTTTAGTCATATGATCATATCCTAATAAATGTAAGAAGCCATGTACAGCAAGAAAAGATAATTCTCTTTTAAAAGAATGTCCATATTCCTCTGCTTGACTCTTTACTTTATCAATAGATATATAAATATCTCCAAGTAATCTAATATCATCTAATTTCATCGTTTTATCATCTTCTAAAGCAAATGATATAACATCAGTTTCTCTATCTATATTACGATATTTTTTATTAATTTCTTTTATTCTTTCATTATCAATTATAATTACATTAAAAACAATGTTATCAAGTTTTTCATCTCTTGCAACATTTTCAAGTAATTCTTTTAATTCCTTTAATTCTATATCTAAATCTTCATTAGTTTCATTAAATATACTTATTTCCATGTTACCTCCAAAATACTAACATTAAACCTAAAAACATAATAATTGTAGTAAATATATTAAGGAATAATTTACTTTTAAAGAAATCAGGTAATCTATCATATATTTTTCTAAGTATAAAATAGATTAAGAATCCTAGCATTCCTCCAAATACATTTAATAATATATCATCTACATCAAATACTCTTCCTATTGCAAGTTGAGTTAATTCTATAGAAACAGATGCAAATAATATTAATAAAAATGCTTTTATCGGGTTTTTTAAGTCTATATAGTATGAAGCAAAAAAACCATAAGGAACAAACATAATTACATTACCAACTATATTTCTATAAAATAATCTAGTTCCTAATTTATACCTAAACATTTCTTTAAAAAGTACAAAATTATTTCCAGATAAATAATTTAAATCATCTTTAGTCACTAATTGGAACAAACAAATTATATATAACATAAATAATAAATAAGTCATTTCTTTATAAAATACAAATTCATCTTTATGTTTTAATAAATATCCAATTCTAATAGTAACTATTAATACAACGGAAATAAATAAAGTAGGCCAAGTCATGCCAAGTACTTCAGTAAATGTAGAATTAAATATACCTCGCATAACTATCAACCCTTTCTATGATAACTTTTCTTTAATAATTTCACTAACTTTTTTCATATCAGTTTTACCTTTTAACTTAGGTGTAACTTCTTTCATAATTAAACCCATTTCTTTAGAACTACTAGGCTTAATTTTATCAAATGCTGAATCTATTATATTTATAACTTCTTCATCGCTTAATTGTTCAGGCAAATAATTGTTTAAGATTTTAATCTCTGATTCAGTCTTTTCAATTAAATCAGTTCTATTTCCTTTTTTAAATTCATCTAAAGAATCATTTCTCATCTTTATTTGTTTACCAACTACATCAATAAGTAATTCTTCATTAAGTTCTTTTTTATTATTAATATGATCTAATTGCATAGCTCCTTTAACAAGTCTAAGTACTGCTAAAGTATCTTTATCTTTTTCTTTCATTGCAGTAATCATATCTTCATTAAATTTTTCATATAAGTTCATATTCCCATCTCCCAAGTATATTTTAGCATAGACAAGCAAAATAAAAAAGTGCTAAAGCACTTATTCACCATGATTTCTTTTTTTATTTCTTTTACGAGAATTTTTAATTCCTTCTTTTATTTTTTCTCTTCTAGCTACTCCTGGTTTTGTATAATTTTCTCTTTTTTTAACTTCAGAAGGGACACCGTCTCTTGCTACTTTATTTTTAAATCTTTTTAAAGCTGCTTCAACATTACCATCTTTTACGGTTTGTCTAATCATTTTCTTCCCTCCCTTCGTTTTTTCACTACAATGAATTATAGCATAACAATTTTTATTATTCAAGTAGTAAAATGCTTATTTTTCAAGAAAAAAAAGATATTTTTATATCTTTTCGTCCAAATAATAATATGTCATAGTACTTGATGCCATAACTTGATCATTATCATCTAAAACATCAACATTTACAACAGCTGTATTTTTTCCAGCCTTAATTACTTCCGCTTTAGCAAATATTTTAGGCACTGATTTCTTAATTGCTCTCATGTAATTAATACTTGCATTTAATGTAACACATACTTTTCCATATGTTGCAGCAGCAGCTCCAGCTGCAGTATCTGCAAGACCAAATATATAACCACCATGTACTAATTCATAAGGATTGAAACTACTTTTAGTTAATACTCCCTCTAACGTACACTTACCTAGTGATAAATCAACTAATTTAAAATTATTAGCTTGATAAAAACCATTATCACTACCAAGTCTATCCCTTGCTATTTTATATGAATAATCCATTACTTCATCTCCTTGATAGCAGTAAGAGCAGCATTTGTTCCATCACTAGTTGCTGTTGTAAGTTGTCTAAACTCTTTACTTCTAGTATCCCCTGCTACATATATACCAGGAGTCTTAGTATGTCCAACCTCATCAGATATAATATATCCTAAATTATCTAATTCTACATACTTAGAAAAATTTGAGTTTTCTGGAACAGATCCTAAAGCAACAAATAATCCTGATACTTGAAGATCTTTATTTTCATCATTACATGAAACTGTAATAGATTCTAAACTATTTTCTCCATTTAAACTAGTAATTTTAGTATTATATAAAAATTCTACTTTATCATTACTCTTTAGTTTATTTAATAATTCTTCATCTACTTCATCCAAGAATTTATCTCCTTGATTAATTATATATAATTTAGAAGATAAATCAGTTAAAAATACTGCATCTTCAATAGCTGTTTTTCCATTACCATATACAGACACTACTTTTTCTTTAAAGAATGCTCCATCACAAGTAGCGCAATATGAAACTCCTCTTCCTAAAAACTTATCTTCATTTTCTAACTTAAGCTTTTTATTTTGCATTCCAGTTGCAATTATTACAGCACGACACTCATATTCATTATCCTCTGTAATTACTTTTTTAGTATCTCCTAAATCTTTAATATCAATAACTTTTTCGAATGCAATTTCAGCACCTAAATTTGTTGCTTGACTATATAATTTAGCTGCAAAGTCATATCCAGATATTTCTTCAAATCCTGGATAATTTTTAATATCTAAAGCATTAATTATTTTACCACCATAAGTAACTGCTTCAAATACCTTAACTGTTTTCTTAGCACGAGCTGCATATATTGCAGAGGTAAGTCCAGCAGGTCCAGCACCTATAATTATAATATCTATCATTATTTAATCATCTCTTCAATTTCTTTTTTAGGTTTAAGTCCAATTGAACGTTCTACTTCTTTTCCATCTTTAAATGCAATAACACAAGGGATACTACTAATTCCAAATTCACGAGCTAAGTCTTCAGCTTCATCTACATTAATTTTATATACAGTATTATCTTTTGCTATTTCTTCCATAATTGGTCCTAACATTTTACAAGGTCCACACCAATCAGCATAAAAATCAACTAATACAGTATTTTTTTCTTTTTCAATTGTTTCTTTAAAGTTTTTTTCATTTAATTGTTTAACCATAAAATCCTCCTATTATTTAAGTAGACCAAATCCACTTACAACTCTTCTCCCATCTGCTACTACTTTTCCGTAAACTGTCTTTGGTTTGTTCATTAATTTATTTTTGACTACTAATTGTGCACTCGTACCACCATCTAAGTTAGCAGCGTTATATGCACCATACTTTTCAAGTACTTCAATTACCTCTAATAAAGTAGGTCCACTAGTATGAACTCCTTCAGTTACTAAGAATAGTACTACTCCATCTTTTCTTTGTGCAATTGCAACACGAGCAGCTCTATCATAACCTCCTGCTTTAGATTCATAAGATAATTTTTTACCATTAACTATTAAGAATGGTCCAAATTGTAATGCATCTCTCATACCTTTTTTAATAGCGTCTTGCGCAGTTAAAGTAGCAAGAACTAATTTATTATCATTATTAAATCCTATTAGATTAGTAGCTTTAGAAGTATCAGACCAAATGATTTTTCCATTTTGAATCAATGTACCTTTAGGTATATCACTACCATATCCAGTTGTATCATTAAATCTACCACCATTAATACATACAAGACCATTATAACGTTTACACATATCTTTAATTCTTTCTTGTCCTGTACCTGTATTAAAAGTCTTACTAGCTATTAATTTAACTTTAGATGGATCATAAATTGCTACTAAATGACCATCATATTTACCTACTTTAACTTTTAAATATTTATAATCTTCGTTTCCAGGATCACGAGTTAATATCTCTTCATCGTATTTGTTATCATAACTTTCTTTTTCTTTAGTATCTATAACTATATCATCTAATTTAACTTCATCAGTTAACGGAATATATTTATTTTCACTAGTTACTTCATTAATATCTTTTTCACTATAAAATACATATGCAATCCATTGATGAGTCTTAGTTACCATTGCAGTTGATATTATCTTTTCTTTAAATCCGGGAACAAGATATACCAATATAAAACATGCAAGAACTAATATATCAATAATAACTGTAAATATCGTAAACTTCTTCATATTAATCCTCCAACACAAATGGATTATCTACTGTTCCATTTCCACTTTTAACATTAGTCTTTTTAATACAAATACTTGGTTTAATACTATGATATACAGAAGAACTAGCTTCTATTAAACCATTTTTATATAAATAAGATCTTTTCTTTGTACCATTTAATAAATAATAGTATTCTGCACTATCATATTTAAAATCAATAATAGATGGAAGTCCAATCTTAGCTTTAACTTCACTATTTTTAATATCTTTATAACTTCCTTCGTAAGTTCCAGTATACCAAGTTGTTTCTAATAACTTATCTTTATATGAAAGACCATTATAATATGTATTATTTAAGTAATATGCTAAAGATGTTCTACTAGTAGGAGTATATATATTAGTCTTAGTATCAAATTGATATTGTTTAGTAATATTTTTAGTGCTAGTTAAACATAATTTATCTTTTTCAATCTTATATATAGTATATATATCTTTATCTAATTTAACTTGTTTACCCAATGCTAATTTACTTTCATTAGTTATAACATATGGTTTTTCTTTTGTACCTTCTCCTTTTATTAGAGCTGTACTATTTTTTAATCTAACTGCAGGTTTTACTTCATATGTTTCATTGGAATCAGCAAAGGATAAACTTAAATTATTTATAGCCCATACTTTATCTTTACCACGAGTAGTTAACCAAATACTTTCTCCATCAGCTAAATAACTCTTTTCGTCAACTTTACTATTTAAAAAGTCTTCAATACTTAATAATCTTATTAGATTAGAAGTATCTATATCTTTACAACTAATACTATTAACATCATCAATAATATCAGTACAAATATCAGTATTAACTAATACTTCTTTTTCAAGAAGAGGTAAGAATTCTTCCTTTAAATAACTATTAATATCTGACTCATTATAACTAGATATTTCTTTATTCCATTTTAAAGTATTTATTGGTTTATCAAGTACTATGTCTATTGTTTTATCTTCATTAATCTTAATAATTCTCCATAACATATTAGAATAACTAACATAGTTATTAGATACATCACCTTTAAATATATAATTACCACTACTTAAATATAGACCAGAACCTGAATATACAAAAGTTGATCCTGATGTAATCTTATTATTTAATAAAGACAATGTTTTACCACTAGCGTCTTTTGGATTATAAATATTGTAATATTTAATAAGTCTTCCTCCATAGAATATAAAACATCCTATAATAAATGCATAGCTTAATAAACAAAATATAAATCTAATAAATAATCCTGTTTTAAATTTTCTAACTGTTACTTTCTTAGTACCATTACTATCTTCTTTAACTTCTTCTTTTATTTCTTCTTTTTTATTTTTCTTGTTCTTTTTATCTTTCTTTTTATTTTCTTTTTTATTCTTTTCTTCTTTTTCAGTTTCTTCTTCAAGTTCTCTATTTATTTTAGTTCTTCTATGTGCTTCCCTTTTTGATTCTACTTTATCTTCAATAGGATTATATTCTTTCGTTTTATCTTTTTCTTCTTCAAAAGCATCTAAAATTTCAATATCTTCATCATTCATGAATATACCCTCCCACTCTAGCATCACTTCTTTCATTTTACTTTATTATTAATAAAAAGACAATAATTAGAGCCATACAAATTATAAAAATATATAAAAAAAACTAACTATTATGTTAGTTCTCTTTTATTATAATGGTGTTCTTGGCGGGAGTCGAACCCGCGATCTTTCGCTTAGGAGGCGACTGCTCTATCCAACTGAGCTACAAGAACAGAATAAATCATATTATATATGAATTATTCTTTATTATCAAATCTAATAAAGTCTATTGGAATTACATCTAAATCTGATGAATCAGTAATAGTTAAATATAATTTATTATCTTTCCAAGATATAATTCCCTCTACATCATATTTACCACTTATCTTAAATTCTGCTTTATCATTAGATTTTTTTATTGTTGCACTTTGATCTTCGAACAAATTATCTCTTATATTAATATCAAATGTTATTACATCATCAGTAATTTCTTTAATAACTATTTTATAACTAGTATTATACTCATCATCTTGTTCTATTTTCCAACTACCTATGTAATTAGAAATATCTTCAACGTCCTCTTCTTCTTCAACAGTAATTCTTTTAGGTTTATTATCATCTTTAAATACAAAGAAATAACCTAATACAATTATAAGAATAATAAATATAATAAAAATTATCCAATAAAATCCTTTTTCATCATCATTATCCAAATATTCCATAGTTCCTCCTACTTATCTATAAACATTGCATAATACTCTTCATATGATAGACCATTTTCATATACATATTTTGCAATATCTTTACCTACATATCTAAAATGCCATGACTCTGAAGATATACCTGTTATATCTATTTTGCTTTTTGGATATCTATGAATAAACCCATATTTATATCCGTTTTTTAAAACCCATTTATATTCTTTTGAATTAGCAAATATTGCTGAACTTTTACTTTTAATATCTACAGATAAACCTGTTTCATGCTCAGAAAATCCAGGTTTAGTAACATATTTTTTATTATAGGCTTCTCCATATAATTTTAAATAATAATTATAAAGCGATTCTTGTCTTTCATAATCTCTATAACTAGAATTAGCTAATATTTTATAGCCTTCTTTTTTAGCATCTTTTGCCATAGAAACAAAAGCATCTGCTGCTTCTTTATTCATTTTGTTTTCACCATCAGAATATTCACTATCTATATCTACTAAATCAGGAACGATAAATTCTTTAGATACTCCGTGGTGTTTATTAACTAACATAGTTATAGAAAATTTATCAGTTATAACTGGATCTTCATAATCATTTTTATCTAAACTTATATTAACATATAAAACTGTTTTTTTATAATTACCATTAAAATATTTCACATATCTTTCATAATTATCTTCTTTAAAATTGTCAATTTCTAAGTATTTAATTAAATCATAAACTCTTTTATCTGCTATTTCATTAATAAATTTGTCACTTACTTTAGAATATATTAAATTAATTTCATCAATACTATATTCAGCTTTTAACATTCTATTAATGTTATCTAAGAAACTACCACTATCATGATATTTTATCTTCATATATGAATCTATATATTCTTTATTAAAATCTTTATCATGATATGTTTTATCTACCGTTTCACTATATTCTCTATCCATTAAGTATTCATACATTCCATCTTTATACATTTCAATACTATTAGAAATACTATAATTATGACTATGTAGTTTACAAATACTTCTAACTGGATAATAAATTGATACAACTAGAATAACTCCTATTACTACAATAAGAATTCTAAATGGTAGTCTAAGTTTTAAATCTTTCTTTTTCTTGTTCATATGTTACACCAATATAAATTATAACATTAAAAAATCTATATATCTATCATTTACATGTAAATATACAGACTGATTAATTAATTATATTGCATAAAATAAGATACTAAATGACTGTAATATACAACCTACTAAAACGAATATATGAAAAACTGAATGTATATATTTAACTTTAGCTCCTATTTTATATAAAATTGCTCCTAATGTATAAATTATTCCACCAGATAAAAGAAATAATAATCCTTTTAGTGGTAATACTTCGTATAAAGAATTAAATGATATTAATACCATCCATCCCATAACCAAATATAACACTAATGATATTTTATCAAATTTCTCTATGTCAATAGAATTTAAAAGCACTCCTAAAATAGCACATCCCCATACAATTCCAAATAAAGTCCATCCAGTTGCTCCACCTATTAAACTAATACAAAAAGGTGTATAACTTCCTGCAATAAACACATAAATATCACAATGATCAATTACACGAAATACTTTTTTAGCTCCTAATCTAGGACTTAAAGAGTGATATAAGCAACTCATTAAAAACATAACAATCATGGATGTTCCATAAATACATGAAGCAACTATTCCTACTGTATTATGATTATGAACAGACATAATAATAGTTAATACCAAAATAACTATTCCAAATAGTACTCCTAATCCATGAGTAATAGCGTTAGCAATCTCTTCACCTAAAGTATATTTAGGTATTCTTATTTTTCCCATTTAAACACCTCTTTCATTTAATTAGTTTTGAATCCTTACCTAAAGTATTATCTACTTTATCAGTAAAATTTTTGTCTTCACTATTAACTATAAATAAACCAAGTTCTTTACAACATGAAACAATATGTTCAAACTTTTTTCTCATTTCTCTTCTTTCTTCTTCTGAATAGATATCAGATTCTAATTCTTCTTCAATAAATCCATAAGGAAGTCCTAAACCAACAATCTTATCTGGTTTAATATCTCCAACACTTCTCCATTCATCAACTAAGTTTGTTAAATCATCTCCATTTGAACTATCATTATTTGCTTTATGTGCTTCAATTTCAGGTGAAACAATAAATACAAAACAATTATCTATCCATCCACTTCTAGCACTCTCATTTATTCTTTCAGGATCATCATAGTTAAACTCTTCATTTTTTCTATATAAACATACATGAGAGAATTCACTTCCTAAATCAAGTACTTTATTTCTAGCAATTAATCCCTCTTCTAATATTTTATTAATTAGTTCAAATGTTTCTATAGTTGCACCTGAATAAGCTTCTATTCCATGATAGTAATATCTATCCATATAATTCACTTCCTATTATTATTATAACATTTATCTATATACTTTCTTTAATATTTTTACATGCTCATCAGGTAGTCCTTTTAAAGCATCTTCTTTTTGATCACTCGTCATTCCATATAAACTTTCAGCAATAGATCCAACTATACAACAATTAGTATCCGTATCTCCTCCCATTAATAAAGTTGTTCTAATAGCTTCTTCAAATGAATTTGAATTATATAATGCATATAAACAATTACCTAAAGTTTCATTACATGTAGTATTAAATCTTGTAAAAGGGGTATACTCTACTTTTAAATCTAGTTTTCTATATATTTCTTCTTTATCTAATCCCATTCTAGAGTAATATATCATTAAAGCTATAGTTCTAGCTCCTTCTATTGCTTCTTTTGAGTTGTGTGAAGGAATTGTTGCAAGATATGAATTTTCTATTACCTCTTCTTCTGTATCAAATAAATATCCTACTGGTGATATTCTCATTAAGGCACCATTACCTATAGAGTTAGAATTACCTAATCCCTTTGCCCATTTAATGGTATTAGGTGAAAATGATGTTTTAAAATAAGGAGAAAAATTAGGTCTATAACTTTCATATTCTAAAATATATTCTCTTAAAGTATCTTCATAGCTTTTATTATTTATAATACTATCCATTATAGCAATAGTTTCAATAGTATCATCACTATAAAATGATTCTTCAGTTATTAAAGATTCAGGACTAATTGGTTTTATTTTCTTAACTTGACCAAATTCATATATACTTCCCGCTTTATCTCCATATATAGCTCCTAACATAATATCACTTCCTTTTTAAAATTATAGCATATAAAAAGGATGTATATAATATCCTTATAATTAGTTCGTATAGCCTAACTCTTCTAATATTTTTTCTATTGTATTGTTATTTTTACTGTTACCTTCAATATAAATCATAGTGTTTTTTATTTTATACGCAGTCTTAACATAATCAGGATCACTACATGTTGTTCTCTTTCTAAGGCCACTATTTTCAAACGTTTGTGAATTCGATTTACATAAAGCAAGATTTCCTTCATTAAAACTATCAAAAACTTTATTCATTTCTATTCTGTTTTCACTCTCAATAAAATAAACAAAAACATCATCTTTATATGCAACAATTATTTTTTCATTACTAGTTTCTATATTATCAATTCCATGAGTTTCATTAATTAAATAATCTTTTTTAGTCATTATCGATTCAAATTCACTAGACGTTATTGGATCTTTATTATCATCATCTAGTTTTGTCGTTTGATATATAAATACTGATGTTATTAATAGCACAATTATATAGCATACTATATACTTAATCTTATTTTTTCCTTTAATAAAGAAATAAGGAATAAAATATAATACAGCAAAAAACAAAAACATATAAACTCTTGTTGCATGAACTAATAAATGATATGGATCTCGTATTACAAAATCAAAAATAATAATTAGTAAAACAATTGCAATAAGAGTAATTCGCATTATCTTTAAAAATTTAAATTGTTCCTTAGTATAACTTTTACTATAAGAATCTAAGAAGGGACGGAAACTTGCTATAAAAATAAGTATTATTAAATATCCTACTATAACAAATGATATAAAAGAAATAATTGAATAATGACTTAAAAGAAATAATGTTACGATTAAGATAATTATTATAAATAATTCTAAAAAATATTTAATTTTCTTCATAATAAATCTCTCTATCTATTTATATATTCATTATATTTACTTATAAACTTTTCTAATGAATAAATTATTTTTTGTAATAATTCTATATTATTAGAATCTCTATATTTACCATTTATTTCTAATTGAATTACATCTACATCAGTTAATCCATATATTCCTTTTGTTATTTCTCCCCCTTTAAATGGATCATTAAGTATAATATTTTTTATATCATTTTCAATAAAAGCTTCTTCTAATTCCTTAATTGTAGAAAAATCAGCTGATAAATTGTTTAAAGTTCCAAATTCTATATCGAAATCTCTATCTTTTGAAGCACCATGTAAATCTATTACTAATTTAATATCATTTTCTTTAATTAATCTTCTCATATCAATATTATACTTATCATAATTATCTCTATTAGAATCAATTCCTGTATCAATATTTTTAATAATAGAATATGTATCACAATATTTATTTAAATATAAAGAAATAGCTTTTGTATAAGGTTCTTTTAATTTGGTAGATCCATCTTCTTTTAATTGATACATTGTATGAGGAGCAGAAAATAAAATTGGAATAGTACCTTTAATTATTACAAAGTCATCATCTATATTCATATTTTCTAATTCATTAATTTCTTTTTCAAAATCCATATGTTCACATCCTATAAATATTTTATCATAGATATTTGCTATTTATAAAAAAAATGATAGCAAATGCTATCATAAATATACTCGACTACTTAAATATTAGTTTAATTTATTAAAAATATCACCATTTGTATTCTTTATAATAATATTTTCTTGATATTTTGGAAATTCTACAGTAACAGTAGGACTAGTAAATGCCATTGTAACTATATCACCTTCAGCTGGAGTTATCTCTTCTACTATTACTTCTACCTTTTCACCAGATTTTCTTACTTCTTTTACTTTTAAATCATATCCTCCTGTATTCTTCTCACCCATGCATATAATATATAAATATGGTGCATCAGGTTGATTTAAAGTATCTACATAATATCCTCTTTTTGATATATCTAGATAATTACCTGTAAATTCTCCTTTTACATTATAATCAGTTCCTTCAGAAAGAATAGTACTACTATCTTTATTTCCCTTATTACATCCAACGAATACAAATAGAGATAATACAACTAATAATAAAATATATTTTCTTTTCATATATAACACTCTCCTATAAAATATTTTTTCATCTTTTTTTACTAATATAATTATTTGAAGCTGATAGATTTTCTTTTACATCGATTAATTCATGTGTTTTTCTTTCAGGAATTGGTAAAACAATATCTAAGCTTCTGTCAACTCCTGTTCCTATCGTAACTTGATCGGGATATAGCGTTACAAATCCAAATGTTGCTGGAATTCTTTGTTCTACTACACCATATCCTCTTCTTTTATATTCTTCTTCCATTTGTATGTAATTAAAACTTTCGGATACGCTACAAGATGCGCCAGGTATAACTATTGCTATAGCATCTTGTGATAGGTTAAGTTTATCTGTAAT
>CAZOBH010000015.1:0-27945 GCA_964578175.1 uncultured Clostridium sp.
TTTTTCCTCTATATTCTTCTGAGACAAAAGTACGATAAATATTATATGTATTATCATTTATCTTTTCAAAATCTATTTCTCCGATTACTTTATCATTATCAACTGCACAAATTCTATTTTCTAAAGTTACATATTTCATATTATCTATCCTCATATGATGATTATATCATAAATGTTTATATTCTTAATTCAACTTCTTTGAAATATATATAAATGGAGTATCACATAAAGCTATTATCATTTCAAAAAGTGATGCAATGGAAGCTATCATAAATATAATTCCAATGTCATATATTCCAATAAATGCTATCATTGAGAATAAATAGTTTTCTAAACAATTAGATACTATTGTTGCAACATTATTTCTAAGCCATAACTTTTTAGGAAACATCTTTTTAATTTTTTCAAATAAGTATATATCAAGTAGATTACTTAACACATACATGATTAAACTAGCAATACTGATTCTTAAGTTTATAGCAAATAATGTTTTCATACTACCTTGAGCAATATCTATACTACTAGGAGTATATAATAATGCAAATTGAGTCATAATTATAAAAATAATTTGAGATGTTGCTCCGAGAAGTATTGCTTTCTTTCCATCCTTTGCACCATATTTTTCACACATGATATCAGTTGCTAAAAAACTAGATGCAAATAAAATATTTCCTAAATTAGTAGCAAGGCCAAATACATCTATACTTTTACAAACTAAGATATTAGCTGTAACTGTTGCGATACTAACCCATACGTATAATCCTTCTTTTTTAAATAACTTTTCAACTAATATAAGTATAGAAAAAGTTAAAACTATACTTATAAATCCTAATAAAATATTCATAAACTTTCCTTTTTTATACTAGGTGGCGTAGTTTAACTAGTATATACCTTTCTACCAAATAAAATTGGATTTAATTTTTTCTCCGTTATCTATAAAAATATCTTCACCTGTCATACTTTTATTAATAACAGAAACAAAATAAGTGAATTCAGCTATTTCTTCTACTGTTGCCCATTTACCAAGTAAAGTCTCATCAAGTACTGCTTTATATAGTTCTTCGCTTTTTAAAATATGATCATTAAGTTCAGTTATAACTCCACCAGGAGAAATAGAATTAGATGTAGCATTATATTTTGCAACTCTTAAAGCTACATTTTTCATGTAAGTTACAACTCCTCCTTTTGATGCAGCATACTCTGGAAATTCAGATCCAGTTAAAGCACTACTAGAAGCAATAAAAACTATACTTTTTATAGATGGACTTATATATTTTTCAGTAACATTTATAGTTCCTTTTAAATTAGTTTCAATAACTTCTCCTTCTTGAATGCCTGCATTATTAACAATAATATTAATATCACTAATTTCAGGTAGTTCATCTCTTATATCTTGAACATAATGAGTATACTTATCATGTTTTATTGAACTTTCTAATAAATCAAATCCAATTACATCATGACCTTCATTTAAAAATTTTAAAGCAATAGCTCTTCCTATTCCTTTACTTGTCCCAGTAACCAATACCTTCATATAATTCACCAAGAACAATTATATAACTTAAACCATTACTATTTCAAGGAATTCATAATAAAAAGAACATGTTATATGTTCTTTTTATTCACTGCTATCATGAATAATAATATATCTAGATATTGTACCTATTTCTACATTATTATCATATAAGATGAAATCTAATCTATAAGTACCTGTAATAATATTGTCTTTAAAATTAAAGTTTAAAGCTATTTCATCAGTAGGTATCTTACTTAAATAATACTCATTTAAATTAGAACTTCTTTCCATAGGTGTTGTTATATAATTACTTAAATCAACTAATGTATAACTAGATTCATATATTTGATTATAATTTCTTCTATACATCTTCATTCTAATATTAGGATTATCAAGTAATGAAGTATATGATACTTTACCAGTTAATTTATTATTTTCATCATTAGTATTTATTGTAACTGATTCATCATCTATATCTACTTTTAATCCATAAGTACTATTAATAATTGGTGTACTTATATTCTTAGTTACTAAATTAGAATTACTATAATAAATTCCATCAATTGATCCAAAAGCAGTTATTTCAAATGTATAGGTTCCAGTTGGAAGAGATGCATTTTCTAAATTAACTTTAATTAAATTCTCAATACTACCTACTTTATCAGCTATTTTTATTCTAGCTACTCCATTAATATCTGGATAATAACTTATTCCATCTACTTCATAATATAAACCAGTCAAAGCATTACCACTAATATATTCTCCATCACTATTTTTAACTTTAATAGATATACCTAATTTATAATCAAAGTATTCAGTATTATAGATATTAATAGATCCTTGTTTTAATACTTTAGGTGCAACATTTAAATCTATATTTCCATATTTAGAAATATATAAAGGAGTAGTATCTAGACTTCCATCTATTTCTAAACTAGTATCTACATTATCATATAAACTATATTTAAGATTATCACGTTCTACACCTAAAACAGATGTTATCGTATTATTTCCAGATCTAAGTTCAAATGATAAATATTTATTTAACTGATTTCCAGTTATTTCAGTATCTTTAAAATCAAATATAAATATAAATTCTTCATCAATAACACCATTACTTGAATAGATACTGTTCATTGAAGTATCATTATAATTTACTCCTATTCCATCAGTACCCATACTCTTAAATAATGATAAATTATATGTAGTTTCACCTACATTATTTATATTTGTAACAGCATTAATATAATCAGTTTCAGATACTATATAATAATAATATTTATTAGTCATTTTATCTATCATTGTAATCTTAGTATCTTTTGGTAAAGCATAGGTACTTATAAGTGTTCTATAACAATCACCAGAAGTACATTTTTTATTATAGTATGTATCATCAGTTATAAATAATGAGAAATATGAACTAAATTTAGATTTATCTGTAATTGTTGTTGATGTAGATGGGAATATTTCATATTTATCTCCTGGTGTCATAGCTCCTTCGTAGTTTATATCTGTATAAAGATCTGTTGATAAATTAACATTTATAACAACTCTCTTTGTTTCACTTTCTAAAGCATTTTTCTTTTCTATAGCCATAAGTTGAATAACAACTGTACCTAATTCTCTATCAACAGTTAAATTTTTTGCATGATATAGTTGGAATAACATAGATGGAACGTCACTCGTATTATCTCCAATATAATAATTTGTTCCAGTATAAGTAGAATTTTGACTTAAGAAAGTTGTTTTACCATTAGTTAACCAACCAGTATTAGAAGATGACATAGTTATAGCGTAATTATTATTAGCTTCATCTTCTGTTTGAGCAATCTTTGCTATTTCATTAGAATCTTTTAAATTAACTCCATCTTCAAGTCCACTTGAATCAAAACCTAGTATTTGGAAAGATGTATTTGGATTAGAAAACTCTAAAAATCCAAGTTCCAAACTACCTAAAGTTGAATATTTAGATGCAACTAAATCAATATTATATTCAATAACAGCTTCTCCGATTATCCACATATAATAAGTAGATGACTCAGGTGTTGGATTAATATAATCAACTTTATTTAAAGTAGAAGTATCATCTCCATCTTGGAAATTACTATAGAATCCATCAACTTCAATATTATGATTAGTATTATGAAGACCTAAAACATAACTACCTTTAGTAGGTAAATCACCTAAATTTATAGTAGATCCATATTCAATATTCTTTTTATATATTCCTAGATTTAAATTATTACTTCCTCCATGTTTATACATTCCAAAGAAAGTCATACCTGATACTTCTCCATAGTCTGTAACTTGTTGGTCTAAAGCTATATTAACAATCTTTCCTTCAAGTACATATAATCTATTATCAACAGTTTTAGTAACTTCTTTAGTATCTTTATTAATAGTGACCCTTGCTTTATTACCATCGGCATCTAAACTTTCAAATTTCTCAAGTAAGTTAGTACCTTCTTCTAAGAATAAACTAGAATTATTAACAAGTTTTAAATCTTCTATTCTACTTAGAGAGAATAAAACATCAGAATACTCATTAGTTCTATCTTTTTGACCAATTAACAATATATTAGAATTATCTATTGTAAGTATTTGAGTTCTTTGAATAGAAAGGTTTCTATGCGGACTATCAAAAGTTCCATAGTTTTTAATAGTAATATAACTATATCCATCACTTCTAGATGCATCTCCAGAACCAAATATAGATCCATATAAATTTAAATTATTATATTCACTACCATCAATTAAAATATCTATTCCTTTCGTTACACTTATAGCATCATAGTCAAATATTTCAGAACCTTCTGCATTAGCTTCTCCTCCTCCAAAGATTGTACCTTTAATTGTAATATCACTAGTTGTATTATTAAGAGTATTATAATTATCTTTTGAAGTTATTGCATTTTTACCAATTCTTACTTCAGCAATTCCATTTATAACAGAAGTATTAGCTCCTCCATAAACATTTCCATATATCGTTCCACCTGCAATATTTACAATCGCATGAGAAGTATCTCCACTTGTACCAGTTGCTGCTGCATTTCCTCCACCAAAAACTGATGAATTAATTAAATTTGTATCAGATTCAGTTCCAATTACCGTAGATCCACCTATTTCAATAACTGTATCTCCAAGAACTGTTGCACTAGCACCATTTCCTCCTGCATAGCAACTACCTTTAATTCTTCCATTTTCAACATTTACATAAGTAGATGAAGAAACAGTTCCGAAGTTACCTCCACCATAAATGTTATTATTAATAGTTCCTCCGTTAATATCAACATTAGTACTAGTACATGATGCCATATTACCTCCACCATATAATGTACCAATTGTTCCATTATTAACTATAATATTTGAATTTCCAACACTAGCAAGATTTCCACCACCAAATACATTAGTGATTGTTCCTCCTGCAATTCCTACATTGGTTTCATCTAATAATCCTTCATTATTAGATCCTCCATAAACATTAGTAATAATTCCATTAACAACATTAACATTTGAACTATCTGCACCAGCACTATTACCTCCTCCATAAACATTGGTAATAGTACCATTTTGAATATTAACTAATATATTTCCTGTTTCAGCAAAGTTACCTCCACCATAAATATTAGTAGTAGTTCCATTAATATAATTTATAGTGGTATCATTAGTAACTCCTCCAGCGTTATTTCCACCATAGATATTAAGTGTATTTCCACTATTATGAGTTATTAAAACTTTACTAACAGTACCAGATGAATCTGATCCTCCATAGATATTATTAACAGCTATTCCATTTTGAATTATATTAACACCAGAAGTATTATTTAAAATAGAAGCTGATTTTCCTCCACCAAAGACATTCTTTGTAGATCCATTATTTAAAGTGATATTAGTGCTATTACTATCCACATTATTTCCACCACCATAAATACTATTTACGATAGTTCCGTTATCAATAATAATATTTGATGTTCCAAAAGTTCCACCTAGGTTATTACCACCATATATATTACCCATTTTAGATGTTCCAGTAATATGTATGTTAGATGTATTTACTGTTCCAGAATTATTACTTCCTCCATAAATAGATCCATTAACATTACCTGCACTCATATTAATATTAGTAGTATTAACTGATGATTCATTTCCTCCACCGAATACATTCCCAATTGTTCCACCGGTTATATTAATAGTATCTGTTGTAGTAACAGTTCCACTTAAATCATGTCCACCAAAGACATTACCCATTGATCCATTCCTGATATTTATTGTTATATTTTTATAAGTATGAGGTTCTTGATTACTACTTCCCATACCTCCACCGAAGACATTTTTAAGAATTGTTCCGCCTTTAATATTAACAATTGTTTCACCAGTTCCAGTTGTTCCATTTGCAAGTCCATTTACAGTTCCAAAAGCACTTCCTCCATAGATGGAATTATTTATTTTCCCATCTGTTATTTCTACTAAAACATTATCTCTAACACCAGTATTTGCTCCATATCCACCACCGAATACATTTTTTACTTCTCCACCTTTTATATATACATTAGAAGTACCGTATACATTGCCAGATATATTACTTCCTCCATAAATAGAGTCTTTAATTGTACCACTAGTTAGTTCAATTGTAGTTGTTATATCTACACTACTAGTACCAGCACCATTATTGTTTCCAGCTCCAAATATTGATCCATTTATAGTACCACCAATTACTTTAATTGAAGATAAAACATCAGATGTTGAGTTATATCCAACTGTTCCATAATTTCCACCAGCATATACATTATTTAAGATTTTTGCATCACCATCGATAATAATATATGAATTATTTGCAGTCCCTATATAATCATATCCAGATTTACCATTACCTATTCCAAATACTGATCCTATTTCAGCATCATATCTTTCTGTACTACCACTGACACCTATAGTAGTATTACCACCTATGTATAAATAAGTATCTCCATTTAATATTCCTCTTGCATTAGTTCCAGTTGCATTTCCAGTTCCATACATATAGCCATTAGATCCACCAAATACTGAATTATTAATAGTACCACCAGTGATTTGAAGTATACGATTTGAGTAAGATGTAAGATATGCTCCTCCTCCAAAGATGGTATTAATTTCTCCACCTTTTATATAGATATATGCACCATTATTATTTGCAAGACTTGAGTCTGGTCCTGGTCCTCCATTAATACCATGAATATATCCACCTTCAACTATTAAAGCCATTGGACTAGATACTACACCACTAGAGTTAGATGTTGCATATATTCCTAAAGTATATCCAGTAATACTTCCATTTGATCCATATCTTCCACTCTTAACAATAGTATAAAAATGTACATCATTTGAATTTCCATAATCAACAGCAGTTCCTCTATCTCCATATAAAGTAGCATATATATCCAAATTAGAATTATCATTAGTAACTCTATCATAGTCACATCCATAAGTACCTCTAATATCATAATTAGATAAAGTAACTCCACTTCTTATTCCTCCAGTAGTTGCAAAACTATAAACACCAGATTCAACTATTAAACGATATTTAGGAGACTCATCATTAGTATTAGCTGTACCAACTATCATACGAGCATTAACATAATCACCATTCTGAGTTAATCCTCTACCTATTTTTAGATTATTACTATTTCCATATATTAATCCACCAGTACTATTATTATTTGAAGTGACTGCAGTAGTACTATTATCAATAGTACTATAAAGTCTAACATATTCTATTCTAGTATCATTTAAAGCTCTAATATAAGTATTAGTTCCATACCATCCAGTACTATAATACAATCTAAAATAAGAATTATTTCTACTATCAGTTCCATTATAGTAACTAGTTAATGTAAATGGTTTTGTACTAGTCCACGTAGTTGTAACATTAGAATCTAAATAAACTATATTAGTATCTCTTGTAGTTAAATAATAATAAGTATTAGATAAATCATAAATATGCATTTCATTAAATAATATTTTATGATATACATTACATCCACCATTAGTAGTACAATTACCTGTAGTTTTAACTCCACTAGCATTATAATATCCATTTATACTTGATCCTCTATCGATATGAACTAATTGATAGAAGTTTGCCATGTTCATATTAATATAATTAGCATCATGTCTAGTAATTCTTTCTTCTCTAGTAATATCTGCATTAGTAACAGTCATTCTTCCGTTTGTTAATGTATAAAAAGCAGTATTTTGTGAAACAACATCATTTTCGACTCTTTGGTATACAGTACATCCATTTCTTGAATTACAATATCCGTATAATTCATCACCATTTGCATCATAATATCCATATTGATAATCATATCTATCAAGTGTAACACGTGTATAAAGTCCATTTGGATAATCATCTAAATTAACATGATATATATATTCAATATCTTTAGTATGTAATTCATGTATTCCAGCTGTTTTCAAATTATCTAGTGCATCATCAATACTTTGGTAATTATCAGATGTTTTTTCCATATCTGCATTAGTCCATGAAGTTCTTAAAGATACTACTTGGAAATCTTTACTTGGATCGACATCTATAACAGCATGATATGTATATAAATCATTATCTAAATAAACCTCAATATTTGAATTATCTGAATACCATCCATTAAAAGCCATACCATTAGGTCTACCTGAGAACGGATTATCTATTAATTCTATATCTAATTTATTAGTAGAAGTATTATAACTATAATATTTATAATAAACAAATTTAGTTTGAGCTTCACCTGATTCATAAGATACTTTACCATTATGAATAGTAGAATTATTATTACCTAAACTTACACTATCATATATTATTTCCACTTTAGTTAAATTAGAATCCGTATATAAATTTTTATTTAATTGAGTTGGAGTTTTTCCGTTAGTACTAGTAGTATAATTAAGTCCTTTATAGTAATTATAATCTGCTTCTAAGTCATTTACATAAACAACTCCGTTTTCTACTCCTGACTTGTGTACTGGTATAAAACTAGCACCACTAGTTTCAGTATAAGTATAAGATGGAGTAGTTTCTTCTTCAGGAGTTGGTTCAATTCTATTAAGACTGAATTCTCCTCCTTCTACTACAATCTCATAATTACTAGTTTTATAACTATTAAGTATCTCATTATCAATTACAACATTATTATTTTGGACAGTATATGTTTTTAAATTAGTTATATCAGTATTAATATTATTTTTAATTAAATCATTTCCATTATTTTTTACAATAGCATTATTTATAACTGTGCCATTAGATGTAGTTATAAATTCACTTATTAAGCTACTGTCGATATCAGTAAAAGTAGGATGAACTATTACTTTATCTATAATAGATGAATTATCACTAGCTAAAAATCCAGAAACTGATTCTAATTCTTCATTATCTTGATCTTTTTCTATAATACTTTCAATTACTAAAAATGAATAAGTACTACTTTCAGAATTAGTAGCTATAACAGAACCAGATTCACTTTTTACATTTACTGATATTGAATCTAATTCTAAGTTTTTAATAGTTCCTCCATTAATACTCTTAAACATAGAATCAGTAACCAATGCTTTAGTAATATAATTATAATTACCATCTATTACACCACTAAAAGCAACATCATTATTAATAGAAATATCATAATTATTATAATCAAAACTGGTAGTTATTTTATAGTACTTATCAGCATAAACTGAAGCATCACTAGATTCCATTAAAGATTTAAAATATGCATAATCTCCTGCACTACCAATAATATAAGGATTGTTTTCACTACCATTACCACCGGAGAAATCAATAGATACTACTCCATCCCAAGCACTAGATGTAACTTTACTAGTTAAAGTTACAACAATTCTCCATGCTAAAAGAATGGTAACTAAAATACCAAAGACTATAAATATTTCTTTTTTAAGTCCAATTCTTTTTTGCATACCTATATCCTCTATTATTCCATTATAATTATAACATAGATATATTAATAAAAATATAAAATCAAAATAAAAAAAGTGATTATTTTAATCACATTTTTTCACACTCTAACATAAAACTAATATCATTTATTTTTATACTAGATCTAGCTATATTTTCATAAGTTAATATCTTATCAATTTCATTAATAGTATTTTCAATATTATCTACTTCTAAATCAGTAACTGTAATATTAATATTATCTAAACGATATCTATCTACTATTAATTCTTTCATTTGTTTTTCATCAAGTAAAGCAATATTATCTAATAATTCATATTTATTACATAAAATATTTTTATTTAATTCTCTAAACAAGTTGTCAATTTCATCAAAACTTAATTCTTCTTTATTTTCTTTTACTCTATTATAAAAATATAAGAAATTACCTGAAATAAGTTTAAATACATTTAAAATAGTACTATCTTTTTGAACTTGTTTATATATTAAATCATTAAATCTAATATTATCTAATTCATCATACTTAGTAATTAATTCTTTTAAAACTTCTTTATATTCAAATAAATCATCTTCAGAACTACTCTTTTTCTTAAATGGTAAAATACTTTTCTTTGATGGATTTTTATTAAGATTTATTAATTTACTACTTAATTTATCAATATCTTTTAAAGCTGTATCTAATATTCCTTTATAACTATCTTTATTTTCAATTCTAGTTCTCATATCTTTTAATAAATAATCATATTTAATAATTAAATTATATTCTTTTAAAGAATTAGATAATTTAACTAAATTATCATAAGAGAAATTCTCTCCAAAATAATTATTTTTCTTTTTATCAATAGTTATCTCACTATAATCATTTAAAGAATATTCTTTATTCATAAATTTATTATAAATTAGATATGGATCACTACTTTTAATTAATTCTAATTCTTCATATAAAGAAATAATATTATTATGTATTTCTTCTAAATTATTATTCTTTTTATATTCTTCATACTTGTCAGAATAATATTTATCTATTACTTTTTTATTATTTAAATATATATTTTTAAAATTAATCTCAATAGTTTTTATAATCTCTGGATACTTCCAGTATATTTCTTCAAATTTTGTTTTTAAATCATTATCATCATTTGTAGTTATAAGAGTATCTATATATGTTTTTACATAATTATTGTAATCAAACATAGAACTAGTTATAACAACTCCAACTGATTCAAAATTGTCAATTAGTTTTCTGATACATTCATTTACCTTAGGTAAATCATCTTTATAATTAATCATTTTTGATAAATAATAATCTAATTCTAATTTTTCATAAGATGTATTATTCTCATTAATTATATTTAAAATCTTATCATTTAATTCAGTTTCTTTTTCTTTTATAACTTCATTTTCAGCTACACTAGATATATTATTTTTTCTTCTTTCTATTTCTTTATTAACTAGATCAAGAAAAGCATTATTAAACTCTTCTTCTTCAGCAATGAATTCACTTTTTTTCTTTTTATTTTCTTTATTATTAGTTGGCATTACATCTAAAACATTTTTAAACTCTTCATATTTTTCAATTAAAGCATCTTTCATTCTTGATTTTCCTCAGTTAATTTCTTTTTCTCAGCTTCAAGCATTTCTTTATGCTCAATAACTAGTCTATATATATCAATTAATTCTTCATTAGTAATATTTTTTAAATGTTCCATAATTACACTCCTACTATAAAATAATCTTATCACAATTAGTTAAAAAACAAAATAAAAAAGGAGTTTAAACTCCCTTATTTATTAACTTGTTGCAGTTGTAAATGATACGTTAAATGAAATGTCAGTTCCTGTAGCATTGTTTTCACAATCGATATCTTGTCCTTCAACCCACATATAAATACGTACTTTTGTAACTCCTGCTTCTAGTGTAGTAAATGTATTATTAGCTGCATTTCCTTCAGCTGTTTTAATAGCTGGGTTCATAACAGTTGCGTAACCTGCTTCTGTTCCTGTTCCAACAACAGTATTTTTCAAATTTCCATTACTAAACTCTTTATTAAGACCACGATATGTAGTTGCAGCACTAGTTGATGCAGTAACTCCATATTCATTAGCAACTATTAATGCTTGAGATGTATGAGAAGTATAATTTGGTTCCCATATAATTGCATCTGTTGCTCCTGAATTATTAAGTGCAGTTAAACTACTTACAGCGTCAGTTGATGCACCATGTCCAAGAATTACAAATCCTACACGTGCACTATTTTTAAGACCTTTATCTGTAGTTTGTTCAGATGTTCCTGCAATATTTACAGCTTTATGAGATACATTAGATGTTCCTGCTAAAAATACTTGTTGAGTAGTATCAGTTTTTAAGAATACATCAAATGCTATATAATATCCTTCAGATCCAGCTGTATCTGTTTGTTTAGTAGATGTAATTAAGTAATCTCCTGTTGTTTCATCATTAGAGATAGCTCCTAAATACATATTCATTCTTCCATTAGAAATTGTTCCATCACTTGATACTGCAGTTACAGATGCAGGTACTTGGTTAACTGCTCCACTATAAGCATTATCAGTTATATCAGTATTTGTAATAACTGATTTCCAAGATACAGCATCAGTTGATATTTGAAGACCATTACTTGCTTCTACTTGTAAATCAAGTGCTTGAATTGTAACAATTTGGTTTGCAGTAAACCATGCATATGTTGCAGTTCCTAGCATAATGATTGTTAACAATAAAAGAAGTAACAATGATCTTAATCTTTTTTCTTTTTTCTTCTTTTTAACATTTCTTTTTACGCTCATTTTTCCAACTCCTATCTTATATGTTCTTCTGTAAATTTCATGTGCATTTTTAATTCTCCACCAATAATATTATTGTTGCAATCAGGATCATCGCCTTCAAGCCATATAACAATCGTATATCTATCTAAATCATTGGGTTTGAAATTTTTTCTTTGTTCAAGGATAACTATATTTTCTTTACTTTCAATATCACTTCTAAACGGTGTTGTACCTTCCTCTGGTTCATCAGCTATAGAATTCTTCTTGGCATAAGTTATACTTTCACCATTTCTATAAATTCTAATTCTAACAGCTTCATCTACGTTTTTAATAATATCATCAAGTACAAGTTCATACCAGTAATTAATAGTTTCTTTTCCCTGGTTCTCAGCATAAAAACTATAAGCTATATAGTTTTTTCCATTATGTGGTCCATCAGCTTCAGTATCTATATTTTGGGGTAACCACTTATATGATATATTATCCATAAATTTTATAGGTGATGCTTCTAATTTTCTTTTTCCCTGAGAATTATTTAAACTCTCAAAAATCGCAAGTCCACTTTTTAAAGTATCATTAGAATCAAGAGTTATTGTAAAACGACCTTCATTATATATAATTCTTAATATTAAATATAGAATTGTAAGTAATAATAATAAAATTAATAAAGATAATTTAATTATTCTCGATTTTCGTTTTCTTTTTTTGATTTTATCTGCTTTTACAACTACCTCTTTCGCCATATGATCACCAACGCACAATATTTTTATCTATTATACAAATTAATTATAAACCACCATATTATAAAAATCAACAACTTTAAAATTAAATAATAACCTTAATGTTAACTTTAAAATGTCTGTGTAAATTGACAGAAAAATTACAATTATTCGTTCTTGACTTTACATTTATATATTATAATTAAAGTGAGAATGGAGGCGTATATTCTATGGCTAGAATAATTAACAATCGATTATTTAGATTTATGATTGCCTTTGCTTTATTATGCCTTCTTTTAGGAATGATCCAATCTACTTATGCAAAGTATGTATCATCAGCTGACGCAACAGGTAAATTCACTATCGCAGAATGGACATTTAAAGTTAATAATATTGACGTTGTATCAGGAAGTAATTTTAATAATACATTAATACCAACTTATGATAATAATCAAAATATAAAAGATGGGGTTATCGCACCAACTAGTACTGGATATTTTGATATTGTAGTAGATTCATCTAGAGTTGAAGTTTCATATAATCAAACTATTACTGTTACGGTAGGAGACAATAATACGATTAGTGATTTAAAAGTGACAGGTTATAAGATAAATAATGGAGATACCGTGGTTTTATCAAATACTAATAATACTATCTCTACTACTCATAATTTAACAGACACTAATACATTAAATACTTATAGAATATTTATTGAATGGTACGATGGTGAAGGCGAAGCAATGAATAACGCCGCTGATACAAGTGCTGCATCAAACGGCGTCGCTAGTGTTAAAGTTAATTTAAACTTTACTCAAAAAGCTAATTAGCATTTTGAGTAATTTTTATTTTGATTTTTAAAGTAATAGATGGTGTTGATGGATGAGTATTTTTAAATGATGCTGATCTAATTCCCCATTCGGTATCAGTTTCATCATCACCTTGTTCATAAGGCCAAACTATATTTACCGAGTAAACTGAACTACCATTACCAGATTGCATTACTTGATTAGTAAGTCCAAAGGTAATTTTAAAAGGATAATCATTTGCAAGTTGTTGTTCAAACTCACTACTTGTAACATCAGTATCTAATACTTCTTCATGAGATTGAGTTTTACCTTCTACAGTTTTTATAACATCACCCAATATATTTGCTTCTAATATTTCATATGTAACAGTAGCTGATACTTCACTTCTATTACGTGCAGTTAATTCATATACATAATCAGTCATTCCAGGATATATATCATCAACTTGAACATTTACTGTATTAGATACCTCATTATCTCCTGCTTCAAAGTTAACATCCCACGCTTTAACATGGACATCCATATGATTTTGAACAGTATTAACATATATAAACCAAGCTGTTGTATTAACTACTAATAAGACGATTAAAAATAAAATTTGATGTATTTTTATACGTCTTTTTTTCTTTTTCTTTTTCATCAAATAGAATCACCACTCTATCTTTTATTCTTCATCTTCATCCTTTCTTACCACAAAAGATGATATAAATTCTACTGAGAATAATCCAGCTACAACTACAAATATAATAAAATAAGCTACTGGATTAGTCATAATCTTTCCTAGGAAACTAAAGAATACTGTTTTATAAACAACTTTTCCATATACTTGATCCATATTTATAGCTGGATCTTCTACATTATTATTTATTCCTTTAGTTTTTAGTTTTTCTACACCTTCATATTCAAACTTTTCTATAACTCTATGAGTTACTATAAGTCCATTTACATTAGATTCTTTTCCAAGATATGTAACATCATCATCAATAGATATATCTTTATAATCACATTTCTTAACTACTATAATATCTCCAGGTACATATTCTGGTTTCATACTTCCAGTAATTATTTGAAATATATAATAATCACCTACTGTTACTTTATTATTACTTACTCTTTGTACAATTATCATACCAAGAAGTAATAATAAGAAAACAGTTACAATAATTCTTATTATCTTTAATATAATTCTCATAAACTAATTCCTTCAATCTTATCTAGATATGACTTAATATGATCACTAAATACATTTTGAATCTCATATAAACTAGCTTCTTTCTTATACTTAGTTATAGCTATTTTTTGACCTACTTTACTAGCTAATGTTGATAAAGGTAAATCTGAGTTAAGTTCTACTATCTTTTGAATTAAATTATCAGTTAATTCCTCAATTACTTCCTCTTTATTAGACATAGCGCTTTCTTCACTTAAAGTATTAATAGCTAAATAATCAAGTAAGAATGAATTATCTATATATTCTTTTAAGATACCATTATCTTCATATTTTTTATTTTCTTTAACTGTCTTACTAGTATCAGCTACATGCTCTTGTAAATAATTCCATAGAACCATAGCATATTGGAAATTAGTATTTTTAAGAATTACATTAGTTTTTTTAACTGGAGGTATAACTTTAGCTGCATGCATTCTTCTTAAATCTTTATATACTTCACTATTAGTAAGCATTTTAATATTATCATCTAGTTTTTTAATTCTTTCTTCAATAGAACCTCCTTCTGGTTCTTTACTATCTATTAAACTAGATGTTAAATTAACTTCAATTGTTACTTGTTCTAATCCTACTTTACTTTTAGCGTGATATTCACATTTTTTAATATCTCTTAAAGTAGAATTAGTTAATAAAGTTTTCTTTTTTAATTCAAGAAAATTAGACATATTTTGAATTAAAGTATATATAAGTCTATTTTCATAAGTATCATAACTTTCTTCTTTATTAATATTTAATATTTTAGATGGTTTTACTTCTCCATCATCATCTATTTCTTGAATATAATTAGTATGACTTGATAGATGTCTAATACTTTCAGCAGTAATACGACGTGCAAGTTCTACTTTAACCACTTCTTCTTCATTAATGATAAACCTATTTGGATTTCTCAAAATATTATCTAGATAAGGAATAGTTCTCTCCATTAATTCAAGCCATTCAAAATCTACTTCTACTTTTTTTAAATCTTTATCTATTACTAAACTAGATCTAGTATTTTCAGTAAATTTATCTATTTTTTCTTCATTTGAACTTTTATATAAATCTAATATCTTAATATTCTTCATAATATCACCTACGACATCTTCTTAAGTCTTAATAGATATTCGATACATTCAGCCATTTTACCTTCACCGAACTCATCATTTAAGAACTTAATGAATCCATCTATTTCATCTCTAATATAAGCTAAATTTAATTGTTCAAATTTACGAAGAATCTTACGAGCTATAAAATAATCTATTCCATCTATTTCATCTCCACCACAAGCAACATATACTGGTACAAATTTTCTCATATGAGATACAATACGGTTACCAAATGCAATTCTGAAATGTTTAATAACATAATCATCCATTTCATCTATCTTTTGTAGAACATCTTCATGAATAGGATTATTATTTATGGCGTCATTAAATAATTTATCAACATATGAAAAATTAATATCTTGAGCTGGAATATCTTTTGGAGTAAATACTTCTCCTTTATCATTAATATCAATTGGCATAGCACGGTCATAAACTTTATCAGTAACCATAAATGTAGAGTCATCGTTATTGATTGTTCCGATATACCATACGTTTGCAGGTATTTTTAATTTACCTTCTTTTAAATGAGCTGGATCGTTTTTCCATTCACTAGGAACTATTTCAACTATCCATTCATCTTTATTAGGCATTTCAAGAATTGATAACATCTCAGCAAAATAATATTCAACACGAGATATATTCATTTCATCTAGGATAACTGTATAAATATCATCTGTATATCCTGCTTGATATATTTCTTTTAAAACTTCAGTTTCATTAAATTTCTTTGTAAATTCATTGAAATAACCAAATAACTCAGTACGATCTCTCCAAGAAGGTTGAACAGACGCAATACAAGAGTCATGTTTTAAGAATTTTCCCCAAGCATATGCAAGGGAAGTTTTACCTGTTCCAGAAATACCTTGTAAGATAACTAATTTAGTTGATGCAAGACTAGCAATAAATAAACGAATCATCTTTTCACGATAATATAATTTTAATTGACTAGCTGCAAAGTTTCTAAACATATCACAAAGTTCAGGTAATTCAAAAGCATTATTATAATTTTGAATTTTATAACCTGCAAATTTTTGATCAACTTCATATAATTTAGGGAATCTTATTTCATTAGAATCAACAACATTATCTTCTGGATTCTCTTCTGTTTCTTCTGTATCAGCCTCATCTGGTCTTAACCCTAATTTAGATACTTTCATTGCTAGAATATCTTCTTTTTCTTTAACAAGTTTTGATACCTCATCATTTAAATTAGCAACTTCTTCAAGAAGAGATTCTTGTTCTACTAAACTCTTTCTAATACGAATATATTTACGAATTAAGAATACTACTGCAAGAACAATAAGAGCAAGAACTGCTAAAGTTACTAATAAAGCAATAGCAACAAGAACCCATTCAGGCATTGAAAAATCATTTTTATACTCGTGTATTACTCCTAGGTATGCCGGAATATTAAACATAGTACCAATACCTTTAACAAATCCTTTAAATATAAATATTAATCCATTAAAGAATTGGGATAAAAACTCATATAAAAATCTTAAAAAAGTATCCATAAATACCTCCTAATAGACTATTACTTTAGGCATAGTCTCCTTTTTTGCACGCATAATCTCATCATAGTACTCATTATCTTTTGATACATAGATTGATGAAAATAATACTAAACTTCTAATATTTCCTTCAAATCTAGAATCAAGTACTACTGAGAATGAAAAACCATCAACTATATAACTATCAAATATATTTTTATATTTTAAATAATCTTCATATGTTATTTTAGCAGATATATATCTTTTAGTTAATGGATTATCTATTACTGAGAACAATCTTTTCATTTTCTTTTCTTTTTCTACAATTGAAGTAGTAAGTTCAAAAACATAATTCTTAGTAAAATCTAATTTAATTGCATTATTTAATACTTCACTACTTGCCATAATAGTTATAATAAATTCTTTATCTTCATTTACTATAGTGCTATTATAAGCTCTATTTATAGCGTATTCACTATATAGATTAGATATTTTAACACTATGTTCTAACCTTAGTTCATAGACATTATTACTTATCTTTTTCTTATTAAGTATAAAATCTTTAGAATCAATTGAACTATTAAACATGTTTTTAGTCTCTTTTAAATTAACATACCAATTAACTAATTCTTCTTTTAAATTATCACTTTTTCTAATATGTATATTTTCATCTTTAATTAAAGAATCTATTATTTCATCGTTTTCTTCATAAACATCATCAAAATAAACAATATATGCAAATAAAGCTACGATATCTTTTAACATTTCTTCATCATTATCATCTTTTAATTTTTCATAAATAATAATTAATTCTTTATTAATTCTATCTACAAAATCTTTTATATTATGATAATCTGTTTCATTATAATATCTAACTCCAATATATGTATCTATAAATGGTTCACATATTTTCTTTTGATATTTACTATGAAAAATAATATTAAAGAATCTTAAATATTCTCTTTTTATAAATGTAATATATTTAGAAACTATATTATAATCCATAATTACCTCCTACTATGGGTCTTGTATATTAACAGTAATAGCACTAGTATTATTTACTATTGGATAAGTATAATTATTACTATTATTTATCTTATAAAATTTTAAAGCTAATGTACTAGATGGATCTATTTTAAATCTCATTGTATTAATATAATCTACTCCACCTATATTAGTAGTTGTATAAGTTGCATAATTAAGAATTGAACTAGTATTATCAACTAATAATATATTTGGATCAAAACTAATATTTATATATTCACTAATACATTTATTTTTATTAGCATCACTTAAATTAATAAAATCTGATCCATCTATTTTATCTCCTACTGAATAAGTGTCAAACGCTTCAGTTACAGTACAAAATGAAACAGCATTAGTCATCTTAAGTAAAGCATAAGCTTTATTAGTTTCATCTTCTATTTCATAAGTTACTCCACTCTTACCAACTATATATTCATATGTTGCACTAATTGTTTTCTTATAAGGACTAGTACTAGTTGCACTAACTTTTATTTGAAGTTTTTCTCCTTCAGTAAAAACCCTATTAGGTACAACATATAAAGTAATTGAATTAGAATGATTAGTATTAGTACTATAAATAGTTCCATTACTCTCACTAATACTACAATTAACAGTACTAGGACATTCATAACTAACATTATATGAAATATCATAATCAGCGTAAGTATATCTATTCTTTTCAGAAGATAAATCAAATTCTATTTCAAAATTTCCAACTCCAGACCAATTATTAATTTGGTATAAAGCATCATCAGTTTTTAAACGATTACTATAAAAATAGAAATGTTTACTATTTAAATAGAATTCATAAAATTTACTAGATATAAATTTACCTAAAGTAGGAAGAGATATAACCAATGCGATAATAAGTATAATTGCTATTATTTTCTTAGTATTTTTCATATTACACTTCCTGTTCAGCATGAACATATACTTCAATAAGTTCAACTACTCCTGAATAATCAACAGGATTATCTTTATATATTTCAGGGAATTCTACACTTAAGACATAAGTATGAGTACTCTTTGCATTATATTTTAATGATGATACTCCATCTATATATAGATGTTTATAATACATTCCATTAGAATCAGTTGTATAACTAGTACTAGAAGTAATATCATGATTCAAATCATCTTCTTTATATAACTTATATTCTAAAGGCATATTAGTAGTAGTAATAAACTCAATACTATAAGTTAAATCAACATTAGCTTTTTCTTCTCCTTTAAAATTTGAAACAGTAAACGAATATAAATATGGTTCACTTCTAGGAACTATTTCCTCTAGCTTAATAGAATCATTATAACTTTTAACATCTGCTATAAAAAAAGCAATCGTAGGTTTAATTTTTACATCTGTTATAGTTTCATATTTAGATTTAGTAAATCTATAATTTCTAATTATAAGTAAAGTAATAATAATAAAACATGAAAGAATTATAAGACGGAGTAACAATTTTTTATCAAAACGACTTAATAGTTCTTTCATATTTTCACCTACTTGCTTTTTTTATTTTTAAATTTATTTTGAATAGCTTTTAAATCTAATCTAATCGTATATTCAATAAAGTCTTTTTCTTTTTGTTCCAATTTAGGTAATACTGGTTTATTTTCATCAATACTATCTATTTTCTTTTTTAATCCTCTCATTTCAGATTTATTTAAATGTATTCTTTTATCATTATAAGTTTTATTAATCTCTTCAAGATCAATCTTACTAGTATAATCAAGTAATACATTAACATCTATCGGATCATTAACTTTAACTGTTTTTTCTTCTTTTTCAATTACTTTTTCAGGTATATTTTTCTTTTTTTCTTTCTTTACTTTTTTAGATTTAGTCTTTTTAACTTCTTTTTCTTTACCATCATATGATATAGCAAAATCAAAAGCTAAAAGAGTAATAAATAAAACTATTAATATTTTAGGTTCAGTAATAACTTTTTGCCATACTCCAAGTTCTGGATAAACTTTAATTACTTTTCCTACTACCTGATCTCTATTTATCGGAGTATCATAAGTATTATTTGCGTCTCCCATAACAGTAATAGTGTCACTATTTACTATTACTATTCTATGTGTTATTATTTCATTCTTATCATTAATATAAGTAATAATATCATCTTTAACTAAATTATCATTTCCAATTTTTACTACAACAATATCATTAACTGATAAAGCAGGTTCCATAGAGCCACTAGATACTTCAAACATTGTATAACCAAAATAGTTAGGATAACTATTATTAGTAAACATAATACTTAATCGCCCATAAATAATTACTGCTAATATCAAAAGTAATATTACCGTAACAATATTAGATAATATTTTTACACCCTTTTTAAGCGAGCTCATATGTTACCTCACTTTCTTTTTATTCTTTATATATGTTGTTCAAAATGAACATTTATAACAAATTCAATTTGTTGTCCTACTAACTTAGTATCATTTAAATCATAATCAGAATCATCTTCCCAATTAAGAAGAAGTTTTAAATTCTTTTTACGATTAGTATCAGTTAAATTCATAATACCCGTAAAATGATTATCATTTGATACTTGGTTAGTATCTAAATCTACTATTTGAAATGAAATATTAGGATATTCTTCTATTGAACTAGTATCAACATCAATATCATAATCAACTGCTACATCAGTTTCACTAGCGTCTATTTCTATTTCATATTCAGCACTGCTTCCTGGAGCAAAATAACCATCTTCAACATGCTCAGGATTAGTATAATTAAAATCATTTAAAGTTATAGAATTAGTTAACGATATATCTTCACCATTAAGATATATTTTCCATTTAGCAACTTCTAACTTTTGAGTTCCACTAGTATTAGTTTCAAATAAACCAAAAGTATCTTGAACTACTATAACTAATGCTAATAAACAAAAGAAAGCAAAGACGAAAAGCCATTTCTTCATGTTTAATCTTCATCCTCATCTTTGTCTTTAAATGATTCAACTATCATTATAATTTCATAAACTATTAAGAATAGAGTTGGGAATATAACAAAGAACATAAATCCCCATTTAGATGTTACAACGCTAAATACAGTTCCAACATGATGATAAACTCCTACTTCATTCATCGTACCAATAACATATTCACCTGATACTTTAACGCCACTAATAACAAAAGTTGATTCAGCTTGTGTAACAGGAGTTATTTTTTCAATTTGACCAGTATAGATTAAAACAGAACTTTTCTTACTAGCGTCATAATAAAATGCATAATCTCCGACTTTAATTGTTGAATCAGCATCTCTTTTAACAATAAGTAAGTCTCCTTCTTTATATCCATACTTTTCCATTCCATTATCATCAATATTTAGAATTGTATACTTACCTAATTGAGGTGTTGCAAAATCATTATATGAAAGCAAACATACAATAGATGTAATAGCTATTAAAAACCAAACAGAAAGAACTACATCAATAATTATTTTTTTAATCAATTTCATATTTTCACCCTCTATTTTATATTTTAACCTATATTATATTTTAACATGTATTATAATCAAATTAAAGTAAATAAGAAAAAAACACATCATTAAGATGTGTTTTTTTATTCAAAATATAGTGTTTTATATACACCGTCAGTTCCATTTACTAAGCTAAAGTTATCTTCATGAGAATTAATCATACCAGGATTATTTATAGCATTCGTTTCACCTTTTAATATTCCATCATATATAGAAACATTAGAATCAGTAGTTAATCCATATGTCTTTCCTTGAAGTATTGGAGTAGATGTATTATGATTATTATCTTTTACTCCAATAACTAAACTAGAACCAACATTAGTAACCGCTTGTTGTTTTTCTGAAATAATAGTTCCACCTTTTATATTCATGACTCCACCATTTAAATTATGTAGTGTTGCTCTTTGATTAGTAGTAGCTTTTAAATAAGCATTTCCACTTATCTCTACAAAACCTCCATCATTATAAATTGATTGTTTAGTACCAGTTGCTAAAATATTACCACCAGTAACTATTAATACACCAGAAGAATTATTATTAATAACTGCTTCCATTCCAGATGAAGATAAAGTACCATTATTTATTTTTATTTTTCCATTATTAACTAATACCGCTTTAGTATTAGAATTACTTAAAGTATAGTTTTGTAAATCAAATACTATATTTTGGTTTTCCTCAATCGTTACTAATGATGCAGAAGTATTCATCAACAATTTAATTGTTGTTTCTGTATTATCAGTTGGAACTTCTTTTATAGCATCTTCTAAACTAGAATAATTAAAGCCATTTATTTCTGCTACCGCTTCTGTAGCCCAATGAGCATAATAAGTAACATCATCAGTTATTATTGTATTAGCATTTATTCGAGTACCACCAGTTGATGAAGTATACCATCCCATAAAATAGTAATTTTCTTTTGTTGTAATAGGTAAGTTTCCAATAGCTGTATTAGTATCTACTTTAATAGGATTTACTGCAACTCCACCTTGACTATTAAATGTAACTGTTTTTTCTACACCTGTATAGAATGTATCATCCATCATTACTAAAGGCACTTCTATTGCTGGACGAACAGTATTTACTTGGGTTTTAGAAGACACTGCTCTTGTATTAGTGTGATATCTATAAGTAACACCATTTATTTTTTCAAGCCATACTCCATCTTGGCTTTGTTCAACATCAGCAAATCTAGAGTTTTCTAGTAAATATGGACATCTATCCAAATCACCAGTAGTTGTTAAAGTATTTTTCCCACATGCTGCTTTTAATTCATCATATGTTGGTATTCTTGCTGGTTTACCATTAAACTTAATAGGTAGATTACTCCATTGATTACTTGTTGGTAATTGATCAAAAATATCATCATAAGCAAAGTTATTAATATTTTGTTGACCATTTTCTCCTTCAAAATCATTATGAGATATTAATACCGCATTTTCTCCATTAGTTGTTAAATAATAGAATCTTTCAGTTGAAGAATCATATACTTTGTCTCCGTTTACATCACAGTCATAAGCATATCCTGGAGTTAAAGTATCACTATCTGGTATAGTACCATAAACTATTGTTTTAGTATTATTTCCACTTCCTTCACGGTATCCTGCTTGGTAGCATCCTCCAGTTGTTCTTGTACATTCCTCAGTATGAAGTATAGTAGCACTCTTACATAATACTATCTTTTCCCATTTAGCATAATATGTAACATCACCTAATACTTTAGTAGTTGGAGTTACTTTAGTTGTATAGTCTAGACTTGTATACCATCCACCAAATGTATAATAAGTTTTAAGTGTTTCAGGAAGTTCTCCTACTTCAGTATTATATGTCTTAGTTATTGAATTAACTTCTACTCCACCTTGAGTATCAAACGTAACAGTATACTCTTTAGGAGTATATTCAGGACCAACTGTAGTATCTTCAGTTATTTCAAAACTCAATGTCTTAGTAGTTACTCCATTTGACCATTTAACAAAATTATAATGTTCTTTATCCTTAGCAGTTAATGTTATTGCTGTTTCATAAGGATATTTTTTATTTTCGAATGTAGTATCTACATCTTCAATATTATTAATAGTTAATTGATATTCTTTTCTTGTATAAATATAATCTATCTCAGCACTACCATTAGGTAGAATATTTAATTGTTGAGAATCAGGATTATTAAATCCAGTTCTAGGCATAAAAGCAGGTGTTACTGTAGTACCAGTAGTACCATATAAGTCTTCTTCTACTACTTCATAACTTCCATCTAATTTTGTATATTTATGATTTACTTTGTAATGAGTACTCTCTCCTGGTTTAAAATGCGCAGTATATGTTTTATTACCAGTTGTACCTTTATATATAGTTACTCTTGTTTGTAAAGCGTCTCCACTACCTTCAGTCCATCCAGAGAAAGAATAACCTTCTTTAGTTGGATTAACTAAATCAAAAGAATCTGTTTCAACATTATAAGTACTTGGATTACCAGTAACACTTCCACCATCTAAATTATAAGTAATACTATAATCAATTAGACTATACTTAGCAGTTATATTAGTATCTTCAGTTACTGCTTTACTGAAATCATATAATTCATCACCAACATACCATCCAAGGAAATTATATCCATCTCTTATTGGATCTTCAGGTTTTTCTATTTTTGTATTATAATCTATTACTTCAGTAGTAGTTTCACCATTTACTACTTTAGTAATTACAATCTTATCATAAAGATTAGTATTATTAACAAAATCAATAGTAACACTAGGAGATACAGCTTTAACAAATAATGGACTTAATACTAATATAGTTATAAATATCTTTTTCGTTTTCTTAACATCAATAACAATTATTAATAATAATCCAATAGATATAACTAATAAATATTTATAAAATGTTATATCACTATTAGTATTAGGATTTACAATGATTGATTCATTATCTATATTTCCTTCTTCATCTTCTAGAATTAAAGATATAATAAATTCATCTCTTTGATTTCTACTATTAGCATCATCCAATTCATTTTTATATATTGCTTTTATATATATATCTATAGTTTTATTAGGAGCTAATACTTCATCTTGATTATAATCATATTCATAATCTATATAATTGTTTCCACTATTATCATTTACTAATTTTAATTTATATTTAAAAGAAGAAGTATTCTTAATAGTTAATTTAAATTGAACATAGTCATTTAATTTATGAAAAGTAGTATTAGTATTTAAACTATCACTATTAAAAGATGTAATAGTAGATTCTATTCCATCTGATTTATCAACAATACTAGCATCACTCAATATAAATTTAGGTTGATCCGCTAGTACTTTACCGATATTAAAAATTGACACTAATATGCAAATTATTAATGAAAAAACAACTATTCTTTTAAAAGCCTTTTTCATACTATTACTCCTATTATTATCTATAATACTTATATCATTTTATGAAAAATTATTCAATAGTTAAAAAAGATAGATAAAATCTATCTTTGAAAACTATCTCATACTTTAAGATTAAATACCTGATTTGGATTTATAAATTTAGAATAATCACTATAGGAAGATCTTAACATTACACTTGCAACTTTATTATAATCACCAGAAAAATGATGAGCCATTACTATTCTATAATTACCATATTCACCATTATGACATGAACCATTATTTTTAACGATAACATCATTGTATGTAACTTTCCTACTATCAAGATTATTCATATCATAATCTTTTACTTTAATCAAATCGCAATAACTATGATACATAACATAAATATCTTCTCCATTTAATGTAGTTTTATATAAAATATATCTAGCTTCATAATTGTTAGTTCCATGATATTTCCAAGCTACTACTTCAGCATTATTAATTGGATATAATTCATTATTAATAGAATGTATTTTTATATAATTTAAAAACTTTTGCTGATGATGATATCCATAATTATCATATACAGTTCCTGATTTACTAGGATAATAAAAACTTTTGGCATTAGTTTCTTGTTTTGTAGTTTCCTTTTTCGCTGTATCTTTTTTAGTAGTTTCTTTCTTTTTAGTGGTATTAGTACTACTCTTCTTTTGAGTAGTAGTTTTCTTTTTTGTATCCTCTTTTGGTTTTTCTATCCATTTAGCAAATATTTCTATATCTATATAACCAATAATACATTTATTTTTATCATATTCTGGAATAATTTCAAAATCTTTAGTACTAGTAAATTCTATCTTTTTAGTAAGTTCTTTATCAAAATACCATCCATCAAAGTTATATCCATCTCTTGTAGGAGTAGGAATGTTTTCATAACTATCAGGACTACAAGCAATACAAATATTTATAGAAGATATTTCTTTTCCACCATTAGTATTAAATATTAGATTATAACTACCTCCGTCTAAAAAAACACATTCTTCTTTTTTAGATTTATCATTTTTAATTTCTTCTGAATTATTATTGTCATTATTATCATATAAAACCAAATATGTAATACCTACACCAGACGCAATAATAACAATTGAACAAAAAATTATGAATATCTTTTTCATAGAATCACCTATTTCTATAAATAATAATATCAAAAAATTTATTATTAATTATTATTAATTATTTTTTTCTCAAATTTTTCACTTAGCTCTATTAAATAATCTTTTCTAGCTAATGCACTTATCCATTCTTTTGGTATAGTTTCATAACCATAGATAATCCCTGCCATAGAACCTGCGATTGCCCCAATGGTATCTGTATCTCCGCCTAAATTAACAGCACCTATAATTGTTTCTTTATAATCTTTTGCTTTTAATACTACCCATATTGAAGCTTCTAGACTATCAACTACATATCCTGATGATTTTATATCATCTATTTTTAATAAATTAAGATCATCTATTAGTATTCTTTTATAGTATTTTTTACTTTCTTCACTAAACATAGAATAATCTTCTATTTTTATCATGTTATGTGCTGAAAATTTATCATTACCTTGCAGCAGTTTAATCATATATAATATGTAGATATAACATCCTAATATTGATATCTCATGTTTATGAGTAAGTGATGAAATATTTTTTACTAATTCATAAATATCATTATTATTTAATTTTCTATAATAGCAATAATATGCTACCGGTTGTATTCTCATCAATGAACCATTTCCATTAGAACGTATATCATCTAATCCTGATTCTAATGCTGGTGTCCTATTACTTGCAAAGTTTTTTATTGCTTTCAGGCATGTTATTCCAACATCGAATGTAATACCTCTTGAAGTAAACTTTGCATCATTTATCCAATCACAAAAATTATTCATTATGTCATCATAATTCCAACCATTGCAATTAATAAAAGAATCCATTGTTGCAATTTCCATAGAAGTATCATCTGACCATGTTCCTCTATCTCCTACTGGACTATTTAACATTTTAGTAACTGGTTTATAAAACAGTTTTCTATCTTTAAATTGAACAGGAGTACCCATTGCATCACCAATAGCATGTCCAATTACTCCATCAATAACTTTCGACATAAAACCACCTACTTTTATTGTATTTCATATAACAATGATAACATATATTATATTCATAAAGAAATAGGAGTATTTGCTCTCTTCAGGGGGTTCGTACATTTGTTCGTATCTATATTTCCCTAACCTTTTAAAACCGCATAAATACTGGATTCTTTGTTTTTAACATTTTACGTAATTTTAGTGGATTTTATAACTTTGTATTTGTAAGTGTATTTGTAAAACCCTTTTACAAATACATAAGAGGAGATTTTTGTATTTGTGAAAGTCTCCTCTTTTTAAATCTACTTAAGAATTCGGAATATCAAAAGTTTCCGACATTAATTAAAACATCAACTCAACTTTAACTATTCCCATT
>CAZOBH010000016.1:0-14006 GCA_964578175.1 uncultured Clostridium sp.
ATTATTCCCAACTGTCTTAAATTATACTTTAATGATAATACTAATATAGAATTATCAGTTGAAGAAGATACATCTACATATGATGTAAAGACTAATTATATTAAATATGGAAAAATAACATATAAACCTGATGATGCACCATTAATTAAGTTTAAATCAGACTATTTATTAGATAGAACTTATGAAGAAGATAATTTAAGTGATAATTCAATTATTTATAAAATAAATATACCTATAACTCATAATGATTTAGGTGATGAAGATTTTGGAATTAAAGTAGTAGCTATTGGATATGATTATGACGCTAAAGCTGGTACTGCAGAAAGTGGTTCTGCTACTACTGCTGATGGAAAAGAGTTTATGTCAACTACTAGAACTACATGTAAAACAAGAATATATGCTAAAGAAGACATTAAATATCAAACAATTGTTGCAAGATTTAAGGGTAGTGCAATAAATGATGATGGAAAATCTAATACTGTTTCTGCAATTGTAAGTAATATGAACTTTAATGGAAGTAGTGTAATTGTTGAAGCTCAAAGGAAAACAGAATATACATATCCAACGAATAAATATATTTTAGATCCTCCAAGATATAGATTGTGTTACTATTATTATTTCACAACAAATAGTGGAGTTAGAGAAGGAGTTTGTTTGCAAACTGAATCGAATCCAGGTGTTAATTATAGCGTATGGGATGCACATATATATAAAACTAATCGTTGGTATACAGTTATTGCAACATTTGATGGTACTGGTGATTATACAAACGGACTGGATTCAAATTTCACAAATATTACTGCAGGTAAACCTACTTTTAGTATTTTTGTATATGATTCCACAACTGGTAGAGTTGAAAAGAGACATTCACAAGCTATATCAGCTAGTGAATTAGTAAATAATGGTTCTAAAGCACAATATTCAATTGGATCTGAAGCAGGTACTGCTGTTAACTTAGCTCATTTTGATGGAACTATATCTCAAGTTTTAGTTTATAATGGAACTGATAGTGGTAAGACATTAAAACCTACAACTGCTAGAAATTGCTTATTAAATTATGCGGGAGATGTAAATGCCATTAAGAGAAACTGTTTAAATGATTCAGTATTTGAATCAGAAAAAGTGTTGGATTATGATTTTACTAATCCTACTACATATACAAATAAATGTTATCAATAATGATTTATATAAAGAATATTTAAAAAATATTCTTTTTTTTGTATAATTAATTAGGTGGTATATATGAAAAAGATATTAAATGGTTTTAAGAAATTTATAGATGAAAATATAAAAGAACTTATATTATTATTAAGTTTTTATATTTTAATGACTAATCCACTTCCTTATTATATTTTTACATCTGGAGGAACAACTGATGTTGCAGATCATATTGAAATAAAGGATTCATATGATAGTAAGGGTTCTTTTAGTCTTGCTTACGTTAATCAATTACAAGCAACACTTCCTACATATTTACTTGAAAAAATAATACCATCTTGGGATATATATTCACTTGAAGATATGACTTATACAGAAAATGAAGATAATTCGACATTAAAATATAGAGATTTAATTGATCTTTTAGAATCTCAACAAGCAGCAGTTAAAAATGCATATTTAAAAGCAGGTAAGACTTTTAATATAAAAGAAGAAAAATATTATATATACTATATATCTAATGAGATAGTAGATAATAATGAAAATATTAAAATAGGAGATCAATTATTAAAGATAGATGGTAATAAAATAGATAAAACAGAATATGTAAGAGAGTATGTTGAAACTAAAGAAGTAGGAGATACTGTTACTCTTACTTTAAAAAGAGATAAAAAAGAAATTAATTCAGTTTTAACTGTAAAACAAGATGCAAATAATAAAGATAGAAAAATAATAGGCGTTATGATATCAAGAATCTATGATTATGAAACAGATCCTAAAATCAAATTCACATTTAAAAACTCTGAAGGAGGATCAAGTGGAGGCCTTACAATGGCTTTAGCAATTTATAATAAATTAACTAAAGATGATTTAACTAAAGGATTAAAAGTAGTAGGTACTGGAACAATTGACAGTGATGGTAATGTTGGAGAAATAGGTGGAGTTAAATATAAATTATCTGGAGCAGTAAAAGATAAAGCAGATGTATTTATCGTACCTGATGGTAACTATACAGAAGCTATGAAAGAAAAAAAGAAAAATAATTATAAAATTAAAATTATTAGTGTTAAAACATTTGATGAAGCAATAGATAAATTAAATGATATAGAGTAGGTTAATATGGAAATAATAGTTGGTAAATATTCAGGTTTTTGTGGAGGAGTACTTAACTCTGTAAATAAAGCTAAAGAAATATTGAATGAAAAAGAAAAATGTTATGCCTTGGGTGAATTAGTTCATAATGAACAAGTAATAGATGAATTAGAAAATCTTGGTATGATTACTGTTGATTCTTTAGATCAAGTAGAAAATGGTAGTGAAGTAATTATAAGAGCTCATGGAGTTAGTAAAGATGTGTATAAAGAAGCAAATAAAAGAGAAATAACTCTATATGATTTAACATGTCCTAAAGTACTAAAAATACATGATTTAGCAAGAGATAACGAAAATAGATTTGTAATTATTATTGGTAAAAGTACTCATCCAGAAATAATCGGAACTAAATCTTTTTGTGATAAGTATGAAGTAGTTGAAAATAATGAAGAATTAAATAAAACTATTAATTATATTTTAGAAAATAATATAGATAATATTACAGTTATTACTCAAACTACTTTTAATGAAGATAAATATATGGAAATGATATCTATTATAAAAGATGAGTTAAAAGATAAAGATCTTAATATTTATAATAATATTTGTAAAGCTACTGAACTTAGACAAAACGAAACTAAAGAACTTGCTAGTAAAGTAGATTTAATGATTATAATAGGTGGTAAAAATAGTTCTAATACTAAGAAATTATATGATATATCATCTGTTATTACTAAGACTTATTTAATAGAAACGTATAAAGATTTAAAAGATCTTGATATCAATTATAATAAAATAGGAATAATGGGTGGTGCATCTACTCCTAAAAAGAGTATTGATGATGTGATAAGATACTTAAAAAATGAATAATTTTATTCAAAAATTAATAAATAAAAGATATAATAGTGAGACAAGGTGATTATATGAACAGAAATGATGTAGATCGTAATAAAATAAGTCCAATGATGAAACAATACCTAGATATAAAAGATGAGTATCCAGATACTTTGATTTTTTATCGTTTAGGTGACTTTTATGAGATGTTTTTTGAGGATGCAATAATTGGTAATAGAGAACTAGGACTTACTTTAACTGGAAGAAATGCTGGACTCGAAGAAAGAGTACCTATGTGTGGAGTTCCGCATCATGCTTATGTATCATACTTAGATAAATTAGTAGAAAAAGGATATAAAGTAGCTATATGCGAACAAATGGAAGATCCAAAACTTGCTAAAGGTATGGTAGATAGATCTATTGTTCAAATAGTTACTAAAGGAACTAGACTTGATTCAGAATTAAATGAAAAAGATAATAATTTTATAGGTAGTGTATATGATTTTGAATATTGCTATATATTAACGATATCAGATATTACAACTGGTTATGTATATTCAATGATTCTTGATAATGATAAAGATAAATTAATAAAAGAAATAACTAAAAGAAATATATTAGAATTAATAGTTAATGAAAAAATAGATAGGTCGATAGTTAATGAACTAAGAGAAAAATATAATATTTTAATTACTATATTTAATGAAATATATGATAAAGAAAATTATAAATTTATTTATAAAAATGTTAATGATATTAGAGTTAGTACTGGTATAAAACATTTACTAGCTTATTTATTAAATACTAAAAAAGGAGATTTATCTCATTTACAAGAAGTTGAAATAATTAATAGTGATCGCTTTTTATTATTTGATGTACATACTAAAAGAAATCTTGAATTAATTGAAACATTAAGAACTAAAGATAGAATATATTCTTTACTTTGGCTTTTAGATAAAACTAAAACAGCAATGGGTAGTAGATTACTTAAATATAATATAGAAAATCCTATTACAGATAAAATAGAACTTAATAGAAGATATGATATTGTAGAAAAATTACTTAATGAATTTATATTAAAAGAAGACTTATGTAGAGAATTAGATAAAATTTATGATTTAGAAAGATTATCATCAAGAATTGCTTATGGTAATTTAAATGCTAGAGACTTAATTCAATTAAAGAATTCAATAGAGGTATTTCCAAATATATATTCTATACTTGATGAATTAAAATATGATAAAAATATAGAAGTATTAGATGAATTATATGAAACATTAGAAAAGTCAATTAATCCAGATGCACCAGTTACTGTTAAAGAAGGTTCAATTATTAAAACTGGATATAATAAAGAATTAGATGAATTAAGAGAAATAAAGAATAACAGTAAGGACTTTATTCTTAAATATGAACAAGAGGAAAGAGAAAGAACTGGAATTAAGAATTTAAAAGTTGGTTATAATAAAGTATTTGGTTATTATATAGAGATTAGTAAAGGAAGTATTCCATTAGTTAAAGAAGAGTGGGGATATGATAGAAAACAAACTTTAGTTGGTAGTGAAAGATTTATTAATCCGATATTAAAAGAAAAAGAAAATATTATATTAGGTGCTGAAGAAAAAATATATGATTTAGAATATAAATTATTTTTAGAAATTAGAGATGAAGCTAAAAGATATATTAATATTCTTCAAAAGAATAGTAAGTTATTAGCTGAGGTTGATATGTTAGCGTCTTTTGCAACTGTTACTGAAGAGAATAATTATACTAGACCAATTCTTACTGAATCTAGAGATATAGTTATTAAAGATGGAAGACATCCAGTAGTTGAAAAGGTAATTAAAGATAATTATGTAGCAAATGATATTATCATGAAAGACGACACTAATATTTTGCTTATTACAGGGCCTAATATGGCTGGTAAGTCTACATATGAAAGACAACTAGCTATTATTATAATTATGGCTCAAATAGGTTGTTTCGTACCTGCTAGTTCTTGTTCTATTCCAATATTTGATAAGATATTTACAAGAATTGGAGCAAGTGATGATTTAGTATCAGGTGACTCTACTTTTATGATTGAAATGAAAGAAGCAAATATAGCTATTAGTGAAGCAACAGAAAATAGTTTAATTCTATTTGATGAATTAGGTCGTGGTACAGCAACATATGATGGAATGAGTCTTGCGCAAGCAATACTTGAATATATTCATGATCATATAAAAGCAAAGACTTTATTTTCAACTCATTATCATGAATTAACATCACTTGAAAGAGATCTTAGTCATTTAAAGAATGTCCATGTTAGCGCTATAGAAGAAGATGGGAATATTATCTTCTTACATAAAATAAAAAATGGTGCAGTAGATAAGAGTTATGGAATACATGTTGCATCTCTTGCCAATCTTCCTAAAGAATTAATAAAAAGAGCAGATGATATTCTTTCAATTTATGAAAATAAATCTAAAAAAGAACAAGTATTTACTCAAACATCATTATTTTTTGATGTAGATGAAGAAGAAGAGAAAAATGATGAGATAAGAGAAAAATTAAAAGAAATTGATCCGTTATCTATAACACCAATTGAAGCATTAAATATCTTATATGAACTTAAAAATGATGTAGATGAAGAAAATAAATAATTATGATATAATCTATTTAGTAGGAGGCTTATATGAACGTATTTTCTATTAATGTAATTGATGTAATTATAATATTACTTATTTTACTTGGAGGAGTTATTGGTTTTAAAAGAGGTGTTTTTAAAGAACTAGTAATGACAGTAGGATTCTATATATTACTTTTTGTATCCTTTTGGTTAAAAACTCCTGTATCAGAATGGATGGGAACAACTTTACCTTTCTTTAAATTAGGAGGTAATTTTGCAGATCTTCCAGTATTTAATTTAATTCTATATGACATAATAGCATTTTTGCTTGTATATGTAGTTCTTGCAATTATATATAGTTTAATTTTAACTATTACTAAAGTATTAGAAAAGATATTAGACTTAACGATAGTATTTGGAATAATATCTAAAATACTTGGATTTGTAGTAGGACTTTTTGAAGGTTATTTAGGAGTATTCTTATTGTGTATAGTGTTCTCAATACCAATATTTAATCAAACAGTTATTGGTGAATCGAAATTAAAAGATAAGATTTTAAATGAAACACCTGTTTTAAGTAGTTATACTTCAAGTCTTACAGGTACAGTAACTGAAGTAGTAGATATATATCATGATTATGATAAAAATAATTCAAATGACTTTAATTTAAGAGTTATTAAGATTATGTTAGATAATAAAATGGTATCTAAAGATTATATTATTAAATTACAATTCCAAAATAAATTAAATATAGACGGACTTGATGAATTATTATTAAAATATTAAAAAGACCTATAAAGGTCTTTTTATTTTGTTATAGTTTCTATTAATTTATATTCAATATTATTAAGTAATTCTTTTTTATCAACTGGTAATTCAATTCTATATGTAACTATTTCTTTAAAATCTTTACTTATTATATAATCTTTTAATAAGTTATCTAATTTATTTTGACTTTCATAATTTGATGATATTTCTACTACAAGATAGTCTTTTTCTTCTTTAATATTATCAATTAGAGTTTCTTTAGCACTATCTGTATACGCTCTTATTAAACCTCCAACACCTAATTTAATTCCACCAAAGTATCTTACTACAACACATAATACATGATTAAGTTCATTTTTATTTAGAACTTCTAATATAGGAATTCCAGCAGATGATGCTGGTTCTTTATCATCACTAGATTTTTTATATTCATCAAAAATATAAGCGTAACAATAATGATTAGCTTTAGGATATTCTTTTTTAATATCATTAATAATATCTTTTACTGAATCTATATTATCTAATTTTTTTATAATACTTATAAATTTTGACTTTTTTATCTCCAAAACTACTTCTTTTTCATTTATAATAGTGTTCATTTAATCACCAATTAAATTTTAACAAATTATTTGGTATAATTAAATAGATGATTTTTTTTAAAGGAGTATTTAAATGACAAGTGACTTTATCAAAGAAAAATTAAAACTTGTACCAGAACTTCCTGGTTCATATCAAATGAAAAATAAAGATGGTATTATCATATATGTAGGTAAAGCTAAAAACCTAAAAAGAAGAGTGTCTTCTTATTTTAATCGTGTTCAAACAGGCAAGACTTTGATGCTTGTTAATGACATAGTTGATTTTGAATATATTGTTACTTCAACTGAACTAGAGTCACTTATACTTGAAATAACTTTAATTAAAAAATATGATCCTAAATACAATATTTTATTAAAAGATGATAAGAGTTATCCATATATAGAATTTACAAGAGATAAATATCCAACATTAAAAGTTGTACGTAATTTAAATAGAAAGAAGAATAAAAATAGATTATATGGTCCTTTTCCTAATGTTACTGCAGCTCGTAAAACAGTAAATATCATTAATAGAATATATCCATTACGTAAATGTGATCATTTAAAAAAAGATTTATGTCTTTATTATCATATAGGGGAATGTTTAGGTTACTGTAAATTAGATATAGAAAAAGAAGTTATAGATAAGATGAGCGAAGAAATAATTTCATTTTTAAAAGGAAATAGTGATCATATAAAAGATAAGATTAGAAAAAAGATGGAAAAAGCATCCCTTGAAATGAATTATGAAAGAGCTCAAGAATATAAAGAAATGCTTGAAGATATAGATATTACATTATCTCATCAAAAGATTAGTCTTAATAAGAATTATAATTTTGATGTATTTAATTCATTTAGACATAATAATTATTTATCAGTAGAAGTATTTTACGTAAGAGATGGTGTTTTATTTGGAAGACATGATGATATTATTACAATTGTTGATGATGAAGATGAAGCTCTTTTAGAATATATTATTAAGTTTTATGAAAAGAATAATATTATGCCTAAAGAGATAATTGTTCCAGGTTTTATTAATAAAGAGTTATTAAGTAATTATTTAGATATTAAAGTAGAAAGTCCTAGTAGAGGAGATATTAAAAAATTACTTGATTTAGCTAAAGAAAATGCGGAAATTAAACTTAATAATAAAGAAGAAACTTTATCTAAGAATGAAAAATCTAGACTTAATGCTTTAGATGATCTTAGAAAAATACTTAATGATCAATCAATTAGTAGAATTGAAGCATTTGATAATTCTCATTTATTTGGTACATTCTATGTTGGTGGAATGGTAGTATTTGAAGATTTTTTACCTAGAAAAGATTTATATCGTAAATTTAAAGTAGCAAGTTCTGTTAAAGATGATTTAGCAGCTATGAGAGAAGTTATATATAGAAGATATTATAGAGTATTGATGGGTGAAGAAGAAAAATGTGACCTAATAGTTGTAGATGGAGGAGAAAATCAAGTAAAAGTATGTAAAGAAATAATAGATTCTCTTCATTTAGATATAAAGATAATTGGTCTTAAAAAGAATGATAAACATAGAACTAGTTCTTTAATTAATTCTAATCTTGAAGAAATAGAACTAGATAGACATAGTAATTTATTTATATTCTTAAGTAAGATTCAAGAAGAAGTACATAATTACGCTATTAGTTATCATAGACAAATAAAAGCAAAAGGGTCTTTATCATCTGTTTTAGAAATGGTAGAAGGAATTGGTCCTAAAAGAAGAAAAATGTTATTAAGAAAGTTTGAATCTTTAAAAAAGATGAAAGAGGCATCTCTTGAAGAATTAGAAGAAGTACTTAATAAGGATGTAGCATCAAATTTATATGAGTATTTGAAAAAAATTTAGATTACATATTATAAATTATATGTTATTATTTATATAGAGGATTGAAAGGAGACAATTATGGAAAAGAAAGATAAAAAGGCAAGTAATAAAAGAAACAGCATTATTTTAATTGTATTTGTAGTAGTTATTATTGCTATTGTAATCGGAGCTCTTTATTATACTAATAAACCTAAAGAAGAAAAGAAAGAAGAACCTAAGCAAACTGAAAATGTTCAAAGCAAAAAAGAAACAGTAGAAAAAGAATATAATTTTAGTGATAAAGATGCAATAGATGCGGTTAAGAAAGTATATAATAGTGATAATTATACATTTAGTGCTGATGTAAGAGAAGATAATATGTATATAGTTACAGTTACTAATAAAGAAGATAATTCAGTAACTAAATATGTAGTTGATCCTAATGATGGAACGTTTAGTCTTTTAGAAGAAGAGGAATAATTAATTTATGAGTAAAATTTTAATAATGGATGAGGGGTTAGCTAATAAGATAGCAGCAGGAGAAGTAGTAGAACGTATAGTTAATGTAGTTAAAGAATTAGTTGAAAACTCAATTGATGCAGAAGCATCAGAAATTAAAATTGAACTTGTAGATAGCGGTATTAAAAAAATAATTGTAAATGATAACGGTATCGGAATGGATAAAGAAGATGCCGTTTTATGTTTTTCTAGACACGCTACAAGTAAATTAAAAAATGAAAAAGATTTATTTAGAATATCATCTCTTGGTTTTAGAGGTGAAGCTATGCCATCTATTGCATCAGTTTCTAAATTGAATTTAAAAACATCAACTGGAAAGAGTGGGACTGAAGTAGAAATACATGGTGGAGAAATAATTGATGTTAAAGCAATAACTCATTCCAAAGGAACTACAATTGAAGTTAGCGATTTGTTTTATAATACTCCTGTTAGACTTAAATATATTAAAAATTTATATACTGAATTATCTCATATAATAGATTATGTAAATAAAATGGCATTATCATATCCCAGTATTAGATTTAAATTAGTTAATAATGATAAAGTATTATTAAATACTGATGGATCAGGGAATATATTAAAAGTTATATCTAAAATATATGGAATAGATGTAGCTAAAAAAATGATTTATGTAGAAGAAGAAAATGAAGATTATAAAATATATGGATACATTTCAATGCCTGAGGTTGCTAAATCTAAAAAGAGTGTAATAACTACATTTGTAAATAATAGATTAGTTAAAAATAATGAAATAAATAAAGTAATAATAGATGCATATCACAATTATATCCATGCTACTAGAACACCTATTGTAGTATTAAATATTGAAGTAGATAATTCTCTTGTAGATGTAAATATTCATCCAACAAAAATGGATATAAAGTTTTCTAAAATAGATTCATTAAAATCTTTATTAAGTAATATAATAAAAGAACAATTAGAAAATAGAAATCTATCTAAAACTACTATTCAAAAAAATATTAATACATTAAATGTTATTGAAAAATATATAGAAAAAGAAGAACCAGTTCCAAAAAAAGTAGAAGAAGTTCAATTTGATTTCTATGTTGAAGATGAGGAGTCTAAATATAAAACTGAAAATGAAATAAAAGAAATTGATTCTAGAATAAAACCTATGAGAGTACTAGGAAATGCTCATTCTACATATATTTTATGTGAAAATGAAGATGGATTTTATCTAGTAGATCAACATGCTGCTGCAGAAAGAATCAATTTTGAAAGGATTCTTGATGAATTTGATAATCTTAAAAGTGATAAAATAGATTTATTAATACCATTAAAAATAGAACTATCTAATAGTGATTATGTAGTTTTTAAAGAAAAAATTAATCATTTAGAAGAATTAGGTTTTTCTACAGAGGAATTTGGAGATAATACTATAATTATTAGAACTATTCCATATTGGTTAGATGAAAATAGACTAGATGAATCGGTTAGAAGTATAATAGATTTAATAATAGAAGAAAAAGAGTTTAAATCTTCTAAGTTTAATGAAAAAGTAGCTGCAATGGCCGCTTGTAAGTCTAGTATTAGAGCGAATGAACATCTCAGCATGGAAGGAATGCAAAATATAGTTGATTTATTAATAAAGTGTCGTAATCCGTTTAATTGTGCTCATGGAAGGCCTACAATTATATCTTTATCAAATTATAAATTAGAAAGATTATTTTTAAGAAATATAGATTGCTAAAATCTATATTTTTTGATTAAATAAAGATAGAAGGGAGAGAAATTATGGAATATAGTTATGAAGTTTCAGGAGTTGATGAATCAACTTTATCAAAGTTATTACAAGCCTTTTTACCAGTCCTTATAGTAGTTGGATTAATTTTCTTAGTTTTATTAATAATCTATATAGTAGGTCTTGCTAAAGTATTTAAGAAAGCTGGTAAACCGGGTTGGGCAGCAATTGTACCATATTATAATAATTGGATTTTAACAGAAATTGCTGGATTAAAAGTTTATTGGTTTATTTTGATGATTGTTGGTTCTGTATTAGAATTTTCAAATAATAATGACCAAATGACAGCTATTAGTTTAGTAGGAAGTGCTATTTCACTTGTTGTATCTATTAACTATGGTATTTGTATTGCTAAAAAATTTGGTAAATCAACTGCTTTTGGAGCAATCGTTTTAGGAATATTTGGAATTATTGGTTATCCAATACTAGGATTTGGTTCAGCTCAATATACAGCTGATTCAGCAGAACCTAACAACGGTATTTTTGAAAACAAATAGAGAAGGAAACTTCTCTTTTCTTTTGCATTAATTTTCATTATAATATTTTTGAGGCGATATTATGATTATAGTTATAGTGGGACCAACTGGAGTTGGTAAAACTAAATTAAGTATTGAACTTGCCAAGAAATATAATGCTGAAATAATTAATGCTGATTCTATGCAGGTATATAAAGATTTAAATATTGGAACTGCAAAGATAACTAAGGAAGAAAAAGAAGGAATTCCTCATCATTTACTTGATATAGTTGAACCAACTGAAATTTATACTGTATATGATTATCAAAAAGATTGTAGAGATATTATTGAAAAATTAAAAAAACAAAATAAAAATATAATTATTGTAGGTGGTACAGGACTTTATATAAAAGCAGCTTTATATGATTATAGATTTGATAAAGAAGTAAATAATAATAACTATAATGATATAGAATTAGATGAATTAGTTAAAATGTTAAAATCTAGATCAGAAATAGAAATAGATTACTCCAATAAAAGAAGAGTTATTAGAGCGCTTGAGAAACTAGATAATAACTCAGAATTTAATAATACTGGTAATAATCCATTATACGATTTTTATTTAATCGGTCTTAAAACAGATAGAGAGACTTTATATAATAAGATTAATAATAGAGTTGATGAAATGATAAATAATGGTTTATTAGATGAAGTTAAAGACTTGTACGATAAAAATATCCAAGGAAAAGCAATAGATACAGGTATTGGATATAAAGAATTATATTCATATTTTAATGGAGAAATAGATCTTAAATCAGCTGTTGAATTAATTAAAAAAAATTCAAGGCATTATGCTAAGAGACAGTTTACATTTTTTAACAATAAGATGAATGTTAAATGGTTTGATACAAATTATCATGATTTTAAAGAAACTATTGATGAAATAATTAAATATTTAGATGATAAAAATAAAAATTAATTTATAAAAACTATTATCAAATTATATTAAAGATGATACAATGTATTTAGAAGTAAAAACAATAGAGGTGATTATATGTCTAATTTAACTACAACAGATTTAATAATAATCGCAGCATTTTTATTAGTTATTCTAGTACTTGTTTCAATTATTATTGTTTTAGATATATTAAATAAAAAGAAAAAATTAGAAGATACAGAAGAATTATTATAACTTGAACATAATTTTAATGAGATGCAAAAAAGTGAATCTAGTAAGTTAATAGATAATATTGAAGAAAGTAGTGAGTTACCAATTGAAGTTAATAGTGCTACAAGTAATAGACCTGCAAGAGTAGAAGAAATTAAATATGTAGAAGAAGATAAAGAACTTGAAAAAACAAAGGCTAAAATAGAACTTAAAAGACTTAAAGAAGAACTTGAAAGACAAAGAATTAATAATACTCAAACTGAACTTGCAAAAAGCGTAGAAGAAGAAATATTTGAAAAAAAAGAAGAAGTTTCACCAGTAGTTGAGCAAGTTAAAAGTGAACCAATTGTAAATGAAGTTAAATTAGAAGAACCAGTTGTTGTAGAAGAGGTTAAACCAGTTGAAGAAACTGTAATTGAAGAAAATATTCCAGTTGAAGAAGCAGTAGTTGAAGAAGAAAAACCAGTAGAACAACAAGTAGTTGAAGATACTAAAGTATCTGATATAGTTAATGAGATTAAAGTTGATGTAGATAAAGAACAAGAATCAAAATCTAATCTATCTAAAGCTATAAGCGTTCAAGAAGATTTAGAAGAGATTTTAAAATCATATGATAAACAAATAGAAGCACATGAAAATGAACAAGAAGAAAAAGCAATTATTAGTGTAACTGAGTTACAAAAAGTTGCTGAAAATGTATATGATGATAATGAAGATTATCAAATGAGTTATAAAGATGAAGGTAATGAACCAATAAGTATTAAAGAACTTGAAAAATTATATAATACTACAAATTTAAAAGAAGTAGTTGAAGAGGTAAAAGAAGAAGAGAAACCTATTATAATTGATCAAAGCCAAATTAAAAAACTTGAAGATTTACCACCAATATCTAGTGATATTAAATTTAGATTAAGTCCGTTTATATCACCTGTATTTGGTATTAAAAAGACTAGAGAGAGTATAGAACTTGAACAAACTGCTAATCTTGATAAATTAAATGAAGAAATTAAGAAAACTAATGAATTCTTAAAAGCTTTAAAAGATTTACAGAAAGATTTAGACTAATTAATATAAAAATGCTATAATAAAGTAGCATTTTTTTCTTGGAGGAATGAATATGAAGGCAAGTATATATAATTTAGGTTGCAAAGTTAATACATATGAATCTGAATATGTTCGTAAGTGTTTAGAAGATAGTGGATATGAAATTGTTGATTTTGATAGTGATGAAAAAGCAGATGT
>CAZOBH010000016.1:14043-22348 GCA_964578175.1 uncultured Clostridium sp.
CTTGTACTGTAACTAATAATAGTGATAGTAAAAGTCGTAAAGAAATAAATAGAGCAAGAAGAAAAAATCCTGATGCTTGTATAGTTGCTATGGGATGTTTTATCCAAAAAGAAAAAGGTAATTTAGATAATATAGATATCGCAATTGGTAATAAAGATAAAACTAAAGTAGTAGAATTAGTTGATGAATTCTTTAAAGATAGAAAGAAAATAAATATAGTAGATAGAAAATTAGACAAATTTGAAGATATGTACTTACCTAATTTATTTTCTAGAACGAGAGCATTTGTAAAGATACAAGATGGATGTGAAAATTTTTGTAGTTATTGTATTATTCCTTTTGTACGTGGAAAATGTCGTAGTAAAGATTTCGATTTAACTATTAAAGAAATTACAAATCTTGTAAATAACGGATATAAAGAAGTGGTTTTAACTGGAATTCATACGGGAAGTTATGGAAATGATTTAAATATTAATTTTGCTGAACTACTTAAAAAATTAGTTACTATTAAAGGTTTAGAAAGACTTAGAATTTCATCTATTGAAGTAACCGAATTAAATGATGAGGTATTAGATGTAATTAAAAATAGTAAAGTTATAGTTAATCATTTTCATATACCTATTCAAGCAGCTAGTGATCATGTACTTAAATTAATGAATAGAAAATATGATTTAGATTATTTTATTAAGAAAATAGAAGAGATAAGAAAAATTAAAGAAGATGTATCTATAACTACTGATATAATAGTTGGTTTTCCTGAAGAAACTGACGAGGATTTTGAATCTGGAATTGAAGTAATTAAGAAAATTAATTTTTCTAAATTACATGTATTTCCATATTCTATTAGAAAAGGAACAAAAGCAGCTAGTATGAAACAGGTAGATGATAAAGTAAAAAAAGAAAGAGTACATAGATTACTTGATTTATCTAAAGAGTTAGAACTTGATTATTTTAATAAATTTATTGATCATGAATTAGAGGTATTAATAGAAAGATATAAAGATGGATATTCTTATGGACATACTACTAATTATTTGAATATTAAGATAAAAAAAGAACTTAAAAGTGGAGAAATTGTTAAAGTAAAACTTGAAAATATTGAATATCCCTTTATAATAGGAAGTATAGACAAATAATTTGTATTTAGGAGGGTTTTGATATGAATTTAACTTTGGCTGTACTTTTTGTAATTGTTTGTACATTAGTTATTGAATTTTTTACTTATAAGAAAGATGATGCAGAATTAGATGATAGATCAATTATTTTGGTTGCTAGAGATTTTGTAATTGATATTTTTATCTATTTTGCTTTAACTTTAATATTTTCATTAATTTTTAAAAATTATCTAGTAAACAATGATTATTTTGTATGTAATAATAATTGTCATATAAAAGTTGCTAATACTTTTTATGGAATTTTATTCTTGGTATTCCAAATAATTAATCTTTATAATTTCTTTGATAGTTATGCACATACTTATAGAGTGTATGCACAATACCAAAATACTTTTTGGAAAATATTAACTGTAGTTTTATGTATTATTGCAGTATTATTTAATGAATTCTTATTATCTAATATAAATCTTGGAATACTTACATTTAAGTTCTTTATATTTGATATTTTAATTAGATTAGTTGAATATTCAGTATTCTTCTTCTTACCATTAGTAATAGTAATAAAAGAAGTTATTGTATATAGAAGAACTAGAAGAATAGATAAGGAGTTTGAGGAGAGCTTTGAAGAAGAATAATTTTAATTATGATATAGACGGGGTTAGTTATAATGTTTTAATAGTAAAAAAAGCATCTACTAGAAATACGTATCTTAGAGTTAAAGATGATTTAACTATATATGTTACAACTAGTATTTTTGAACCAGATTTTTTAATTAAACAATTTATATATAAAAATGATAGAACTATTAGAAGAATGATTAATGAAAGAAAAAAAGAAAAGGAATTTAATAGTTCTTTCTATTATCTAGGAAAAAAATATAATATTGTAAGAAATAATTCTAAAACAATAGAGATTGATGGAAATGATGTATTTATTGGTAATGTAGATATAGATAATTGGTTTAGAAAACAAGCTAAAACTTTATATAAAGAAAAACTAGATTATTGGTACAGTATTTTTAGTAGAAAAATACCTTATCCATCATTAGTAATTAGAAAAATGAAAACTAGATGGGGAGTATGTAATACAAAAGATAAAAAAGTAACTCTTAATTTAGAACTTATGAAAAAAGATATAGAATGTTTAGATTATGTAATTGTACATGAACTATCTCATTTGGTTTATCAAGATCATTCTAAAAAGTTTTGGAGTGTTGTAGAAGAGAATTATCCTGAATGGAAAAGAGTTAGAAAAAGTATGAGATCATATGAAGAATAGAGGTAATTATGGTAATAACTAGTGTTGATAATAAAAATATTGTTGAACTTGTAAAGTTAAAACAAAGTAAATATCGTAAAAAAAATAAATTATTTTTGGTAGAGGGAGAACATTTAATAAGAGAAGCATTAAATAATAATAAGTTAATCAGTGTATATGTTCTTGAAGATACAGAAATAAGTTTTCCGGTTGAAACAACATATGTAACAATTGATGTTATGAAAAAATTATCTGATTTAGATAATCCTTCTAATATGATAGGAGTTTGTAAAATAGAGGATAATAGTGAGATAACTGGTAATAGAATACTTCTTCTTGATAGAATACAAGATCCAGGTAATCTAGGAACTATTATTAGAAGTGCACTTGCTTTTAATATTGATACTGTAATACTATCTAATGATACAGTTGATTTATATAATTCTAAAGTAATTAGATCAACTCAAGGTATGCTTTTTGGTCTTAATATAATTACTATGGATTTAGTTGACGCTATAAAAATAATTAAATCTAGAAATATAGAAGTTTATGGTACTAAAGTAGATAATGGCATTAAGATAGATAAAGTAAATAAAGAAAAATATGCAATTGTTATGGGAAATGAAGGACAAGGAGTTTCTTCTAAGATACTTGATCTATGTGATAAATATATCTATATAGATATGAATAAAAAAGTAGAGAGTTTAAATGTAGCTGTTGCAACATCTATAATATTATATGAATTAGATAAGTAGGTGAGTTAATGGATTATATTTTAATTGGTAAGATTGTTAATACTCATGGAATTAAAGGAGAAATTAGAATTATTAGTGATTTTGAATTTAAAGATAAAGTATTTGTTCCAGGTTTTAATATTTATATAGGTAAAGATAAAATAAAAGAAACTATTACTAGTTATAGACATCATAAGATATATGAAATGATTACTATGGATGGATATAAAGATATTAATGAAGTAATTAAATATTTAAAAGAAAATGTATATATATTAAAGAAAGATTTAAAACTTAATGATAATGAATATCTTGATAAAGATTTAATTGATTTTAAAGTATATGAATCTGATAATTTAATAGGTGTAGTTAGTAATATTACTTATGCATCAGAAACTAATAAACTATTAGAGGTTTTAAATAATGATAAAAAAATATTAATACCATTTAACGATGAGTTTGTAATTAATATAAATTTACAAGAAAAGAGAATTGATGTAAAATTAATTAAAGGGATGATTTAATGAAAATAACTATTCTAACACTATTTCCAGATATGTTTAATGGTCCTTTTTCTGAATCAATTATTAAAAGAGCACAAGATAAGAATTTAATTGATATAGAAATAATAGATTTTAGAAAATATACGAACGATACTCATAATAAAGTAGATGATACTCCTTATGGAGGAGGAGCTGGTATGGTTCTTACATGTCAACCTTTATTTGATGCAGTAGAAAGTGTTAGAACGGATAAGTCTAAAGTTATTTTATTAACTCCTGATGGTAAGACATTTAATCAAAGTATTTCATATGATTTATCTAATGAAGAACATTTAATTTTAATTTGTGGTCATTATGAAGGGTTTGATGAGAGAATAAGAACTCTTGCAGATATGGAAATATCAATTGGAGATTATGTTTTAACTGGAGGAGAAATACCTGCAATGGTACTGGTTGATTCTATTACTAGACTTATTGATGGAGTTATTACTCGTGAAAGTCATGAAGAGGATTCATTTAATGGTTTATTAGATTATCCTACATACACAAAACCAGCCGATTTTAGGGGTATGAAGGTTCCTGAGGTATTACTTTCAGGAGATCATAAAAAAATAGCTGAATATCGCTATAATGAGGCTTTAAAAAGGACTAGAGAAAGAAGACCAGATTTGTTAGAGAAAGATGGTGATTTAAATGCCAATTAATCAAAGATTTCTTATTGTTAAGAATAAAGATTCAAAAACTATTACTTATATGGATTATGAAAAAATTAATGGTTGTGAAGTTAAACCTAAAAACAATCTTAATTTTGTTGATGCTATAAATGTAAAAAGTATGGTATTAATTAATCCATCTCTAATTGAAAAGATGGTTGATATGAAAGCTCGAAAAAGATTTAGTAAGTTAATAAATATATTATCTATCGTATATGAAGAAAGTGATGATGATGCGAGTGGTGATGGATTAATGCTTGCTAAAAATGAAGCAGAAAAATTTAGAATGGAAATAATTAATAAATATAAAAAGTATTTAAGTGAAGAAAAACTAGAATTATATGAAAATAAGTTAGCTATTTTAGAAGATGAACTTAATCTTAGATTAAATTATATAAATGACAATAAAATAGAAAAAGAAGATACAAATCACAGGAGTAAATAATTAATAGTTGAAATATTAATTTATTTATGTTAGAATTATCTACAGTGATCCGATGAATGGTAATTCCTTAATGGTTATTTATGATCATTTGAAATAGAAAAGGAGAGATATTATGAGTAATGTAATTGATAAGATTACAGCAAAGCAACTAAAGACAGATGTACCTGATTTTAGAGTTGGAGATACTGTTAGAGTTGACGTTAAAATTATTGAAGGAAAAAGAGAAAGAATCCAAGCTTTCGAAGGAGTTGTAGTAGCAAGACGTGGAGGAGGAGTTAGTGAAACTTTCACTGTAAGAAAAATTTCTTATAGAGTTGGAGTTGAAAGAACTTTCCCAATACATTCACCTAAAGTTGATAAGATAACTATTATCAAGAAAGGTAAAGTAAGAAGAGCTAAATTAAATTTCTTAAAAGATGTTGTTGGACAATACAAAATCAAAGAAAGAGGACAAAAATAAGGCAACATGCCTTATTTTTATTTTAAATTATGAATAATTTTTTAAAATTATGTAAAGAGTATATACCATATATAGCGGTAATTATTATCATAATACTAATTAAAGCCTATGTAATAACTCCAGTTATAGTAAGTGGTCCATCTATGTTATCTACATTACATGATGGAGATATAATGTTACTTAATAAATTATATAAAGAAAAGGATATTGAAAGATTTGATATCGTAGTTGTTAAATATGAAAAGAAAAATATAATTAAGAGAGTAATAGGACTTCCTGGAGATACAATTGAATGTATAGATAATAAATTATATGTAAATGGAAAAGTAATAGTTGAAAAGTACTTAGACGATAAAACAGTTACTGATGATTTTAATCTAAAAGATTTATTTGGAATTGATAAAGTACCTGAGGGACATTACTTTGTTATGGGTGATAATAGAGAAGTATCTTTAGATAGTAGAAAAATAGGACCTGTTAAAGCGAGTGATATTGATGGAGAAGCATTCTTTACATTATTTCCATTTAATAGATTCGGAAGCAGTAATTAAGCACTATTTGTGCTTTTTTTATTGCTTAATTTATGGTATAATATATCCGTTTTAAGGACGGTGATTTAAATGGAAAAATATTTAACTATTAATGGAGGTAGTTCATCATTAAAATATTCTTTATATAGTATGCCAGATAATAAAGAAATTATTAATGGTTACTTTGAGAAAATTGGAAGCGATGATAGTTTTTATACTTTGAAGTTTGATGACCAAAAAGAAAAAGTCGTAAAAAGAATAAGAACTCATGAAGAAGCTGCTAATCAACTTTTAGAAGATATGATATCTTTAGGTGTAATCGATGATATTTCTGAAATAAAAGGAATAGGTCATAGAATATTACATGGTGGAGAGTTTTATAGTGAGTCTGTTTTAATAGATGATGAAGTATTAGAAAACATAAGAAGTTTAATACCACTTGGGCCACTTCATTTGCCAGGTGAAATAAAATGTATCGAAAGTATGATGCAAATTCTACCAGGAGTAGATCAAGTAGCTGTATTTGATACTGCATTTCATCAAACAATGCCAAAAAAGAATTTTTTATATGCAATTCCAAGAGATTTTTATACTGAAGATGGTGTTAGAAAATATGGTTTTCATGGAACAAGCCATAAATATATAACAGAGAGAATGAAAGAGTACTATGGAAAAGATGACGTTAATTTAATAATATGTCATGTTGGAAGTGGAGCTAGTATTGCATGTATAAAAGATGGAAAGTGTTTCGATACTACAATGGGACTTACTCCATTAGATGGATTGATTATGGGAACAAGATCAGGAAGAATTGATCCATCAATTATTGAATATATTATGAAGAAAAGAGGATTATCTATTGATGAGGTCTCTAAAATACTAAATAAAGAAAGTGGTCTTAAAGGACTTACTGGTCATAATGATTTTAGAGATGTAGAACTTTTAGCTAATAATGGTAATATGAATGCACAACTTGCAATTGATATGATGAAAGATTCTATAGTTAATTCAATTGCTGAATATTATTTTAAATTAAAAGGAAGAGTTGATGCAGTTGTATTTACAGCAGGAGTTGGAGAAAACGCTATTCATTTAAGAAAAAGAATAGTTGAAGATATATCTATTCCAATGGGAGTTAGTATTGATACTGAAGTAAATTCTCAAATAGGAGGAGCTAATCCTACTAAGAGTGGAATTATATCAAAAGAAGGATCTAGAGTAGATGTTATAGTTATGCCAACAAATGAAGAATATATGATATTAAGAGATACATATGATATATGTAATAAGACAGAAAGAAAAGTTATACAATCTGTAAAAAAGATTGGTTCCATATCAGCTACAGCATAAAGACATTAGTAAAATAATGTCTTTTTTGTATAAAGTTAAAATATATCTTGATAGAACAAATGTTTGAAGATATAATAATATTGGTATGAGGTGATAATATGGAAAAGACATATATTTGTGTTGATTTAAAAAGTTTTTATGCATCAGTAGAATGTTGTGAAAGAGGACTTAATCCTTTAACTACCAATCTCGTAGTTGCTGATAAAAGTAGAACTGATAAAACTATATGTCTTGCTGTAAGTCCTTCATTAAAACAATATGGATTAAGTGGCAGATCAAGATTATATGAAGTAGTTTCTAAAGTAAATGAGATAAATTCAGAAAGGAGAAAAGTTACTAAATTAGTTGGTAAGAGTTTTGATGATTTAGAACTTAAAAAAAATAAATCTTTAAAACTTGATTATATAGTTGCTCCACCTAGAATGAATTATTATATGAAATATAGTACCAATATTTATAGTATTTATTTAAAGTATTTTGCTCCTGAAGATATATATGTTTATTCAATTGATGAAGTATTTTGTGATATAACTAATTATTTAAAATTATATAATAAAAATCCTAAAGAAATAGTTACTATGGTAATTAATGATATATATACTACTACTGGTATAACAGCAACTGGTGGAATTGGAACTAATATGTTTCTTGCTAAAGTTGCAATGGATGTTGTTGCTAAACACGTAGATGCTGATGATAAAGGAGTTAGAATTGCAGAATTAGATGAAAAAAGATATAGGGAAATAATATGGAGTCATGAACCTATTACTGATATATGGAATGTTGGAAAAGGAATAGCAAAAAAGCTAAAAGAACATGGTATATATACGATGGGAGATGTTGCAAGATGTTCTCTTGAAAATGATAATTTACTATATAACTTATTTGGTGTTAATGCAGAATTATTAATTGATCATGCTTGGGGATATGAACCAGTAACTATAAAAGATATTAAGTCGTATAGACCATCATCTACTAGTCTTAGTATGGGGCAAGTGTTACATGAACCATATAATTATAGTAAAGGAAGATTAATAGTTAAAGAAATGATTGATATGTTAGTTTTAGATCTAGTGAACAAAAACTTAATGACTAATCAATTAACTTTAACAATTGGATATGATATAAGTAATTTAACAAATCCTAAAATAGCTAAGAATTATTACGGGGAAATAGTTACTGATTACTATGGAAGAAA
>CAZOBH010000016.1:22448-25740 GCA_964578175.1 uncultured Clostridium sp.
CATAAGTCAGATAAACATCCAAGAATGTCTATAGAATCACGTGCTGCTCAGTTTTCATCTTTTGCTGCTTTAACTGGGTATGAAGATGAAATAAAAGAAACCGGAAGAAGGGTAGATAGAGAGATAGAACTTACTGATGATGAAAAAGAAAATATAAATAATTTAATAAATTTAATTAATAAAAATGATAAAATTAAAATAACTTATTTTATAAATGATAATAAAAAAGTTGGAGGAAAATATTTAACTGAATACAAAGTAATAAATAGAGTAGATAGTTATAATCATGAACTTATTTTTATTGATAAAACGAAAATAAAGTTTGAAAAAATCATAGACATTTCATTTACAAAATAACTTTGTAAATTAACATATCAACTTTTTGTTAAATATTTTTGTAAATTAAAGTAAAATAAAAAAGAGATATATTTTAAATATCTCTTTATTTTTCAAGGAAATTAACGTGATTGCCATCAAAACTTACATAACTAGTTTTTTCAACTGTTGGATACCATTCTGGATGATCTAAAGAATAATTATTTAAGTAAGTTTGATCTAATCCTTTATAATAATAATTATTATTTTTATCTTTTATTGATACTGCAACAGTTGGATCAAAGAAATAATATTTACCATTATACTTTATAATATTCCACATGTGATAATCTGTGCTCATACCTGTAACTCCATAAGATTCTATTCCAATATTTTGAAATATTACTTGAGTAGCTTTAGCAAATCCTGCACAAACTGCATTTTTATTTATGAAGACATTATAAAGTGATTGGTTTTTTGATGTATAAGTAAATACTCTATCATAAGTAAAATTACTTCCCATATAGTTATATACATATAATATTTTTTCACCATCAGTCATATCTTTAGTTGCTTTTTGAATGTCATATATAGTTCTTTTAATTCTTATTTCAGCTAAGTCATCTAAGATTCCAAAACCAGTTGCATATATATAATTTATTTCTATGTTTTGTTTATCTCTTGTTTTCCAAGAAAGTGATGAAAAATTAAGTATTTCAGGAAACTCTGTTTCGTATACATCAACCATTTTACTTAGATGAGTAAAACATTCTGAATAATCCTTGCAATTAAATTCTGAAATATTAAATTTTCTAGTAGGTTCTCTATTAGTAATATCTCTAAACAATAACTCATATACTTTCTTTTCATCATCATTTAAGAAATTATTATAGATTCTTCCATTTGATGAATATAAGTCGTTTACATAAAACTTAAAATTCTTATTAGATGCATTATTTAATTCTACTGGTCTAGTATATGTTACATAAATGTAGATAGATAAAATACATAATAAAATTGAAAGAATCCAGTGTCTTTTTATAAAACTCATATTATTTCACCCTTTCATAGTATGTATAATTACCAATAAAGTAACCAAATAATGGATAATATAAGAATGGAAGTATTATTCCTAATATTCCAAATAGACAGTTTTTTCCATAAGAATCAGCTATATAAAATGGTATGTATACATAAATAAATGTTAAAGTAATAATTCTTGTAATAGGTATAATAATAAGAATAACTAAAGCTATGAAAAGATAAATTTCTATACCTAAAACATTGAATAATAAATATACATTATATCCAGGAATTAAACCTTTAATAGTTGAGTATCCGGCTTTTGAAAGTAATCCTGGTATTGATAAGTAAATTAATAAAGCAGTTACAATTATTAATATTTTCATATTATCACCTAATTTTATTATAAATAATAAACTTAATATTTAATATTATAAATTTAAGAAAAGTGTAAATTAAAAGGGGATTATTTTAAATCTCCTTTATTTATTTCTTTAGCGTATATTAATAAGAATTTGTTTTCATATTTTTCATATTCTTTTTTATGACTGCATGTTTGAAGTATTAACACTTTATCATTCTTATTTATTTCTACATTTGTTTTATATATTGATTTATTTTTATATTTATTCATTTGTTTAATAAATTTATCATTACTATTAAAATTTATTTTATTATAATAAGTCCAATCTTTTACTTCTACATAAACTGAAAAGATTTCATAATATTTAATTTCTTTATTAAATACTAACATAATATATTTATGATCTTTATAGTAATCATAATCGTAATATCTCTCTAATTTCTTAAAAGGAAGAGTTCTATATTTAGAATTATGTCCATATAATAACATATATTTAGAATTAATATTATTTCTATAATCCATAAATACTGTTCCGCCTTTGAAATAGTCATTTTTGTAATTATGATTTAAATAATATTCATTATCTTTTCCTTGATTAATCGTGCTATTAATATCTGAATCTAATATTTTAATTAATCCAATTACTTGTTTAGATTCTTTTTGATAAGAATTAAGTTCATCAAAGACAGATTCTTTAACTTCAATTTCTTCTTTTGCTACATTACTATCTATTATATAATCTTTTGATATTTCTTTAACATCAGGTATTGAGAAGACTGTATCTAAAGATATAAATAACATCAAACATTGTTGTAATATTATAATCTTGTAAAATAGTCCTTTCTTCATTATATAACCCCCTTGAAATACGGGTGTTATTTTAATTTATAAATGTTAAACTGTCAATATGTTAGAGTTGACAAGAAGAAAATTTTGAATAAAATAAACTACTGAAAAAATTTATTTGCATATATTTTTTTAATGTTTTCTATACTAAAAATTAAATTTTTTAAAAAAATCTTTACAAATTTTAAAAAAATAATTAGTATAGTAAGACATTAAATTTTATTTGGGGATTTGGTTGAATTATTAAGAGTATAATTTCTCTTTATAGTTTTACTAAGTCAAAAAAAAATATAGAAGGAGAGAAATTATATGAAAAAATTTATTAATTCATTATTAGTATTATCAATTATTTTTGCATACCCATTAACTACATTTGCTTTAGATGAAACTGAAATTAATCCAGCAAATGAAGAGGTTGAAAAAGAGGAAACAAATGATCAAGCTAATACTAATGATCAAACTACTGAAGATGCAAATGATGAGATGATTAATTCAGAAAAAGTAGAACCATTAGCTAAAAATGTTAAAAATCAAAATGAAAATGAAAAAGAAAATAATGACAGTGAAAATGACAATAATACTTCAATTGATTCTAATGATTCTAGATGGACAGCAAATCAACCAGAAAGATTATTAACTAGTAATAAAATTGTTGATAGTCATAATGTAGAATATGAAGCTAATTGGTTTTATTTTGAAGGAAAAGTAACTTTAACAATTACAATTCCAGAAGATTATGAAGAA
>CAZOBH010000017.1:0-23796 GCA_964578175.1 uncultured Clostridium sp.
AAAAGAGAAAAAGAAAATTCTTAAATAACTAATGTAAATTCATTTGTAAAATTATTAAAATATTTGTCAATATCATATTATTTATTCATTGGATTTTACATTTCTTTGTTATAATAAACATAGAGGTGAATTATGGGCAAAAGAAGAATAGTACTAGCATGCATTGAACATAATGGACAAATTCTTTTAACTCAATTGTCTAATGGCTCACTATCTGGTAAATGGGAATTTCCTGGTGGAGAAGTAGAAGAAAAAGAAACAGATAAAGAAGCTATAGTTAGAGAGATATACAAGAAGATGAACATTTCTGTAAAATGTGATTATAAAATGTGTCAAAAAGAATATAAAGATACAGAATTAGTTTTATATCATTGTAGTTATATTAGTGGAGAAGTAGTGCTCCATAACTTAGCTAATCATATCTATGTTGATAAGAAAATTCTACATAGTTATGACTTTAATCCAATAGAAATACCATTTGTAAATTATGTTATGAAAGAACAAATTTAATTGTTCTTTTTTTTTGTATAAATTAATGATAGAATTATATACTGTTAAGGAGATATATTAGATGTTTAAAATGTTAAAAAGGTTTAGTCATAAAGAATTATTAATGATAGCACTTTGTGCAGTGCTTGTATTTATTCAAGTATGGCTAGAATTAAAAATACCTGAGTATATGAGTGAAATTACTATTCTAGTAGAAACTAGTGGTAGTAAATTAAGTGAAGTATTAAAAAATGGTGGATTAATGTTAATATGTGCTTTTTCAAGTTTATTGACTGCAATAAGTGTTGGTTATATAGGATCTCTTTTATCCTCTAGCTTTTCGTATGAACTTAGAAAAAGTATTTTTAACAAAGTAGGTAAATTAGGACTTGCTGAAATAAATAAGTTTTCAACTAGTAGTTTAATTACTAGAACTACTAATGATGTTGGTCAAATAGAAATGTTTATAGCTATGGGACTTTCAGCAATGTTAAGAGCACCTATTATGGCAACTTGTGCAATTGTAAAAATAGTTAATAAACAAGCTGAATGGACTATTTTAGTTGCTAGTTTAGTACTAGTATTAGTACTATTTGTTATTAGTATTATGTTAGTAGTTATTCCTAGATTTAAACTAATTCAAAAATTAATAGATAGAGTTAATGGAGTAACGAGAGAGAATTTAACTGGTATTAGAGTAATTAGAGCATTTAATGCAGAGAAGTTTCAATTAGATAGATTTGATGTTGAAAATAAAAAACTTACAGACACTCAATTATTTACTAATAGAGTTATGACTTTATTTGATCCAATTATATATTTAGTTATGAGATCATTAACATTAGGTATTTATATAGTAGGAGTAATAGTTATTTCAAAAGCAGCTTTATTAGATAAATTAACTATATTTAGTGATATGGTAGTATTCTCTAATTATGGTATGCAAATACTAATGTCATTTTTACTTATGTCCATGATATTTATGATGTGGCCAAGAGTATCAGTATCAGCAAATCGTATCAATGAAGTATTAGACGAAGAGATTTCTATTAAAGAAGGAACATTTAATAAGGAAACTAAAGAAAAGGGAACAGTAGAATTTAAAAATGTATCATTTAAGTATCCTGATGCTGATGAATATATTTTAGAAGATATATCGTTTAAAGCTAATAAAGGTGAAACAGTTGCATTTATTGGTTCAACTGGTAGTGGAAAAAGTACATTAATAAATTTAGTTCCTAGATTTTATGATGCAACAAAAGGAGAAGTATTAGTTGATGGTATAAATGTTAAAGATTATAAATTCTCTAATTTATATAATAAACTTGGATATGTTTCTCAAAAAGCATTTATGTTTAATGGAACAGTAGAAGAAAATGTTACTTATGGAGAAAGTGGTAAAACAAAACCTACTTTGAAAGATGTTAAAAGAGCAATTGAAGTAGCGCAAGGAAAAGACTTTGTTGAGGAAATGACTGATGGATATAAATCTCATATTGCTAGAGGTGGAACTAATGTATCTGGTGGTCAAAAACAAAGATTATCTATAGCTAGAGCAATTGTTAGAAATCCTGAAATATATATCTTTGATGATTCATTTAGTGCATTAGATTATAAGACAGATGCTACTTTAAGAAAAGAATTAAAAAAATATACTAAAGACGCAACTAGTTTAATAGTTGCTCAAAGAATTGGAACAATTATTAATGCTGATAAAATAATTGTTTTAGATAGAGGAAAATGTGTTGGAATAGGTACTCATAAAGAATTAATTAAAAACTGTGAAGTATACAAAGAGATTGCTTATTCACAATTATCAAAGGAGGAGATTGAAAATGCCTAGACCTAATCAACCTATCGAAAAGTCAAAGAACTTTACTAAATCAATTAAAAGGCTTGTTAAAGAATTATCTCCTTGGCATGTAATTATAATAATTGCAATTATACTTGCAGCATTATCAGCAGTTTTTTCAATTATTGCACCTGATAAATTATCTGAACTAACTGATGAAATAACATTAGGAATTAAACCAGATGTTAGTGAAGAAAAAATAAAAGAAATAATGATAGATCCAAGTATTTCTAATGAAGATAAACAAAAATTTATGTCTTTATTTCAAAATACTGAAAATATAAATAAAGAAAATATAAATGAAATAATTAATGAAATTCCTGAATCTATTAAAGAAAAAATAGAACCTACTATTAATACAGATAATATTAAGAAAATTGTATTAATACTTGCTATCTTATATATTTCTCATTCAATATGTAGTTTTATAGAAGGTTTATTAATGGCTGAAGTAGCTAATAGATATGCTAGAAAAATTAGACTTGATATTAGTAGAAAGATAAATAAGTTACCTCTTAAATACTTTGATAATCATGAAATAGGAGATATATTATCTAGAATTACAAATGATATTGATAATATTGCTCAAAATTTAAATCAAACTTTGGGATCATTTGTAAGAAATGTAGTTTTATTTATTGGTTGTACGATAATGATGTTTGTAACTAATTGGATAATGGCATTATCTGCAATAGTTGCAACACTAATTGGATTTAGTTTTATGTCATTAATTCTTAAAAAGAGTCAAAAATATTTTATATTAAGACAAAAACAGTTAGGGGAATTAAATGGACATATAGAAGAAATATATTCTGGACATACTATTGTTAAAGTATATAATGGTGAAAAAAGTGCAGAAAAAGAAATGGATAGACTTAATAAGCAACTTTATAATTCTAATAGAAAGAGTCAATTTTTATCTGGTTTAATGCCACCAATTATGGGATTCTGTGGTAATTTGGGATATGTTGCTGTTTGTGTATGTGGAGCAGTTCTTACAATGAATAATTATATTTCATTCGGTGTAATAGTTGCATTTATGGTTTATATTAGACTATTTACTAATCCACTATCTCAAATCGCTCAATCAATGACTTCATTCCAATCTACTGCAGCATCTGCTGAGAGAGTATTTGAATTCTTTGATGAAAAACCAATGCCAAAAGAAGAAAATATGGATTATTTAGATATTAAAGATGCCAAAGGAAATATAGAATTTAAGCATGTCCATTTTGGATATGATAAAGATAAAACCATAATTAATGACTTTAATGCTAAAGTAAAATCAGGACAAAAAATAGCTATAGTAGGACCTACTGGAGCTGGTAAAACAACAATGGTTAATCTACTTATGAAGTTTTATGATATTACAGATGGAGATATAGTAATTGACGGTAAATCAATAAAGAATCTTACCAGGGAAAATATACATGATTTATTTATAATGGTTTTACAAGATACTTGGTTATTTGATGGTACTATTAGAGAAAATATTAAATTTAATAAAGAAGATATTTCAGATGAAGAAATATGGAATGCTTGTAAAGTAGTTGGAGTTGATCATTTTATTAAAACTTTAGCTGGTGGAATAGATTCTAAAATAAATGATAATGATACTATTTCCCAAGGTCAAAAACAATTATTAACTATAGCTCGTGGTATGGTTCAAAATTCACCATTCCTTATACTTGATGAAGCTACATCTAATGTTGATACTAGAACTGAGGAATTGGTCCAAAAGGCAATGGATAAATTAACTAAGGGAAGAACAAGTTTTATAATTGCACATAGATTATCAACTATTAAGAATGCAGATTTAATCTTAGTAATGAAAAATGGAGATATTGTTGAACAAGGTAAACATGACGATTTAATTAAGAAAAATGGCTTCTATGCAGAACTTTATAATTCACAATTTCAGTCATAGGAGAAAATTATGAAAAGAATAAGTTTAAATTATAGAAGAATACTTGCTTATTTATTTGATATACTATTAATACAATTAGTAGCATCATATATTATAGCAAGTCCTGCTAATATCCAATATGAAGGATATAAAAAGTATTATGACCAATATAATGAATTAACTACCAAATATAATCTAGATAAAAATAATAATATAAAAACATGTGAGCAACTTGAGAAAGCAATTGATGATAAAAAGATTATTGATCAAGATATAATTGATGATTATGAAAAATTAAAAGAAAATGATAACTGTGAAAGTTTAATTAAAAAGTATAATGATAGTAAGATATCTAGTAGTGAATATAAAAAAAGTTCTATGCATTTAATATATAAAATGCATAGATATATGGTATTTGAATATTTTTTAATGATAGTTTTCACTTTATTGTACTTTGTACTATTCCAAGGATTCACTAATGGAAGGACATTAGGTAAGAAGATTATGAATGTTAAAGTAGTATCTAAAAATAATAAAGATATTACTTATAAAAGATTATTTGTTAGATCTTTATTCTTAGGAAATATTATATATTACATATTGTGTTTAATTATACTTTTATTAAATGAATCTATATTTATTCAAGCTTCTAATATAGTCTATTATATAAATAGATTATATGAAGCAGTTATGGTTATATTTATATTCTTTAGTAAAGATTCTGTTGGGATTCATGATATTGTAGCTGGAACTAGAATAATTGATGATCCATTTAAATTAAGTAAAAATAAAAAAGGTAATTAATACCTTTTTTTATTTTTGTTCATTTGTATCTACTGTTGGGATTCCGATTGAATTTTCATCAACTTCTTGATATTGTTCATTTTTAACTGGCTCTTGATGTAATACACTTGATTCTTCTACTTTCTCTACAGTAGGATCGTTTACTTCAATTGGAGTTGTCTCTGGTACTCCACCTGGATTTTGTGGTGGATCTTCAACATTAGGAACAACAGGTTGTTGACTCTTTTGTTCTCCAACAATGATACCATTTTTATATTTGCTATCTATTTCTTCTACTTTTTCTCTTAATAATTCTGTTTCTCTATCTTCTTCTAATGCATAATGATCTCTGTCTATATAATATGTTCTTAACATTGGATTAATTAACATTCCGGCGAATGATAAAAGAGTTGCAACAGCAGAGATACCTTGTAATGTAGATGAACTACTACCATCGTCTAAAACACTATATGCACTACTAGTATACGGACTTGATATTAATCCTGATAATGAACTAGCTTTAAAAGTTATTAATGCAGTTAAGAATGCAACAACAGTACAAATAGCAACAATATGTTGAAATTTAGCATGTGAAGAATTTGCAATTGGTACTTCATATATTAATACTAATAAGAATAAAATAATATCTACTTTAGCTATAAATGATAATATTGAAGTTATAGTTGAAAGAGTATTTAAGTTATTACTACCTGTTGATATACATAATACTAGAGCTATTCCTATTATCATAAACATTAATGCACCAAATGAAGATGCATATGCTAAATATAAAGCTCTTCTATTTCCATATATATTTGATGTTCTTGATAACATAATAATTGGGAAAATCATTACTAAACTTAAAGTACTTATTATTGAACCCGTTTCACTATTAACTGATATAATATCAAACATTATTAAAAATAATACTAAAAATGTAATAACTGTAAGTCCAATTACAAATGTATATATTTTTTTCATTGTATCCATAAAAACACTCCTTACTCTAATAAATATTTTAACATATAATTAATTAAATATGTTATTATAATAATGGAGGTTAACATGGACTATACATTAAATATTGACAATTTCCAAGGACCATTAGATTTATTATTACATTTAATAAAAGAATCTAAAATGGATATACTAGATTTAAAGATTGAAGAAATTACTGATCAATACTTAGATTATATTCAAAAACTTGAAGATATGAATCTTAATATTGCAAGTAGTTATTTAGTTATGTCCGCTGAATTAATAGAAATAAAATCTAAAATGTTACTTCCTAAACATAAAAATGATGAAGATGAGGAAGAGGAAGATCCTAGAGAATCATTAGTAAATAGATTAATTGAATATCAAAGATATAAAGAGTTAACTAAAGACTTTAAAGATTTGGAACAAGAAAGAAAAAAGATATTTACAAAATATCCAGAAAATATTAAAGATTATGGAGAAAGTATTTCTAATAATGGAGATGTTACATTAAATGATTTAATTGATGCATTTCAAAAATTCTTAGAAAGAGAAAAGAGTAGAAAACCATTAAATACTAAAATAACTACTAAAGAGTTAAGCGTAGAAAAAAGAATAAATAATATTAGAAAACTACTAAGTACAAAAAAGAAAACCAACTTTATAGATTTATTTGATGTAGTTAATAAAGAATATGTTATAGTTACATTTTTAGCTGTTCTTGAAATGGCTAAAACCAATGAGATAAAAATATATCAAGATAAGAATTTTGATAATATAGTATTAGAGGTGACAACATGAATAAATTAGCAATATTAGAAGGTCTTTTATTTGTTGTAGGTGATGATGGATTAACAATTGATCAAATAAAAGAAATATTAAATATAGATTTAGATGAAGCAAAAGAATTAATTGTTAAATTAAAACAAGAATATGAAAATGAAAATCGTGGTATTAAAATTAATTTTTTAGGAGATAGATTTAAACTAAGTACTAAAAAGGAACATAGAGAATATTATCAAAGATTATTAGAAGATGAAGACTCTAATTTATCTCAAGCTGCTTTAGAGACATTAGCAATTATTGCTTATAATGAACCTATTACAAGACTTATGGTTGATGAAATAAGAGGAGTTAATTCTCGTGAAATGATTCATAAATTAGTAGCTAAAGGATTAGTAAAAGAAGAAGGAAGAAGTGATCAACCAGGTAGACCTATTTTATATGCAACTACTAATGAATTTTTAGATTATTTTGGACTATCTTCAAAAGATGATTTACCTAAATTTAATATGATAGTAGATGAAAATGAAATAATAGATGATACTACAGATTTATATAATTCAAGATATACAGAGGATAATGTAAATGAAGAATAAATCTATAATTTTATTAATATCATTAATAATTTTTTTAATAGTTTTTATAATAACTGGTTTTAATAACAAAGATAACGATATTAAAAATGAAGTATTGGAATATTTAGGGGAAAAATATAATGAAAAATTTACTATTTTAGATTTTGATAAACAAAATAGTGTTAATGATGATAATGAAGTAATAAATGGATTAAATAAATATGTGTTAACAGTTGAGTCACATAGATTAGTAAGATTTAATGTAATATATTATAAATATGATAATAAAGATTATTATAAAAATAATATAGATAAAAATATTCCTGTTTCTGGGATATATGAAAATTATATTTATTACTATAAAATTAAAGATATTAAAAATGATATTTTAAATATTTTAAAAGATGATATAATTAATTATGATAGCGTAGATGTATCTTTAGAAAACATAACTATGGATGATACTAATATATTAGTTAAATATTCTAATTTAGATTCTAGTTATATAGAAAATATAGATAAATATCTAAAATTAAATAAAAGAGTTTCGAATAAAGATTATTTAGATATTTATAAAGAACTTATAGGTAATAAAAATATAGTTATTGATATAGAATATAATAAAGAAATTGATAAAAATAATATCGATGAATTTAAAGATGAAGTAAGAAATATAGTAAATAAACTTAAAGATAATGGTTATGATTATGATATTACTTTTAATTTAAATAACTATACTACAGCTAGAGTAACAGAATATGAAAATGGCAAAATTTATCTCATTTTCGATTATGAAACATATTCAAAAATTGAAATTGATGATAAATTAAATGTATATATATATAGATAGAGGTGTGATATGTTTTTAGGAGCTTGTACAGATTATACATTTTTATCAAGTATTTTATTAATTAAAGAGATACTTGAATTTATATGTTTAATTGTACCAATTATTTTAATTTTATTTGCAGGGGTTGATATTGCAAAAATAGTATATGGAAATATTACAACAAGTAAGAAGAAAATAAATACTATTATTAAGAGATTTATTGCAGCAGCTGTAATATTCTTTATACCATCATTAGTATCTTTATTTACTAATATGTTAGATATTACTAATGTATTTGATACAGATTGTTGGAAGAATGCAAATGTAGATTCTATTAATGTTTATAGAGCAAAGAAAGAAGCTGAAGACCAAGCTCAAAAAGATAAAGATAGAAAAGAGCAAAAAGAAGCAGAAAAGATTAGAGCAGATATAGAAAAAGCACGTGAAGAAGCGAGACAAAAAAATTATAAATTATATCTAGAAGAAATGAAAAAACGTGGTGCTAGTGGAAACTTCGATGGAACAATAGTTTATTATTGTCAAGGTGATTATCCTAATGTTCCTTATGGAAGTTATGGATCAATTGCATCTCATGGTTGTGGACCTACATCAACAGCAATTATTGCATCTAGTTTCTTAGGTAAAGAAGGAAATGATCCTGAAACTGTTACTAACTGGGTTTGTGCACATGGCGGATGTACTAGTGGAGGTTCTTATTATGCGCCATTAATACAATATATGACTGAAAAAGGATTAAAAGCATCTGAAGCATTTACTCTTGATGAGTCAACATCTGGTAAGTTAAATTCAGCTTTAGAGGCTGGAAATAGTATTGCAATTATACTAGTGCATGAAATAGGTAACTGTCCATTTACAAATGGAGGACATTACTTAACAATTACTGGAATAGAAAATGGAGAATATAAGTTAGCTGATCCAGCTTCTCGTGCTAGAAGTTATGGCCAAGAGCCAAATAAAACTCAAACATGGCCATTATCATCATTTATGGCATGTGGAAGTAGACAAACTTATATTATTTCAAATTCTTAGGAGGTAATTATGAAGAAGATTAAGTATTTATTATTAATTGCATTCGTATTAGTTTTAACTGGATGTAGTGCTGATTATGAATTAACATATGAAGATGGAGTATTTACTGAAGATATAACTATTTATGAAGATAAAGGATTAGAAAATGGTGAAATATTATCTGTGACTAGTATTCAAAATAATGATCCTAAAATACAAATAGATGATAATAATTATTATGAAATAAGTCATTCATCTAATAATGATAAGAATATTTTAAAATTACATTATAAATATGATGATATAAGCTTTAGTGATTCTAAAGTAATTAAAGAATGTTTCCAAACAAAGACAGTTATGGATAAAGATAAATTCTATTCAGTTAATTTATCTGGAGATATTACTTGTGAATATTTAGAGAAAGCAACTATTACTTTAAAAAGTGATAGAAAAGTATTAGATAGTAATGCAACAGAAAAAGATGAGAAGAATGGAATATATAAATGGGATAAGATTCCAGAAGAAGGTATTAATTTCTTAATTAGTAAAGAATTAAAGAAAGAAGAAAAAATAAGTACAAATAAAGAAATGATTCCACTTCCTGTAAAAATAATAATTGCTGTATTAGTTTTAATTACTGCAGTATTTGCAATTAGATATTTAAAAACAAGAGTAAATGAAGAATAACTTGATAAAATTATAAATTATGATATAATTTAGTACGCGAGGTGAGTATTATTACTAATTTGGAAAATGTATTATTATATGATGATATTAATTTAGATATAGATCAGGATGTAATAATCGATGAGAGTAAATATTTCTTACCTGAAATAAAAAGTATTAAATCAATGCATTTTAAAGGTAATATTTTTGAAGATAATGAAGGTTATATTAAAATGAACGGAGAAATAAATGGAGTTTTAATACTAGAAGATTCTATAAATCTTGAAGAAAGAGAGTTTAATATAAGCAAAGAAATATCTGAAAATATTGATGAATATCTAGAAAATAATGATAATTCTATTGATATTATTGATATTTTGTGGCAAAATATTGTCTTAGAGGTTCCATCCCGTTATACAGAAGTTACTGATTATAGTAAATATAGTGGAGATGGTTGGAGATTAATCAGTGAAGAAGATTTAAATAAAGAGAATAATCCATTTAATGCACTGAAAGATAGAGAAGAGGAGTGATAATATGGCAGTACCTTTTAGAAAAGTTTCTAAAACTAGAAAAAGAATGAGAAGAAGTCACAATGCTTTAACACCAGTTGGAGTTATTACTTGTCCAAACTGTGGAGAAGCTATTAAACCACATAGAGCTTGTCCTAAATGTGGATTTTACAAAGGTAAAGAAGTAAAAAAAGTTACTAAAGAAGAAAATGCTTAATAAATAAGCATTTTTTTATTTATTTATTTTTCTATTTTTAATATAATAAAATTGATTATTATTTTCAGGGGGTATAGTTATGGATGAATCAAAATATGTAGGTTTATTATACAAACCAATAGAAGTAAATGGATTAATGATAGTTTATTATCCACAAGCTTTAGTAAGCGGAGAATATGATGTAGAAAAATCAGAGTTTACTAGTGGAGAGTACACTATGAAAATATTAAGTAGTGATTCTCTACAAACTGCAAGTAGTGATTTAAATAAAGAAGTCTTTATTGGGTTTCCAACACCTATTGAAGATACATCTCTATATAAAGATCCAGAAGATAAAACTGAGACAGATGTACAAACTCTATTAGAAAATTATGCATCATATATAACGTCTTATGGTTTAATATCTATGTTTAATACAGAGTCTTCTGAACATAGTTTCTTTTTAATGGATAGTGAAAATCAAATAGCATTAAGAATAAATGATTTGTCTAGTCCATTTCAAGTAGTTTTGCAAAATGCAGAAGCAGCAATTGGACTTAATTTTGGAATGATTCCAAATGGAGCTAATGTTCAAATAATCAATTATAATCTTGGTATGGATTACCTTGATGATTTATTAGATTATGGTGAAATGGCAGAACCAGCTTCTGAAAAAGGAGTTAAAACAGAATCTGAAATTATATATGATTTTGATCCAGAAGAATTAGCAGCTAAAGTTAAAGACGAAGTTAAAGGACAAGATGAAGCTATAGATATAATAGTTAATACAATTTACAATAATATGAGATATAGAGATATTGAAGGTCTTAAATCTAATATAATGATTCTTGGACCAACTGGATGTGGAAAAACTCAAATAATTAAATCAATTGCAAAACACTTAAATATACCTTTTACAAAATCTGATGCATCTAGTGTTACTGAACAAGGAATAGTAGGTAGTTCTGCTACTCAATGTTTAAGAGACTTAATAGCTGCGTGTGGTGGAGATATTAAAAAAGCAGAACATGGAATCGTATTCATAGATGAATGGGATAAAATTGCTCAACAATCAGGAGAGAAATATCTAAATGAGGGAGTACAAGATGAATACTTAACAATGATGAATGGTGACGATGTAACTATTCCTGCTGAAAGTTTTATGGATAGTAGTAAAACAATAGATACAAGCCATATAACATTTATTACAGCTGGTGCATTTAGTGAGTTATTGAAAAAAAGAAAAAAATCAACAAAACCACTTGGATTTGTGCCTGTTCAAGTTAAAGAAGGCGAAAAACCAAAAGAAATAACAGTTGATGAATTAGAAGAATTTGGAATGCGTCCTGAAATAATTGGAAGACAAGGAGTAGTTGTAGAAATTAGAGAATTAACTAGAGATGATTTAATAGATATTATTTCTAACTCTTCTATTTCAAATCTAAGATTATGGCAAAAAGCATATGAATTAACTGATCATGTAAAAGTAGTTGCTGACGAAGAATATGTTGAACGTGTTGCGGATAAATCAGCAGCTCAACATATCGGAGCAAGAGGAATAGAAAAAGTTGTTAATATAAGTCTACGTGATGTAAGTAAAGCAATTAGATTACTAAAAGGTAAACCAGGAGAGTTAGTTCTTAAAAAAGAAACTGTTGATGATCCAACTGATTTTGAATTATATAGAACTTATCCAAAAAAAGCTAAGAAACTTGTTTATAGAAAAGAAGTTAAAGAATAAAACGGAGTATTAATATGAATTATCAAATAGAAATGGAAAAAATAATAGATAATGAAAAAGGAAAAATTCCTAAATTGTTACTACATGCATGTTGTGCACCATGTTCTTCTGCTGTAATTGAATCTATTTCTAATTATTTTGATATTACGATTTTATATTATAATCCAAATATTTATCCACAAGAAGAGTTTAAAAAAAGATTTAATGAGTTAGATAGATTAATTCATGAAGAACCACATAAAAATAATATTTCCTTAGTTGAAGGAAGATATAATTATGATGAGTTTTTAAATATCTCTAAAGGACTAGAAGATGTACCTGAAGGTGGAGAAAGATGTTTTAAATGTTATAGATTACGATTAGAAGAAAGTGCTAAATATGCTAAAGAAAATAACTTTGATTATTTTGGTACTACTCTATCAATTAGTCCTTATAAAAATTCTCAAAAACTAAATGAGATTGGTAAAGAACTAAGTGAAAAGTATGGCATAAAATATTTATATTCTGATTTTAAAAAGAAAAATGGATATAAAAGAAGTATAGAATTATCTAAAGAATACAATTTATATAGACAAGATTATTGTGGTTGTACATATTCAAAAGAAGAACGAAGGAGAAAAGTAGAAGAGAGAGGTTTTTGATTTAAAAAACCTTTTTTATATGATATTATTATATAGTAGGAGTATTGTTATGGATGATATTTTAATGCATTTAAATGATATAGATTATATAAATAAAAGAATCGAAGAAGATCCTAGAGTTTTATTAAGACTTCCTCTTCCAGAGTTACCTAATGAAGTAAAAAGAATTTATATTACAACTGCTGTAAGAAATAATATTCAAGTTACTTTTTCTGATTATTTTGAAAATAGATATTTATTAGATGAATTACCATTAAAAGTTATAGAACAAAGTCTTAAAAGAGAACCTAGAGTACTAGTTCTTTTAAATGATGAAATGTATGATATGTATATTAGTGAATATAGAAGAGATTTTGTACCTACTATAGAAGATTTAAAATTAAAACCTATTATTAGAAAAGATAAAATTTTAATGAATAATGCTGTTGAAGAAAATCCAGAAGCTATATTATATACAGAAGTTAATTTAAACCAATATATAGTAGATGATGCATTTTCTCAATTAGATTTAACAAGAGAAGATTTTATAAGTCATCCATTTTTATGTCATTTAGTTAGCAGTCCTGATTCAAGATATTATGAATATTATGTCGATCAAGATTATATATCTATGGCACAAGTAATATTAGAATATATTAAAAAAGGTGATTTTGATTCAATTAGAAGTATTCCTTTTTTATCACCAGAAATAAATCCAAATTTACCAGAAGACTTTGATATAAATACAGTTCTTAGTGTTATTAAACTAATCAATCCAGTATTAGATGATGATAAACAACCAGAATACTGGGATACTTTTTCGTGTATGATTGATGGTATATGTTTTAATAGATACAGTACAGAAAAAAGGAATTTTCAATTTCCTAGTATCGATTCTTTAATAAAATATATTGAAAGAAATTATAGAGATCATGAAGAAGAATTATTAAATGGAAATACAGAACCTCTTTTAAGAATAGTAGTTGATATACTTAATTTTGAAGGTAAAAAAGACGAAAGAACAATTAGTGAACTTCATGAAATATTTATTTTAATGTCTGAAGATTCTCCTAAATTAAAAGAAAAGATGACATTATTTGCAAATAGAGTTTTAAATGAACATATGAATCAATTTGTTAATAGAGAAAGAGAAAGAATTTTATTAGGTTTAACTGAATCACTTGATCTATTACCAAAAAGAGAAGAAGAGATTATTAGAGGTAAAAGAATTAAAGTTGCACGTGAATATATTAGACAAAGATTTGGTGAAACAAAACAGTTACCTATCGAGTATTTAGAATCTTTTAATAAAGTAATAGAGACTTTAAAAAGTAATTATAAAAGAATAGGTATTATATGTGATGATAAGAAAATAGATGAAGTATCTGAACAATTATTAGATATATTTTTAGAAAATGGTGGAATATCTAAGAATGAAATAAGAACAATTCTTGAAGAATCATCTCCAGGATATGTAATTGATGCTAAAACTGTAGAAAGTATATCAAAAAAATTTGATGGTATTGTTATGAAAGTTGCATCTACTTTAAAATTAACTTCTGAACAAATTACTCATGAAGATCGAATTAAATATGAAAGAGATGGATTTACACCTAAGGCATTTAGAATTACTAGTAGAGGAAAAACAGATCAATTGTTAGCGTTAGTAATTGGTTCTATTGCTACTAATGAAAGATTATATAAACGATTAATTAAACAAAAAGATAAAGGATTAACAGAACTTCAAGAATTTATACCTTATTTTATGTTATCACCAGGTGTTTTACCTGAATTAGATTTAAATCTATTTATAAATATGTTAACTAACTATGAAAGAATTAAACAGTTAACTAGAAGAAAAGTAGTTGAAAGACATAAAAAAAGAAATGAAGATTATGCTGTTAAAGATGGAACTAATTTAGTTAAATATAGTTTTGGTGATTTTATGACGATTGCCAATGCTTTTGGAGCTAGTGATAATTTAACAAATAGTATTATAGTTTCTCAAGTAAGACGAAAAATTGGTGAACATGAACTAGGTAAATATGCCTCTTTCTATATGAATTATATGTTCCCTAGATATCAAAGTAGTATTCCTGTTATAAAAGGAGAGACATCTAACTATTTCTTTGAATCTGATTATAAGGATCAAGAAAGATTATTAATAGGTAGAATGTATCCTAATAGTTGTATTGATTTAGAATATGGAACAGGTGGAGAAGAAACGTTTAAAGAATGTCTTGGAGGGCCAAATGGAGATGTATTGCTACTTAGAGATAAAAATACTAGAGAGTTAAAAGGAAGAATATTAGTTGTTAGAAGAGGTAATACTTTAGTTCTTAATTTACGTAATTATACTCATGAATATGATGATGATATAGAAGAAATAATGCATGTAGTAGGACAAACATATTTAGATAGTAAAAATCCTGATGATGAATTAGAGTTTGTAGTAGCAACTCCTATGCCTGAAACTGATGAAAACAAAGATAGAATGATAACAAGTGCAATGCTTAGAGATCATCTTCCACATGCAGATTGGGCAAATACTGGAGAAATAGTTGCTCAAACTAGAGCGTATAGTAATGAAAATGATTTTAGAGTAGGTGAGGCGCATACTTCTACATATTTTAAGCCGAGAGCAAAAATACTTACTGAAGAAGAAGCGACTGATGATGATTTAACTTTCTTAAAAGCTATGAGTATTTTAAAGAAAAGACATGAGATGGAACCTTATAGAAGTTCAAGTTCTATTGATCATAGTGAAGAACAAGATTTTGAGCCAGTATTAGTTGCTAATTTTAGAAAGTTATTTGTTGGAGAAGATTTCTATATTGGAATTAAAGAAAACGGTGAGGTAGAAGAAGTAATTGTAGAAACTGCAGATATGTTTAGACAAAGAGAAGAACTAGAAACAGTAAGAGAAAGAGTAAAGGAGGCACGTCAAAGTTTATGAAAAAATATGGTAAAGTAATAGAACTAGATAATGGATATGGAATAATTAGAACTGAAGATAGTGATGCTAATTTTGAAGAATTTGATGTATATGGTGGAGTAATCCATTTAAATGACATTGTCTCTTTTAGAGAAGAAAATCATAATGGAATAATTATGGCTAAAAGTATACAAGTTGAAGAAAGTGATGAAAATGAAAATAGCTAGAGTAGTTACTGGAATGTTATCTGAAAACTGTTATATTGTTTCTGATAATAATGAATGTTTAGTTATAGATCCTGGTGATAATTTTGATTTAATTGAAAAAGAAATAGGATCTAAAAAAGTATTAAAAGTACTTATAACTCATCATCATTTTGATCATGTAGGGGCATTAGATGATATTATAAATAAATATAAAGTTGATGTAATTGATTACAGTTATAATAAAAGTAATTATGAAATATCTAACTTTAAATTTGATATAATTAGAAATCCAGGTCATACAAGTGATTCGATATCTTTCTATTTTAAAGAAGATAAAGTTATGTTTACTGGTGACTTTCTTTTTAAAGAATCTATAGGTAGAACTGATTTACCTACTGGGGATGAACAAGATATGTATTCTAGTATTAAATTGATAAAAAAATATCCTGGTGATATAAAAATATATCCAGGACATGGAGATAGTTCAACATTAGAATATGAATTTAAAAATAATTATTATTTTAATATTTAAGAGGTGAAAATATGTATATAGATTTAATTATTATAATTGTAATTTTAGTATTAGTAGGTCTTTATTTTAGAAGATTCTCTAATTTTGTATATGCATTTGCAATAATTGATATATTTTTAAGAATATTAGATTTTATAAGATTAAATGTACCTGTTACAGAATTGCAAAACTTAATAAGTAAATATTTCCCTTCTTCTATTGCTGGTATAATATACAATTATACTGGGGGAATATTAACAACTATTTTAATATGGATATATGTAGTTTTATATTGTATATTTTTAGGATATTTATTTAAAACATTTATTCATAGAAAAAAATAATACTTTTTCTTTGTGTTTTTTAATATTTGTGTTATAATACAAGTGCATCAAGTGGAAGGCAACTTCCACTTTTTATATTAGTGAGGTGGAATATGGAAGAGAGATTAATACCAATTATTGATGAAAAGATTAAAGATTTAGATGTTCATGTTGATAGTATTAAAGTAGAAAAAGAAGATAATGAAACATATTTAAGAATTGCCTTAGATGCTGATTTCATAATTGATCTTAATACCGTAGTAAAAGCAACTAGAATAATTAATACAATTATTGATAAAGAAAATATTGAACTTGAGAATTATAATTTAGATATTTATGCTAAACCAAAAGGAGATATTGATAATGGATAGTAAAGAGTTTTTAAAAGCAGTAGATATTGTTTGTAAAGAAAAAGGAATTGATAAAGAAGTAGTATTTGAAGCTATGGAACTTGCTCTTGCTACAGCTTATAAAAAGAATTTTGATTCTTTAACAAATTCAAAAATAGTTATTAATAGAGATACTGGAGATATTAAAGTATTCTCATATTTAACTGTTGTAGAAGATGATTTCGAAGATATAGATTTAGATACTGAAATATCTTTAACTGATGCAAGAAAGATTGATAAAAGTCTTAATGTAGGAGATACAATTGATACTGAAGTAACTCCAAAAGATTTTGGAAGAGTTGCAGCATCAACTGCTAAACAAGTTATAACTCAAAAATTAAGAGAAGCTGAAAAAAATTCTATTATGGGAGAATTTGCTGATAAACAAGATGAATTATTGGTAGGTACAGTTGAACTTGAAGATGTTGATAATTATTTTATTAATCTAGGTAGAAGTAATGGTATATTACCTAAAAAAGAATGTATACCTGGTGAAAAAATAGAAATGGGTAAACAAATAAAAGTTTATGTAACTAAAGTAGATGGAAGTGGAAAAGGAATGCTTATACTTCTTTCAAGAAAACATTTTGGATTCCTAAAAAGATTATTTGAACTAGAAATACCTGAATTATCAGATGGAACAGTACTTTTATATAGTGTTGCAAGAGATGCAGGTAGCCGTAGTAAAGTAGCTGTTTATTCTGAAAGAAGTAATATCGATCCTGTAGGTGCTTGTATTGGTGAAAGAGGAAATAGAATTAATAGAATTATAGATGAAATAAATGGTGAGAAGATAGATATAGTTAAATATGATTCTGAACCAGAAGTATTTATAGCGAATGCTTTACAACCAGCTAAAAACTTACATGTAATTATAACTGATCCTAAGAAACAAGAATGTACAGTTATAGCTGATGATGATAACTTTTCATTAGCAATTGGTAAAAAAGGACAAAATGCAAGACTTGCTTCAAAATTAACACATTATAAAATTGATGTTAAAAACACTGAACAAGCAAGAGAGATGGGAATCAATTTTATTAACTAGGTGAATTATGAAAGTAAAAAAAGAAGTACTTAGAACTTGTGTTATTACCAAAGAAAAGTTACCTAAAAAGGATTTGTTAAGAATAGTTAGAACACCTGAAGGTAATGTAATAGTTGATTTAGTTGGTAAAGCTAATGGAAGAGGAGCATATATAAAGAAAGATATAGAAGTATTAGATAAAGCTAAAAAAAGTAAAATTTTAGAAAGAAATTTAGAAGTATCTATACCTGAATCTGTATATGATGAAATAAAAGATGTAATAGATAATAAATAGAAAGTAGAGGTGATTTAGCATGATGAGTATTTTAGAATATTCAGAAGATGTTAATAAAAGCGTTGAGGAAATAGAAGAGTTATGTAGAAAATTGGAAATACCATTTGATGATGAAAACTCTGATCTTTCAGAAGATGATATCACACTTTTAGATAATGAAATACAAGATATGGAAGATTATATTGTTTCAGATGATGATGAAAGTGATGAAAAAGTAGACGAGGAAGAACTAGAAGAAAAAGTAGAAGAAATCATTAATAGAAACGATATAAAAATAGATAATAAATCTAATAAAGAAAAATTAAAATCTAAAAGAGATAGAGCAGAAAATGCAAAGATTAAATTCCAAAAAGAAAAGAAGAATATTTATAAACATCGTAATAAATTACAATCTAACGAAGATGAAACTTTAAAAGAAAAAATTATATATAAAGAAGATATGTCAGTTCAAGATTTAGCTAATGCATTAAATATAAATAGTATTGAATTGGTTAAAAAATTAATGAAACTAGGAGTTATGGCTAATATTAATTATCCACTTAGTTTTGAAGTAGCTGAATTACTTACTGTTGATTATGGAAAAGAAATAGCTAGAGAAGAAAATGCTGATATTTCTAATTTTGAAAATTATGAAATTCATGATGATGATAAAGACTTAATAGATAGACCTCCAGTAGTAACAATAATGGGACATGTTGATCATGGTAAAACTTCATTATTGGATTATATAAGAAACACTAATGTTGTTAGTGGAGAAGCAGGAGGTATAACTCAAGCAATTGGTGCATATCAAGTAAAAGTAAATGACAAGAAAATCACATTTATTGATACTCCTGGACATGAAGCATTTACTGAAATGCGTGCAAGAGGAGCTAGTGTTACAGATATAGTTGTTATTATAGTAGCAGCAGATGATGGTGTTAAACCTCAAACTAAAGAAGCAATAGATCATGCAAAAGCTGCTAATGTACCTATAATTGTTGCTATAAATAAAATAGATAAACCAGATGCTGATGTTAATAGAGTATTAACAGAGTTAACTGAATACGGTCTTACTCCTGAAGAATGGAGTGGAGATACTATTGTTAATAGAATTTCTGCTAAAACTGGAGAAGGTGTACAAGAATTACTTGAAAATATAGTTCTTGTTAGTGAAATGGCTGAGTTAAAAGCAAATCCTAATAGATATGCAATGGGAACTGTTATTGAATCAAGATTAGATAAAAAAGTTGGAGTTATTGCTTCAGTTCTTGTTCAAAATGGTACATTAAGATTAGGAGATCCAATCGTAATTGGTACATCTTATGGTAAAGTAAGAACTTTAAAAGATGATAAAGGTCATGATGTAGTTTCAGCATTACCATCAACTCCTGTTGAAATAACTGGAATTAATGAAGTACCTAGTGCTGGAGATAAATTTATGTCATTTGAAACTGAAAAACAAGCTAAAGCTATTGCTGAACAAAGAAAAGAAAGAGCAAGACAAGCTGATACTAATAAGACAGGAATGACATTAGATGATTTATTTAGTGCAATTAAGAGTGGACAAAAAGAGGTTAATGTTGTATTAAAAACAGATGTTAATGGATCTCTTGAAGCTATTAAACAAAGTTTAGCTAAGATTGATATTGAAGGTGTAAAAGTAAATGTTGTATTAGGTGGAGTAGGAACTATTACTGAAAGTGATATAACTCTTGCTAATGCAAGTAATGCTATTATAATTGGATTTAATGTAAGACCAAGTAATAGTGTTGTTGATTTCGCTAAAGAATATAATGTTGAAATTAGATTATATGATATTATTTATAAAATGATTGAAGATATAGAAAATTCTATGAAAGGTATGCTTGATCCAGTATTTGAAGAAAAAGTAATAGGTCATGCTGAAATAAGACAATTATTTAAATTTTCTAAAGTTGGTAATATAGCTGGATGTCATGTTACTGATGGAATTATAAAAAATGGATATAAAGCAAGACTTATTCGTGATGGAATAGTAGTATATAATGGATCAATTAAATCTATTCAACATGAAAAAGATCAAGTTAAAGAAATAAAAAAAGATATGGATTGTGGAATTACACTTGAAAATTACCAAGATATAAAAGAAAAAGATGTTATAGAATGTTTTGAGATGGTACAAGTATGAGTATAAAGATTGATAGATATAATAGTACCTTTGAAAAAGTAATAAGTGTTATACTTGCAAATGAAGTTAAAGATAAAAAACTTAAATCAGTAGTTGTTACAGGTGTTGATATAACAAATGATTTAAGTTATGCCAATGTATATTACACTATTATTGATGATACAAGTAAAAAAGAGATTCAAGAATCTCTTATGAAAGCTCAATCTTTTATCAGGGGTCAATTAAGTAAAAAAGTAGATATTAGACATACTCCAGAATTAAGATTTTTCTATGATAATTCTATAGAATATGGTAATAAAATAGAAAAAATAATCGAAGAGATTAACAATGGGTAGTGTAAACAACTTGTAAAAACTATATTTATATGTTATTATAAAAGTGTCTAAGGTAGAATGATATCTTATAAAACCGACTAAATTGATAATAAGGGAGTTCGGATCATTAATACGTGTTGAAGACCAATTAATTTTGGGATCCTAGTATATTAAGTATGGACACCCACCTGCTGTAAGTGCGGGTTTTTATCGCTACATTCTATTTTAGACATTTTTTGTGCAAAAATAAAAATACTATATTAAATAGTATTTTTTTTATTTATATTTTTCTATAAAGTCCAATTACTTTTCCTAGAATAGATACTTTATCTAATATTATAGGTGACATTGTATCATTTTCTGGTTGTAATCTAAAATATCCGTCCTCTTTATAAAATGTTTTAACTGTAACTTCATTATTATCATTCATTGCAACAACTTTTTCTCCATTGTTAGCTGTTTCTTTTCTTTCTACAATAATAATATCTCCATCATAAATACCAGCATTAATCATAGATTCTCCGCTAACTTTTAAAGTAAATACTTCTTTTTTACCATTTATTAAATCAGTTGGCAATGAAAAGTATTCATCAGGATTCTCAATTGCTTCTATAGGGTTACCAGCTGTTATTTTTCCTAGAAGAGGAACAGGAACGACAGATTCATTTTCATCATATTCATTAGGAACTAATAAAGATAGAGTTCTATTTTTACTATCATTTTTTCTTATATATCCTTTTTCTTCTAATTTATTTAAATGAAATTGTGTAGTTGCAGGAGAACGTAAGTCAAGTAAAGCTCCAATCTCTCTTACGGTAGGGGCATATCCATGTTGAGCCATGAATTTTTTAATTACGTTTAAGATATCTTCTTGTCTTTTTGTTAACTTTTCCATAATAATCTCCTTTTCGCCTAATATGCTAACATAGAATCCTATTTTTGTCAAACACAAGTTCGACTATTTTTATGCTTGACTTTTTATTTATAATTTGATACTATAAACCCTTAACTAAATTGGCAGTTAAGAGTTTGGGGTGATTTCAAATGAGTATTGCAATGCTTGTATATACTCTTGAGGGATCTAATACAGAAGAAAAATTAATGACAACATCTCTACAACAAGTTGATAATAGTACAAGATTATATGCCAATCCAAGTGATTTACGAAATAGTATAGGATTTAGAAAGCAAATAGATTCTTACGAATCAAGAAATAAAGAATTTCTAGAAAAAAATCCATATGCGAAAGGAAAGTTCAAGGTATATTTTATCGAGGATAATGCTAATAAAGAAGAAGTAGATATCTTATTTAATGATACTAAACCAATTAGCATTAAAACTAATCATTTTACAACTAGTACTATGAACACTGAAGTAGAAGATGCTAGAAAATTATTATTCTCAAGTAAAGATAAAAGATTCTTAAGAGCATGTATGGAAAAAGACTGGTTTAGAGATACAACTGGTCACTTGATAAAATTAAAGCCAAATGAAACAGAAGAACTTACTAGACGTGGTTATAAACCAATAACTCAATATAATGCCCAATATGCTGATATTGAAACAATATTAAAATATGCACTAGATACTCCTAAATTAAGTTTTATGAGAGATTTAGTTGAAGATTCACTAGAAATATGGAAAGAAAAAATTGAATATTTAAGATTAGACTTACTATATTATTATTCAAGAAATTTAAGGATGGTAATTAATAGTTATCATGCATCATTGAATAGAACTAATAGAATCTATAATCTTAGTGCTTATCCAAATACAGTAAGAAGTGTAATGCCTGAAAAGGGAAGAATTTCTAAAATATTTACTCCTTATGGTATTACTGTTAAAAATGATAATAAAGTATATCATAAACATATGGATATTGCTGCTTAGCAATATCTTTTTTATGTTATAATATTATAAGGAGAGTACGTATGAAAGAATTAGAAGATTATTTAAATTATTTAAAATATCAAAAGAATTATTCTGAACATACTATTACTAGTTATAGTGATGATATAAATGAATATATAGAATTTGTTAAGAGTAATAGAATAGATCCTTATAATATTTCTTATGATCAAATAAGAACTTATCTAATTAATTTAAATGATAAAAAAGATATTAATTCTACTATATCTAGAAAGATAAGTGCTTTAAGAGGATTTTATAGATATTTAGAAAATAATAATAGAATAGATACTAATCCTTTTACTTTAATAAATCTACCTAAAAAAGATAAGAAACTACCTAGATTTTTTTACTATAATGAATTAGAAGAATTATTTAATACTCCTAAATTAACAACTCCTTTAGGTCAAAGAGATAGACTTATACTTGAAATGTTATATGCAACAGGTGTCAGAGTAAGTGAACTAGTTAATATTAAATTATCTGATATTGGAGATCATACTATTAAAATACTTGGAAAAGGTAATAAAGAAAGAATAGTTAGATATGGGGATTATTGTGAAGAAATATTAAAAATGTATTTAGATGATGGCCATTATAAATTAAATTCTAGTTCTGAATATTTATTTTTAAACAATAATGGTGGAAAACTTACTGATAGGGGTGTTAGATATATATTAGATAAAATAATAGAGAAGACTACTATTGAAAAAAAGATATCTCCTCATATGTTAAGACATAGTTTTGCTACTCATTTATTAAATGAAGGTTGTGATATAT
>CAZOBH010000018.1:0-2101 GCA_964578175.1 uncultured Clostridium sp.
ATGGGAATTTACTCCTGATTATGATGATGATATTGCTAAAGAACATGAAAAATATATTACTGAATACTTTAATGGACCAGTATTTGTAACTAATTGGCCAAAAGATATTAAAGCTTGGTATATGAAAGTAAATGATGATAATAAGACTGTTGCTGCAGTTGATTTAGAAGTACCAGGTGCTGGTGAATTAATGGGTGGATCTGAACGTGAAACTAATATTGATATTTTAAATGAAAGAGCTAAAAAATTAGGAGTAGACATTGATAGTGTTGACTGGTATGTAAATTTACGTAAATTTGGTGGATGCTTCCATTCAGGATTTGGAATGGGATTTGAAAGACTAATAATATATTTAACTGGAGTAGAGAATATTAGAGATGTAATACCATTTCCTAGAACTCCAGGAAGTTGTCTATATTAGACAAAGAAGAGAAGAAATTCTCTTTTTTTTATAAAAAAAATACTATATACTTATAATTAGAATAGGGGTGGTATCGTGGTACTACGTAAACCATATGCATTTTTAATTAGACATTTTAAAAGTATCCACTTAATTTTAACTGCTTTAATGGTAATATTTGCCTATAAAATGAATAAGATAGGTACATTCCTAGGAGAATATAAAAGTCTTGGAACTTATGAAGCAGAACGTGGAGTAGTTTGGAAATATATAGGTATTACAGGATGGCTTATACCACTTTTAATTATTGGTTTATTAATAGCTATTCTATATTTGTTAAAGAGAAAAGATAAACCTACTAAATACTATTTAGTAAGTATTATAGTATATTTAGTTGAATTTGTAGCAGTAATAGCTGCATCAATATTATTAACTTCAATTCAACAAGGTAATGCTAATACTTCTTATGTTTCAATTTTTAAAGATTTAGCGACATCTCTTGCTTATTTACCAATTCCATTTATACTTGTATCTTTAGTAAGAGGTGTAGGTTTCAATATTAAACAATTTAACTTCCAAAAAGATTTAATAGATCTTAATCTTACTGAAGAAGATAGAGAAGAGTTTGAAGTTCAATTAGAAGTTGATACAGAAAATATTAGAGCTAAAATAAATAGAAGAATTAGATTTATTAAATATGTTTATTTAGAAAATAAACCAGTATTTTTTGGTGTAATAGCACTTGTTATTGTAGCTATTGGAATATCTATTGCTGTTGCAATAAGTAAGATAGAACATATCTATAAACCTGGAGAGAAGTTTACATCTTTTGGAATTGATTTTGTAGTTAACAATGCTTATCAAACAAATAAAGGTATTGATAACAAAGAGATAAAAACAGGTAAGACTTATGTAATAGTTAATTTCACAGCAACTAATAATACAGAGTATGATACTTATTTACCATTTAAATATATATATTTAAAAGTAGATAAAAACATCCAAGTAAATCCTACTGATAGATATGAATATAATTTATCGGACTTTGGAAATAGATTATTCTCATATGATTCGATAAAAGCTAAAAGTAAAGCTACTTATAATTTAGTTTTTGAATTTGATTCAACTTATAGAAATAATGAAAAAAGATTTGATTTAATTGAACTTAGTGATATGGGATATATAAATGTTAAAGAAGATGGACATTATAAATATGCTAAAGTCGATTTAAATCTAGATAAATTCAAAGATACTCAAAATGTAAAAGACTATTCTTTAAATGAAGAAGTAGATTTTAAAAATAGTTTAATCGATGGTATAAAATTAAAGATTAAAAGTGCTGAATTAAATAATAATTTTGAAGTTGAATATACATTAAATGTTCAAAATCAAGAAAGACATTACAAGAGAGCAATAGAATCTAGTATACCTAGTAAGAGAATGGTATTAAAACTTGAAACTGAATTAACTAAATCAGAAGATTTCAGTAATGATTTATATAAAGATTTTTATAATAATTTAGTATTAATTCAATATGAAAAAGATGGAAAGATGATAGAACAACAATTTAAAGTAAATGATTTGACTCCAAATGAAGCTCCAGTTGGTAATGTATACTTAGAAGTAACAAATGAATTAAAAGATTCTAAAAAAGTTAATTTAGTATTTAAAATAAGAAATAAGTTATATACTTATAATATA
>CAZOBH010000018.1:2111-22060 GCA_964578175.1 uncultured Clostridium sp.
CCTGAACACTTGGTGTGGAATGTGACGAACGCCTATAATTAATAATTAGAATATGATATTATCATATTCTTTTTTCTTGAATAAAATAAAACAACGTGATATACTCATTTTATCAACGGGTCTATAGCCAAGTGGTAAGGCATGGGACTGCAACTCCCCGATCGTTGGTTCAAATCCGACTAGGCCCTCCAATATAAAATAAAAGTATCAATTTCAAAATGAAGTTGATACTTTTTATTATGAATATAAAGAATGATTCTTTATATGCTATAATATATATGGAGTGATTTGATGTCTAAAAGAAAAGAATTGTTAGAAATATGGAAAAAACAAGTTGAAGATTCTACCAAGGATGGTAAATATTCAATTTTAACATGTAAACCAATTATTGAAATGTTAGATAAGCTTTTAAAATATGATAGACCTTTTTTTAAGAAGGATAAAGAAAATATTGAAAGAGCAGAATGGTTTATAGATTATTTTACAAATTGGGATAAATTATCTAATATACCAATAGATGTCGGAGAACAACTGATGGGAATGATAGAAGATCCTAATTTTAACATTGGAATTCATAGAACTAATTTAGGAATTCTAAATGCTGATCGACCTATTAATGAAGCATTAACTTCTATTATGACTGATGGTCTAAGAAACTATGGTCATACTAATGTTGGTGCTCGAGTAGAAAAACCAGATGTTTCACTTACTGTATCAGAAACAAGTGTTTTATCAGCTTATCCTATGTTAGTAGGTAGTTATAAAGATAATAATGCAACAGTTATATTATCATTTCCAAAAGATTTAGTAGATGATGGAATGAATATAGTTGATTATAGTAGATATGATGAAATATATGATATGAGTGAAGATGGTGTACCAACAATAAAACCTAAATATATAGTAGGAGTTCTAATAAAAAATAATAATGATTTAGATAGATATTATACAAGAGATGAAATAATATCTTTAAATTCTGAAAAGAAAAAATAAAAAAAGGAAGTGATTGTATGTATATACCTTTATATGTTAAAAGTAATTATTCATTACTTTCTAGTCTTATGTCTATAGATAAGATTATTAAATTATGTAAAGATAATAATTTAGATACAATTGCTTTAGTAGATGATGATTTAACATCTACAATGAAATTTTATAAAGAATGTTTGAATAATAATATAAAACCAATAATTGGTCTTGATGTAAAAATAGATAATTTAAGTGTACTTCTATATGCAAAGGATTATACTGGATATCAAACTTTAATAAAATTATCAAGTTTAAAGTATGATCATAATTTATCATTAGAAGATTTAAAAGAATATAAAAAAGAAGTAATTTGTATTTTACCTTTTGATTCAATAAGTTTATATGAAGATGTTAAAAATATATATAAAGATTTATATTTAGGATATCAAGATAAAGGTGAAGAAAAAATAGTAGAGGAAATTACAGATAATATAGTATTTTTAAATAAAATTATTTATTTAGATGAAGATGAATCTACTTATATAAAATATCTTTATATGATTAGAGATGGTAAAACTATATTAGATGATATTTATGTAGATAATAAAATTAATCATTATATAAATAATACTAGTGCTGTTTCTTTATCAAGTAGTAAAGGTCTAAATAATACTAAGATTATAGCTGATAATTGTAATTTTAAATTTAAAGATAATGGATTACTTTTACCAATATATGAAGTACCAAATGGAGATAGTTTTAAATATTTAGAACAATTAAGTATAAAAGGACTTTATAAAAGACTTAATGGAAATATTAATGATAATTATAAAGAGAGATTATTGTATGAATTATCTGTTATAGAAAAGATGGGATTTTCTAATTATTTCTTAGTAGTTTATGATTTTATTAAATATGCTAAAAAGAATAAAATATTAGTAGGTCCTGGAAGAGGATCAGCAGGAGGATCTCTTGTTGCATTTTCTTTAGGTATTACTGATATAGATCCGATTAAATATGATTTATTATTTGAAAGATTCTTAAATCCCGAAAGAGTAACTATGCCTGATATAGATACTGATTTTCCAGATATTTATAGAGAACAAGTAATAGAATATGTTAAAGAAAAATATGGAGAAAAAAGAGTAGTTGGAATAGTTACTTTTGGTACATTAAGTGCAAGACTTGTAATTAGAGACGTTGGTCGTATTTTAAATTGTGATTTGAAAGACATTGATTATTTATGTAAAAGAATACCTAATGTCACTAAAGATAAATTAGTTTATTTTTATCAAAATGATAAAGAGTTTAAAAATATGATAAATAGTGATAGTAAATTAAAACTTTTATATCAAATATGTAATAAGATAGAAGGATTCCCAAGACATACTTCTATGCATGCTGCTGGAATTGTTATGAGTAAAGTAGATTTAGATACTGTTATACCTCTTGTTAAAAATGATGATATATATCTATCTGGTTACACTATGGAATACTTAGAAGAATTAGGTCTATTAAAAATGGATTTTTTAGGACTTAAGAATTTAACTACTATTATGAATATTATTGATGATATAGAAAAAAATGAAGGAATACATATTAACTTTTCTGATATACCATTTGATGATACAGATACTTTAAACTTATTTAAAACTGCAGATACATTAGGTGTATTTCAATTTGAATCTAGTGGAATGAGAAATTTCTTAAGAAAGTTAAAACCAAATAGTTTAGATGATATTATTGCAGCAATTGCTTTATTTAGGCCAGGACCTGCAGTAAATATTGATTCTTATATTAGAAGAAAAGAAAAGAAAGAAATGGTAGAGTATTTAGATCCTTCACTTGAACCAATACTTTCTAGTACATATGGAATTATTATTTATCAAGAACAAATAATGCAAATAGCGAGTACATTAGCTGGATTTAGTTTTGGAGAAGCTGATATTTTAAGACGAGCTATGAGTAAAAAGAAAAAAGAAATACTTGAAAAGTATAAAAAACAATTTATTGATGGTTGTATAAAAAATGGACATAGTGAAGCAGTAGCTAATAAAGTATATGATTTAATTATGAATTTTGCTAATTATGGGTTTAATAAATCACATTCAGTAGCATATTCGATAATAGCTTATAGAATGGCTTATTTAAAAGCTAAATATCCTAAATATTTCTTTGCTAATTTAATGTCTTCAGTTATAGGAAGTGAAGTTAAAACTAAAGAGTATTTAGATGAAGCTAGAAGACTTAATATAAAAGTTTTATTGCCAAGTATTAGCTTAAGTAGTAATCATTATGTTGTAGAGAGTGATGGAATAAGATTTCCTCTTTCTAATATAAAGAATATAGGAATAACTATTTCAAATGAGATAATTAATAATAGAAAAGATTTTAAAGATATATATGATTGTATTAGTAAAATAACAACTAAAAATATAAATAAAAAGATATTAGAAACACTAATAGACTCTGGTTGTTTTAATGAATTTGGTTATAATAAAAGAACATTAAAAGAAAATTTAGATAATTTAATAAATTATGCTAATCTATCACTCGATTTAGATGAATCTTTAATACTTAAACCTGAAATAGAAGAATTTAATGAATATTCTAAAGATGAGATGATGGAAAAAGAAAAAGAATTATTTGGTTTTTATCTTAGTGAATATCCAACTACTAATTACAAATCTAAATATAAAGTAGTTGATTTGAGAGATATTGAAAATAATTTTAATAAAGTAGTCGATATTGTTTGTTTAGTTGATAGGATAAAAGAGATAGATACTAAAAAAGGAAGTAAAATGTCTTTTGTAAGTGGAAGTGATGAAACAGGTGTAATTGATTTAACATTATTTCCTAAAATATACGATGAATTTAAAATTAAAAAAGGAGATGTTTTACTAGTACGAGGTAGAGTTGAAAAAAGGCTAGATAAATATCAAATAGTTGTTGATAAAATCAAAGTATTAAAGTAATAAATTGTTGTTAAAGACTTAAAAATAATATATAATATAACTTGTTGGAGGGAATTATGGCAAATAAAAAAGAAGAAACTAAAAAAGAACAAACTAAAAAAGAAACAAGTAGACATGAAATTATTGTAAAAATAGATGGAAGTGATTGGAAAGAAGCATTAGATGCTGCATTTGAAGCAAAAAGAAAAGATGTATCTGTTGCTGGATTTAGAAAAGGAAAAGTTCCAAGAGATATTTATGAAAAAAATTTTGGAAAAGAAAGTTTATATAGTGTAGCAATTGATAGTGTTACTCAACTTGCTTATATGAAAGCATTAGAAGATTCTAAATTAATTCCAGTAGTTCAACCTAAATTAGATATTACTGAAATAGATGATGAACATATTACTTTTAAATTTATTTTTATTACAAAACCAGAATTAAAAATTAAAAAATATAAAGGATTAAAAGTTAAGAAAAACGAAGTAAAAGTTACTAAAGAAGAAATTGAACAAGAAGAAAAAAGAATCCTTGAAGAATATGGTGAAGTAAGAATTAAAGAAAAAGGAAAACTTGAAAAAGGAAATATAGCTGTAATTGATTTTGAAGGATTTAAAGATGGTGTTGCATTTGAAGGTGGAAAAGCAGAAAATTATGAACTTGAAATTGGAAGTAACACATTTATTCCTGGATTTGAAGATCAATTAGTAGGAATGAAATCACATGATGAAAAAGAGATTAATGTAACATTCCCAGAAGACTATCCTGCTCCTGATTTAAAAGGACAACCTGTAGTATTTAAAGTAACTCTTCATGAAATTAAAGAAAAAGTTGAAAGAAAATTTGATAAATCTTTATTTGAAGACTTAGGTATGGAAGGTGTAGATAGTAAAGAGACACTTGATGAAGAAATAAAAACTAATATTGCTGCTCAAAAAGAAACTGATGCAGAAAATGAATATGTTGATAGATTACTTGAAGAAGTAGGAAAACAAACTGAAGTAGAAATACCTGAAGAAATGATTGAAGAAGAAACTGATAGACTTTTATCTCGTTATGAAGAACAATTAAAGATGCAAGGAATTTCACTTGATTTATATTTCCAAGTAACTAAAACAAGTGAAGAAGACTTAAGAAAACAAATGAATAAAGAATCAGAGAAAAACGTAAAATATCGTATGATGCTTGAAGAAATAGCTGAACTTGAACATATTGAAATAACAGATGATGATGCTAATAAAGAAGCAGAAGATTTAGCTAAGAAGTATAATATGGAAAAAGAAGAATTCCTAAAAAACTTTGGCGGATTAGAAATGATTAAATATGATATGGAAATTCGTAAAGTAGTAGATTTCTTAAAAGAAGAAAACAAATAGTTTTCTTTTTTTTATGTACTTATGATATAATTATTATGATAAAAGAATAGAGGTTGAGATTATGAATAAAAAAGATGAAAAGAAACCTGAAACTAAAAATGTAAAAGTAACAAAAACAAAAGAAGTAAAAGTAAAAAAAGAAAAAGCAACATTAGAAACTTATGTTAATAAAGATATAAAAATAGAAAAAGAGAAAGAGCCTCTTACTAAAAATGATATTTTATGTTGGGTAGGTTTTGTAGTTTGTATTTTACTTGCTATTCTTCCTTATTTTTTAAGATTCATTGACGCTGGTTACGATGAAGGAAAAAAATTTACATGGGATCCTAATGTAGAAGAAGAAAAGCCTGTAGAAAAAGTACAACTTTTATGTAATGTTGATAAAAATGAAACAGGATATACTTATAAAGTAGAAGTAGCAAATGATTATGAGAATTATGTTATAACTAAAATAGTTATTACTTATATTGTTACTTTAACTGATCAAAAGCTTACAGATAATGATATTAAAATAAGTGAATATGAAACATTATCTTTAATTGAATCTGAAGGTGTAGTTGCAGAACATGAAAGTGGGTCAATGACATATAGAATAATAATGGACTTTAAGAAAGATCCAAGTTTAAAAAATGTAGATATTTTAAAAGAATATGCAGGAGCAATAGCACCTAGAAAAGAAAAATATGAAAATGAAGGATATACATGTGAAAAAACAGCTAATGATAAATAAGTTTAAAAATATGTAAAGGTGGAGATATAGTGGAATTAACTAAAAATATTAATAAAAATATCTTTCGTGGATATGATATTAGAGGAGTTTATCCTACTGACTTAAATGAAGATGTTGCATACACTATTGGAAGAAGTTATGGAGCATATATAAAAAAATGGAATCAAACTAAATGTATAGTTGGACATGATAATAGATATTCTTCTGATGAGTTAACTAAAGCATTAGTTACAGGAATTATAGATAGTGGAACTGATGTAGTATATCTTGGACTTGTTACAACACCTATGTTTTATTATTCTCAATTTAAATTAGAAATACCAAATGGAGTTATGGTAACAGCAAGCCATAATCCAAAGGATGATAATGGATTTAAGTATTCTATTAATTCTTATACAAATGCTAAAGGACAAGAAATACAAGATTTTTATAAATATACAATTGAACAATCATATGATGAAGTAGTACATATGGGTACATTATCTGAATATGATATTAAAGATGATTATATAAAATTATTTAAAGATGGACTTAAATTCGGTAATAGAAAAGTAAAAGTAGTCTTAGATCCAGGTAATGGAACAACTACTGCAGTAGTAGAAGATATATTTAAAGCGTTAAATCTTGAATATGATATTATTTGTGGAGAAAGCAATCCAACTTTCCCTAATCATCATCCAGATCCATGTGTTGAATCTAATTTAACTATGTTAAAAGATAAAGTTAAAGAATTACATGCAGACGTTGGATTAGCTTTTGATGGAGATGGAGATAGAATAGGAATAGTAGATGAAAAGGGTAATTATATTCCTGCTGATAAATATATGATAATAATTATTAGAGATATAATTAATAAAGTAAGTAAAAAAGAATTCTTATATGATGTTAAATGTTCTAAAGCATTATCTGATGAAATAGAAAAACTTGGAGCTAAAGGAATTTGTTATAGAACAGGTAATTCATATACTAAAGCTCGAATAAGAGATTTAGATCTTCCTTTTGGTGGAGAATTAGCTGGTCATGTTTATTTTAGAGATAGATGGCTTGGATTTGATTCAGGAATATATGCTGGACTTAGATTAGTAGAAATTCTATCTAATACTGATAAATCTGTATCTGATTTACTTGAAGGTATTAATAAGTATTATTCTACTGAAGAATTAAAATTCTCATCAACTGATGAAAAGAAAGTAGAAGTAGTTGATAAAATTACTGAATATGCAAAGACTAAAAGTAATGATATAAATACTATTGATGGAGTAAGAGTAACATTTGATGATGGATGGGCTTTAATTAGATATAGTAATACAGGTCCTAATATAACAGCTAGATTTGAAGCTAATACTGAAAGTAGATTAGAAGAATTAGTAAATGAATATAGTAATTTAATTAATGAATATAATAAGTAGAAGAATATTATTCTTCTATTTTATTTTGTGTAAAGTAGACATTTTGTTTTTATTGACAAAGTATAATATTTTTTTTATAAATATGTAATGAGGAGTGTGTTTATGGCAACAAAAAATTTAGTAATAGTGGAGTCTCCTAGTAAAAGTAGAACAATTGAAAAATACTTAGGTAAAGATTTTAAAGTAGTTTCATCAAAAGGACATATTAGAGATTTAGCTACTACTGGTAAATATGGACTAGGAGTAGACATAGAAAATGGTTTTGTTCCAAATTATGTAGCTGTTCCTGGTAAGACTAAAGTTATTAGTGATTTAAAAAAAGAAATAAAAAATCATGAAAAAATATATCTAGCAACTGACCCTGACCGTGAAGGAGAAGCTATATCTTGGCATTTAAAAGATACATTAGGTATTAAAGATGAAGAATATGAAAGAGTAGTTTTTAATGAAATAACTAAAGATAAAGTAATAGATGCATTTAATCATGCAAGAAAAATAGATTATGATTTAGTTCATAGTCAAGAAGCAAGAAGAATATTAGATAGAATAATCGGATTTAGACTTAGTAAATTAATGCGTTCTAAAACAGGTGGGACTAGTGCAGGAAGAGTTCAAAGTGTAGCTTTAAAACTAGTGGTTGATCGTGAAAGAGAAATAGAGAGTTTCATACCTGTTGAATACTGGACTATTACTGCTATATTTAAAGAATTTGAAGCTAAATTATTTCAATATGATCATAAAGATATAGAAGTACATTCTGAACAAGAAGCAGATGATATTTTATCTAAACTTGGAGTTCATTATAATATAGATTCAATTGAAACTAAATTAAAAAATAGAAAAGCTAAACCTCCATATATTACTAGTACTCTTCAACAAGATGCTGTAAACAAACTTAATTTTAGTTCTAGTAAAACAATGTCTATTGCTCAAAAACTTTATGAAGGTGTAGATTTATCTAATGAAACAGTAGGTTTAATTACTTATATGAGAACTGATTCTGTTAGATTATCAGATGAATTTATTAAAGCAGGTTATAAATATATAAATGATAAATATGGAAAAGAATATGTAGGTTATGTTAAAACAGTAAAGAAAAAAGAAAATGTACAAGACGCACATGAAGCAATAAGACCTACGAGTATAGAAAGAACACCAGAATCCGTTAAAGAATATTTATCAAATGAAGAATATAAATTATATTCAATGATCTATTCTAGAGCTATAGCGTCTCTTATGGCAGATGCTAAAGTAAATGGAACTACAGTAATACTAGATAATAATAATTATCAATTTAAAGCAACAGGACAAGTATTAGTGTTTGATGGATATTTAAAAGTATATCAAGATTATGAAAAATCAGAAGATAAAATACTACCTGATATGGATAAATATAAAGAAGTAGGATTTGATACTAATAATGTTGAAAAAGAACAACACTTTACACAACCTCCTGCAAGATATACTGAAGCAAAACTTATTAAAGAAATGGAAGATTTAGGTATAGGTAGACCATCTACATATGCAATGATAATTGAAACGATTAAGAAAAGAGAATATGTATATTTAGAAGATAAGAAATTTAGACCAACTGAAGTTGGTATTGAGATTACTGATAAATTACAAGAATTCTTTAGTGATATTATAAATGTTGAATATACAGCACAAATGGAAAAAGATCTTGATGAAATAGCTGATGAAAAAACAAATGAATTAGATGTATTAACAAACTTTTATAATAGATTTGATCCATTACTTAAAAAAGCATTTAGTGAAATGGAAAAGAATGCTCCTGAAGAAACAGGTGAGACTTGTCCAGAATGTGGAAGCCCATTAGTTATAAGAAAAGGTAAGTATGGAGAATTTGTAGCTTGTTCTAATTATCCAACATGTAAATATATCAAAAAAGAAAAGAAAGAAAGTAAAGCAGTATGTAAATGTCCTAAATGTGGATCTGATATTGTAGAAAGAACTACTAAAAAAGGAAAAGTATTTTATGGATGTTCTAATTATCCAAAGTGTAAAGTAGCTACATGGGATTTACCTACAGGAGAATTATGTCCTGAATGTAAAAGCTTATTAGTTGTAAAGAACGGACAAATAAAATGTAGTAATTGTGAGTATGAGAAATAGGAATTTAATTCCTATTTTTTAGTTGTAAAAAATAAAGTTATATCATATAATAAATTATAGTAGAGGGGTGACTTTATGGAGTCAATCAAAAACTTTTTATCTATAAAAAAGATTTATATCATACCACTAATAGCAATATGTATTTTTTTTAGTGGTTTTAAAAATGTATATGCTGATAATTTTACTGCAGACAATAATATGGTAATTGAATGTACATATTCCGATGGAAGTGTCTTTTCTTATTCTGTCGGTGAAGGAGACAACAGTGAAAGTGACAAAAAAATTAATAGGACTACAGTAAATCTTACAACATCAAGGGCTCAAGATAATAACTCTGTTGGAACTGTAACATTTGTTAAAGATCAAAATGGACAAGATCCTAAATGGAGTAACCATTGTGCCTCAAATATGGCTTATGCTTCTTTAAGTTATGAAGAGGAAACTGATGGTGAAGATGGAGATAAACATAAAGTTGTTTATACTTATTTTAAATTTAATGACGGAGGGGCTGTTGAATTTAATGATAATGACTTTGAAACTGAATCTAAAGGTTGGTGGATTTTTAGTTGGGAAAGTGTTCCTTCTTATAAAGCAAGTGGAGATGTTAAAGGATATTTAGTATCTGAAAGAGTAAAAATAAACAATTTTGATGGAGCAACAAAATATTTTTATAAACAAGATAATAGTGTAGATGGAGTTGAACAAAAAGCATCAAAAGATACATATGCGACTATTTATAAATTTGATAATATTACTTTTGTTCAGTTAGGTTCTGTTATAACAACACTAGATTCTTCTTCTAACGCAACAATAGCAACAGATGATGGAACAATATATTTAAATGATGTTTCTCCAGTAGTAACTACTACCTCATCTGGAACTTCTTCATATAATTATAAAAGTATTAGATTTAAAGCTAGTTCAAGTCAGTCTGCTGCAACTCCATTGAAGTTTGTTAATGTTACATATGATCCATCTGGTTCTGGTGCAGATAATAATGCGCTATGCGATGAGATATTGGTAAATACATCTCCATATTTAAGAGATATAATTAAAATTATTCAATTCTTGACACCTGCACTTATGATTGTTTTGTGTGGACTTGATATAGCTAGAGCAGTATACTCTGGAAATATAGATGAACAATTTCCTAAGATTAAAAAGAGAGTTATTATTAGATTAATTGTTGGAGTAGCTGTGTTCTTCTTACCTTTAGTTATTAGAATTGTAATTGGTATAACTAAAGATTCTGGTGGAACTGGTGTTGACAGAATTCAAGAAATCGAATGCTTGTTTGAGTAATTCATTAAAAAAATAAAGGAAGTGATACAATGTTTATATTGATTCCGGTAACAGATTGGGTTAACCTTATTCCTGCTATAGCTCAACTAGGAATAACTGTTTTTCAATCTCTCGCAATGTTGTGGATTATTACAGGAGGATGGAGATATCTTCTAAGATCATTTGCGTTCAATATAGATGTTTTATTAGCAAAATATATTGGGGTGTTCTATGGCTATTTCAAACAGTTTATAGACTTAGAAATGTTTAATGATACAGTATTAAATAGTGTAACTAGAAATATATATGTATTTATTGGTGTAATTATGTTTTTCAGGTTAGCTATGGTATTATTAAAATATTTAGTTAACCCAGATTTAGTGGATGATGCAAAACTTGGTGTTAATAATTTAATTAAAAGAGTTATTCTTGGTATTGTAGGTATTTTAATGTTACCAATGATATTTGATTTAGCATTAAATTTGCAAAAAGCTATTCTAGAAGATGGTGTTATACAGCAAATAATTATTCCACATGACTATTTAGAAACAGTAAATAAAGTTGAACAAAAAGGTGGTCAGTGTATTGGAACTTACGTTTTAATGGGATTTGTTAATCCACGTTCTAATGCGACTTCAGCTGATAGAACTGCATTTCAAAATGCAGAGGCACAATGTGATATGGGATTAGTAGATGATTATATTAATGATGGCGCATTTTTAAATATAGGTGGTGAAAATGCATATAGATGGAATTATGCATATATTGTATCTACAATGTGTATGGCATATGTTCTATTGCAAATGATTAAGTATTGTTTAGATATGGCAACAAGAGGATTTAGAATGTTGATTTATAAAATACTTGCTCCAGTTGCAATGATTGAATATATGATTAAAGGTGCCGATGATGGAGTGTTTAAATCATGGAAATCGGCAATACTTGGAACATACTTTATGATTTTTGTAAGAGTTCTTTCGATTTGGTTTGTATTATTCGTAATGTCGTTAATGATTGGACATTCAACAGGAGATACAACATATGCAGTTTACGTACAGAATTCGTTACTTGAAACGGATGATTATCTTCTACGCGCAATTATTATAGTTGCTTTAATTGGATTTATGATGGACTTACCAAAGTTAATTGGAAGTGTATTTGGATTAGATTTAGAACAACAAGGAAATGCAGATGGACTAGTAAAGAGTATTACAGGAACAGTAAAAGGAGCTGTTACAGGTGGACTTGCAATGGGTGGAGCTGCAGTTGGTGGACTTGCATCAGCAGGAATGAATTTTGGTCAAATTATGGGAAAATCAGCGATACAAACTAGAGGTATAGGTAAACTGGATGGAAATGGAAAAACATGGGGACAAAATGTGGTTGATAATATTAAAGACAAAGGATTTGCAGATAATTTTGCAAAAACAGCTCAAGCTCAAAGAAAAACTGGATTTGGTGCAGTACCATTCTTAAAAGATGCATATGGTGGTTTCTCTGGAGCGTATACTGCAGGGTATCTTGGATCTAATATACATGATGCTGGTGCAGACTTAAAGAAAGGTAAAGAGAAAGAAGATCAAGCAAAACGTGATGAATATGCAAGAAGAACAGCAGAGGCAACAGAAGGAACTAGAGATAATACAGAGAGGATCGATAAGAAGGTTGGAATTCAAATTGAAAATGATCTTGCATTTAAAGCAGGAGGAGAAGCGGTTCATGCGGATAGCTCTCATGCTTTAGATGTTTCAGTTGCTGATTCTGATCTTCAAGCTAATAGAAATGTTAGAACTGCTGTTAATAACCAATACTCTACAGTTGCAGGAGGAGAATTAAGAGATGCAGGTGGAATAGATGGATTACAACCTGTACAATCAACAACTATCGATCAACAAGATTCTGTACTTGCTCATCATAGAACTGTTAGAAATATCGAAAGTGAAACTGTTGGTGGAGATGTAGTAGATATCAGTACTGGAGCTGTAACAGGAAATATTGATAGAAGTGAAAGTATAGCAGGAAAAATAGATACAGATGTTAATCTACAAAGAAATATGAATGCCCATGTAATGGGTGGAGATACAGTAGATGTAAGTACTGGTGCAGTAACTGGAACTATTGATCAAAAGAATAGTATTTCCGGAAAGATTGATACTGAAGTTAACTTACAAAGAAACTTAAATGCTCATATTGCAGGTGGAGAAACGGTAGATGTTGATACTGGAGCTGTAACAGGAAATATTGATAAGAAAGAAAGTATTTCAGGACAAATTCAAACAGATGTTAATCTACAAAGAAATCTAAACGCTCATGTAATGGGTGGAGATACAGTAGATGTTGATACTGGAGAAGTAACAGGAAGTGTTGATCAAGAAAACAGTATTGAAGGAAGATTAAATACTAATGTTAATATAGCTCATAATATTAATTCTACATTATCTGGTGGAACTAAAGTTGATGAAACTACTGGAGAAGAAACTGGAGAAGAGGTAACAGAAGATCAAAGTATATCTAAAAATATTAGAAAAGCTGTAAATGTTGCTACTAATATTAGTTCTAAATTAACTGGAGGAGAAACAGTTGATGAAGATACAGGTGAAGCTAATGGCAATATTGAAGAAGAAGATAGTATTGCTGGTAAGATTGATGCTAAGAATGATTCAGAAGATGAATAAAATAAAAGAGATATTTATTAAAATATCTCTTTTTATTATGTTATAATAACAACAGGTGATTAATATGAAGAAAGTACTTTTAATTGATGGAAATAATATATTATTTAGATCTTATTATGCAACTGCATATAATGGTAATACTATGAAGAATAGTAAAGGTTTTCCAACTAATGCATTATATGGATTAGTAAATATGTTGAATAAAATAATTCATGAAGAAAATCCAGAATATGTAATGATTGCTTTTGATAAAGGAAAAACATTTAGACATGAAAAATATTCTGATTACAAAGGTGGAAGAATGGCTACTCCTGATGAATTAAAAATTCAATTTCCAATATCTAGAGAATTAGTTGACGCTATGGGGTTTAAATATTATGAAATAGATAATTATGAAGCAGATGATATTATTGGTACATTTGCTAAAAAAGTAGATGAAAGCAAAGACTATTGTGCAACTATTATTTCTAGTGATAAAGATTTGCTTCAATTAATTACTGATAAAGTAGAAGTTAAATTATTAAAAGTACATGATTATATTAGAATGACTAAAGAAGAGTTTGAAAAAACTTATGGAATAGAGCCTCCTAGAATGGTTGATTTAAAAGCCTTGATGGGAGATTCATCAGACAATATCCCTGGTGTTGCAGGAGTTGGAGAAAAAACTGCTTTAAAACTTTTACAAGAGTATAAAACTTTAGGAAATCTATATAATAACGTAGATAGTGTTAAAGGAAAGTTAAAAGATAAATTAATAGATTCTAAAGATGATGCTTTTATGAGTTATGATCTGGCTACAATTTATAAAGATGTAGATATAGATACTGATTTTAATAATATTAAATATACAGGAATAGATACTTTAAAATTTATAAATATTTTAAATGAGTTAGAGTTTTATTCTTTAATAAAAAAATTAGATATAGAAAAAGAAGATATTAAAGGAAATATAGTAGATATAGATTATAAAATAGTTAAAGATTTAGATGAAGTTAATATTAAAGATGATTTTTCAATTTATATAGAATTATTTGGATATGATTATCATAGAGCTAAACCAATAGGAATATCAATCTATAATAAAGATAATTCATACTTTATACCATTTGAATTAATAATAGATAATCCAACTATACTTAATAGTACTTATAAAAAATCTACATATGATTTAAAGAAATTAATATATGTTTTATCAAAATATAATTTGAATATATCTAATGTAGATGTAGATATGATGGTTGGTGCTTATTTATTAAATGAAAATATTAAAGATGATATTACTTATCTTATGAATAATAAAGGTATTAGTATTGATTTTTATGAAAAAGAGTTTGGAACAGCTGCTAAACTATCTATGCCTGATATGGAAGTTGTTGCTAAAAACGCATGTTTAAAAGCTAAATTTATATATGATTATAAAGATAATTTATTAGATAAGTTAAAAGAAGAAAATGAATTAAAATTATTTAATGAAATAGAAATGCCTCTTATAAGAGTACTTGCAGATATGGAAATAACAGGTATTAAAGTAAATAAAGATTATTTAATTGAATTTGGAAATAAAATAGATGATGAAATAAAAAACATAGAAGAAAAAGTATATAAATTAGCTGGAGTAGAATTTAATATTTCATCACCTAAACAATTAGGAGAAGTTTTATTTGAAAAGATGAATATTCCTTATCCAAAAAAAATTAAAAACGGAAGTTATTCTACTAGTGTAGATATATTAGAAAAGTTAGAAGATTATGAGATAATACCATTGATAGAAGAGTATAGAACTTTAACTAAATTAAGTGGTACATATATAACTGGGCTTATGGATTATATAGAAGAAGATGGAAAGATTCATACTTGTTTTAATCAATGTTTAACTAGAACTGGTAGACTTTCATCTAGTAATCCAAATCTTCAAAATATACCTATTAGATATGAATATGGAAAATTAATTAGAAAAGCATTTGTACCAGAAGATAATTCTATTCTATTATCTAGCGATTATTCTCAAATTGAGTTAAGAGTATTTGCGTCTTTATCAAATGCTAGTAATATGATTGAAGCATTTAAAAATGGATTAGATATTCATGCTAAAACAGCTAGTGATATTTTTAAAGTGCCAATTGAAAAAGTAACAAAAGATGAAAGAAGAAAAGCAAAAGTAGTAAACTTTGGTATTTTATATGGAATGAGTAGTTTTGGACTTAGTGAAGATTTACATATGAATTTTAAAGAAGCAGAAGATTTCTTAAATACATATTTAGATAATTATCCAACTATTAAAGAGTTTATGGATAATGTAGTAGAAGAAGCTCATACGAATGGTTATGTAAAAACTATTATGGGAAGAAAAAGAATAATAGACGAATTAAATAATAAAAACTATATGATTAGACAAAGTGGAGAAAGAATGGCTAAAAATACTCCTGTACAAGGAAGTGCAGCTGATATTTTAAAGAAAGCAATGATTGAGATCTTTGATGAATTTAACAAAAGAAAACTTAAGAGTAAAATGTTAATACAAGTACATGACGAATTAGTATTCAATATTTTAAAAGATGAAGAGGAAGAAGCAACTAAGATAATAGTTGATATAATGGAAAATACATATAAATTACAAGTACCATTAGTGGTTGATGTAAATAAAGGAATGGATTGGTACGAAGCAAAGTAGGTGAAAATATGCCAGAATTACCTGAAGTAGAAACAGTGAAAGAAACTTTAAAAAGAAATATACTTGGTAAAACTATAAAAAATGTAGAAGTTTTTTATGAACCAATTGTTGAATACCCAAGTGTAGAAGAATTTAAAAAGAAATTAGAAGGACAAACTATAAAGGATTTATCAAGACGTGGTAAATGGATTGAGTTTATATTAGATGATTATATTTTACTTTCTCATTTAAGAATGGAAGGGAAATACTATTATAGAAAAGTAGGAGATAAAAAAGAAAAACATCAACATGTGTTCTTTAATTTTACAGACGGTATAAGTCTTAGATATGTAGATGTTCGTAAATTTGGTAAGATGTGGTTAACTACCAAAGAAGAATTAGATAGTATTAAACCGATTAAGGAATTAGGCTTAGAACCATGGGATGAAAAACTAACTGTATCTTATTTAAAAGAAAAATATAAAGATAAAAAGATACCTATAAAGACTTGTATATTAGACCAAGGAATAATTACTGGTATTGGTAATATTTATGCAGATGAAATACTATTCCTAAGTAAAATTGATCCATTTAAAATACCAAAAGATTTAAAAAAAGGTGAATTACAAGGAATTATAGATAATACTAGAAAAGTATTAGAAAACGCTATTAAAAAAGGTGGAACAACTATTAGAAGTTATACTAGTGAAGAAGGAGTAACAGGACTTTTTCAAAATGATTTATTTGTTCATCAAAGAGAAGGAGAAAAATGTTTAACTTGTGGAAGTATTATAGTTAAAACTAAAATTAATGGAAGAGGAACTTATTACTGTCCTAAATGTCAGAGGGTTAAAAAATGAATGGAATTATAGTTATAGATAAACCTAAAGATTGGACAAGTAGAGATGTAGTTAATAAAGTAATGCATCATTTAAATATTAGAAAAATTGGACATTTAGGTACATTGGATCCATTAGCTACAGGTGTTTTAGTTTTATTAGTTGGTGAAGCTGTAAAAGTAAATGATTTAATATTAGATGATTCAAAAGAGTATGTTGCAACAGTTAAAACAGGAATACTTACTGATACTTTAGATATTACTGGAAATGTTTTAGAAGAAAGAGAAAGCGATTTAAATAAAGAAGATTTAGAAAAGTGTCTTAGTTCATTTCTTGGTAAATCTATTCAAGAAGTACCAAAATACTCATCTGTAAAAGTTAATGGAAAACATTTATATGAATATGCTCGTAATAATATAGAAGTAGAAATACCTAAAAAAGAGATTGAAATATTTGATATTGAATTAATTGATTTTAAGAATGATGAATTCACTTTTAAAGTTAAAGTAAGTAAAGGTACATATATAAGATCCTTAATTAGAGATATAGGTAATAAATTAAATATTTTATGTACTATGAAAGAATTAAGAAGAACTAAACAAGCTATGTTTGATATAGATGATTCTGTGACTCTTGAAGAATTTTTAAAAGATAATTATAAAGTATTTGACATAAAAGATTCTCTTATCGGATATAATTTTATAACAGTTGACTCATTCCTTGAAAAGAAAATATCTAATGGTGTTAAACTTGAAAATAGATATGATACTGAATATGTAATATTTCAAAATGAAAGTGGTAAACTACTTGCTATTTATAAAAAAGATAATGATGAAATGAAAGCGTATAAAGTATTTAATATAGCAAATAATAATTGAATTTTTATAAATAAAATAAAACCTAGAATTATCTAGGTTTTTTCTTTAATTAAGTATTAAATTGTGGTATATATATATTATGGGTTAAGGTGAAATTATGAATATAGAATTTGTCAATAATGATTATTTACTAGCGTGGTATTTGCTATTTAAACCATCTATTAATGAAGAAATTCAAAATTTAAAAGTAAAATTATATCAAAATTATGGAAAACAATATATACAACTTGAAAAAGAAAATATAGAAATTCTTAAATATAACGAAGATTTTATTCCTGATGATGATTTATTATATAACATAGTATTTGAATCGGAAACATTTCAAAAAATAAAAAAAGAGACTGATAAACATAGACTTTATCTTATGAAGATTTGGGATTCTAACAAGAAAAAAGTAAAAGAAGAATTAAAAAGTATCTTAAGATTTCAAGTTAAAGATACATATCATTTAATAGTTGTTCATCCTAAACTAGATGTTATTGAATTTATGGAAAATAATCCTAAGAATAATATTTCATGGGGTAAATCTGATGATAAACAAGATGAATTAAAAACATTGATGAGAATTATATTTACAATAGTTAAATATGAACTTGGGTCATTTAATAAAGAACATCGTGAAATACTTTCTACTATACTTGATTTGGCTATAACAAATGAATTACAAACAAGAATAGTTGGTACATCTAAATATGAAGAAGGATTTAAAAATTTAAAATATTTAAAGAAACAAATATATCCTTATTTTTTAATGTATCTTGGTGCAGACAAAGAGGGATTATTAAATTACATGATGAGAGATAAAATAGTTTTTGATGCAGATAAATATCCGATTGAAAAAGAACTAAAAAAAGTAGATTTATTTGGATTTATAGATTTTGTTTGTAAGAATCAAAAATATATTATCAAACTTAATAATTTAAATTAAATAATATAGATAGGGGGATAATATGAAAGAAGATATCAAGAAGTTATTAGAAAAGTTAGATATTGACAATAAGTATTTTGAAGAATTTAGTAATGCAACTATAGAAAAAGTATTATTAAATAAAAAAAGAAATACTGTTTGTTTATATTTAAATAATGATACTAATATAACTATTGATTTATATAATGAGATAGTTATAAAGTTAAAAGACTTTTTTAATAGTGAAAGAGTTCTTCTTTTTATTAACCCTAAAAAAGTAAATTTAGATTATTTTAATGATTATTTTAAACTATCAATAGCTATTATTAATAAAAAGAATCCAATTATAAATATATTTTCAGATAGATTAATTGATAAAGATCATTCTTATTATGTAGAAGTACTTAATAAAGCAGAAGAAAAACAAGTTAATAACTTCTTAAAAGACTTAAATACATATTTAAATATGTTTGGTTATAATACTAATATAAAAACTATGTTAAATGAAGAAAAAAGAAATGACTTAGTTAAAGATATAAATAAGAATATTGAAGATAGTATTGAAAAATCTAAAGAAATAGAAAAAGAGATAGAAGAAAGAGCAATTAAAGCTAAATTAGAAAAAAAACAAAGAGAAGAAAAAAGGAAAATAGAAAAAGAACAAGTTGATGAAACAGTAATTAAAGGTTTAATGATTACTGATATGTCTAAAAGTATCAAAGAATTAATTGAAGAAGAAGATAGTGTAACTATTGAGGGAGAAGTATTTGGAGTAGATACTTTTGAACCTGCTAGTAAAGATTTTAAAATTATTACTTATAAGATCACTGATAAAACAGATAGTATTCAAGCTAAAGTATTCTTAAGAGACGAAGAAGAGTTTAATGGATTAATTAAAAAGACTAAGAATGGAACTAATTTAAGATTAAGAGGATATACTAAAATTGATAGATATTCTGGTAATGAATTAGTTCTAAATATTAGAGATATTAATTTAATAGATATTAAGAAAAATAAAAGAACTGATAATGCAGAAATTAAAAGAGTTGAACTTCATGCTCATACAAAAATGAGTGATATGGATTCAGTTTGCGACGAAGTAGAATTAGTTAAACAAGCAATGAATTGGGGAATGCCAGGTATTGCTA
>CAZOBH010000019.1:0-1435 GCA_964578175.1 uncultured Clostridium sp.
GGATTAAAATCATATCAAGAAAAACTAGGACTTAATCATTACTATAACACTGGTGTTATATATGTTAATGTAGATAAATGGCAAGAATTAGGTATGCAATCAAAATTAGTTAAAGAAGCTAGTCCTAAAAAATGCATTAGTTTTCCAGATCAAGATTTATTTAATATTATTTTTTGTGAATATATTAATCCATTACCTCAAAAATATAATGTATGTCCTAATATTTTTATGTATGGACCTATCGGAACTAGATTATATACTGTACCTCGTAATGTAGATTATAAAGATACAATGGAAGCAAAAGATGATCCTAGAATATTACATACTTGTGGGTTTGCTGATATAAAAGCATGGGATAATCAAAATATTAATCCTTTTACAGATGATTTTATTAATTATTTAGATCAAGTTAATCCAGATTTTGAGAGAAATGACTTATCACCATTAAAAAAAGCAGTTGCTTTAAATAAAACTATGTTTGGTGCAGTATTACTTGCAAGAAGTTTTGTACCAGCTAAATTTGAAGATAAAGTTAGAAGTAAAATTCTAACTATGACAGGTAGAATAGAAAAAGATAGCTAATAATTTGCTATCTTTTTTATTTCGTTTCACTTTTAGAATGAGTTCTCATACTTTCTAATATTTCATCTCTTGTTGCTACTATTTGATTAAATATTCTTGTATTCTCTGTTTCTTTTCCAGATCTTTGTTCATCAATTAATCTATAATAATTCCATCCAGAAAAACTAGATGTAAATTCAGGAAATAAACTATTAAGTCGATTAAAGTTTTCTTCTCCTACTTCATCTAAAATAATACTTACTCCATTTCTTCTACTTTCTATTATCTTATCTTTGTATGTATTTAAAAAACTATTAATTAAGCAATTAGTTGATTCATAACTAGTTCCACCTTTAATTTTAGAATTAGATTCATCAGTAAATACATACTCTCCATGAGAAAATAATACACCTGTAATTTCTTGAGCTATTCTTTCATTAACTATTTCTGATAATAACTCATATGTTCTTTTTTCACTATGTTCTTCCTCTTCTTCTGTTTCAGTTATTTCTTGTTCTACATAATCCCATCCAGTAACAAAACTAATTACTCCTTTATCTTCATCAAATCCTAGTAAACTTAATTCATAAATATGATTTAATTCATGAATTAAATTCTTAGTTAAATATTCTTCTCCTGAACCCATATTAATATATAAAATAGGTGTTAATTCTAATTCTCCATTATCATCAAACATAGCATTTGGAACAACACAAGCTACACCATCATATTTATCTTTATTAAGTGAAGTCGGACATATAAATGGTACTTTAGAAAGCATTTGTTTACCTCTAACAGTTGAACTACATTTATCATAATATTGTTCAGTAATTCTTTTTCTTGCTTCTTCTTTATCTTTTTTTAGTTGATTAAC
>CAZOBH010000019.1:1535-21819 GCA_964578175.1 uncultured Clostridium sp.
GTCTAAGACTTTCTTCATACTTTTTATATTCTTCAAGTACAATTCTATATGCTTCGTATAATTCTTTTAATTTAGTTTCATCTTGATATTCAGGATTGTCTTTAATAAGTTCTTGAATGAATTCTTCATTTTTTCTATTAATTGTTTTTTCATTTTGATTTCTTATATATTCCAAATACTCATCAACTGAAGAAAATTCTTTTCCTAAATAAGTTCTATCTAATATTTTTTGAAATTCTGGATTCTTTTTATTTTCTTTAAATTTTTCAAGTGGTCCCAAAGCAGGAAACATTCTAATTAATTGCATATCATATAAATCAGATTTTTCATCTTCACTTAATTCGTTATACTCCATATAATTAACAAGACTCGTAATTGGAAGTAAAGTTGGATATTTAAAACTATTATCATTAAATAAAACACTTCTACTTTTTATTCCCATTTTACCAACAAAAGCATCTTGTAATTCTTTTGATTTTTTATCTAAAATAGAACTTATTTTTAAACCTTTTTTATTAGCATCAAATACTGGTATTATTGTTGTTCTTCCAAAAACTGTTTCAATATGTTCTCTTTGTTCTTCACCATAATATTCTACAAAAGCTTCTATTATAGCAGGCATCGCTTCTTCTATAGTTTTATATGGATTTAGTATTCTTTCATCTAGCATATATATCATCCATCCATTCTATAAATTCATTGTAATTATAAGGATAATCTCCTCTAATAATACATCTTTTCTTATCTATATTTATAATTGTTTCTTCATTATCTATTCCATTATTAGATATATATTCTGAGTTCCAATTAGAAATTATTCTAAAGAAATTATCTAAATCATCATCAGATATATTAACAATCCTATCATTAGATATTATTCCTTTTCCTCCTCTAATAATTAAAAGTTTGTTTCTAAGTCCATTGATTTCTATTGTAATAGTTAAATCATTATACATATAACCACCTATTATAAGTATATCATAGACGTATTTTTTAAAATAAAAAAAGTCGTATTATTTACAATCATACGACATTAGTTTTTTATTTAATTTTTCTTTTTTCTTAGTATAAATTCTTCCTTTATATGTTGTATCTTCTTCTTTTACAACAGCACCTAATTCCCCATAAGTAGGAGCGTAAACGATTGTTAATCCATCATTTTCTACATCTTTATATCTAAGATGAGTATGAGTACTTTCAAATCTACCTACTAACTTCATCCCAAGAACACCTTGAGCTCTTCTTGCATCAGTTAAATATTTATTATTAACATTTACTTTAGATCTATCATAATATATTCCTTTAATATCTATTTCATCTCCATAATCTGAAATAGTTCCATATAAAAATCCTTTAATAGGTTGTCCTCTATTTATTATAGCTTGTTCAATTATTTCCTTTTTTACTGGTTCACTAATTTTAATTGTATACATCTAATCACCTCAAAATTAGAGTCATTATAACATAATAATTATTAAAGTTCTATATGATCTATACCTATTAAATTATTATCTAAATCAAAAGTTAATTTAAATGTTTCACAGTAATCAAAATAATTATGTAATAATACTTTATCTCTATAAGAATATTTAAATTTATCATCTTCTAATTTTATATCACACCATTTACTTATTAAATAAGATAAAGCTGTTCCATGACTTACAATAGCTATTCTCTTATTTTTATTCTTATCAATAATTCTTATTAATGCATTATACATTCTTTCTCTTACTTCTTTTTGTGATTCCCCACCAGAAATTTTATAATTTTCATCAAGAAGTTGTTTCCTTTCAAATTGTTCAGGTAATTCATCCCAAGAATTAATTCCTATTTCTCTTTCTCCTAAATCACTATTAATATTTATATCTAAATTATTTTTAAAAGCTATATATTTAGCTGTTTGTATAGCTCTTACATAATTTGAACTATATAGAATATCAATATTATTAAACTCATTATTTTTAAATTTTTCTTCTGCAATTTTTTCTCCTTCAATTGATAAACATTTCTTTTCATTTTGAATTTGAAAATTATCTCTATCTATTTCATGATTAACATCTATTGGTTTAGAATGTCTAATTAAATATACTTCTGTCATTTTATTTCTCCTTTTATATAATCGTACCCTTCTTTTATTTTGTCTTCTATTATTATATCTTTATCATAAATGTTTTTTAATTCTTTAATTATTAGTTTATTATTTTTATCATATAATTTATAAAATGATTCATATCCTTTTTCATTAAAATTAAAACTTAGAAACTCTTTAGAATTAAGTATAGAATAAGTTACTATTTCACTATATTTCCATATTATATGAGGAGAGTCTAATTCTTCTCTTCTAGTATCAGGATATAATTCCATCCACTTTTTAAACCATAAAAAATGTAATGTTTCATGAGCTGTTACCTCTCTTATCTTTTCTTCACTTAAATTAGTAGAAACTGCAAAACTATAACTATCTAAAAATCTAGGAAATACTGGAATAAGACCAACTAAAGCATCTATATTTAATCTATTCTTATCCCAATCAGTATTTAAATATTTAATAAGTTTATCGTAATATTTATCATTAATTTTAGACCAAATAGAATTATATCTTATTACTTCTCTTTCTATTTTTTCTTCATATTCTAAATATTCCTTAGTTACTACTTTATCTATATCTTTTATACTTTTTATATCTGGAAAATATTCATTTAAATATCTAATTACATCTAATGATTCAGTATCTTCATTAAATAAATCTTTAACTATTTTTATATTTTCTTCTAATGTCATCTTTCTAAATTTAACAATTGGTAAAATAATAATCACTTCCAAAAATATTATAACATAAGAAAAAGACGTTTAATCAAACGTCTTAAAATATTTATCTATATCATCATCACTTTTAAGTATTAGTAATTTATTAACATATTTTGTTAATCTATGTTCAAATTCAGTTTTATTTAATTCAAATTCTTTATTCCATAAATACATTTTATCAAGCATTTCATCATTAGGTTTATAATTAGCTTTTTCTAATTTTAATCTTTGTTTAAGATATCTTTTTTTTATTCTTTTATTTCTAATTTCATATGGAATATTTAAATAAATAATTTTATCTGCAATAGTTAATAAATTAGTTAGATTTTTTCTTAAAGTACCTTCTATAATCCAATTTCTATTTTTATTGATTCTATTTATTATCTTTTGTTGTTCTTTATTATCTCTTTTTATAAGATTTTTATCATCATGAACTATAGAATCTATTTCATAATAGTCTATATGTAATTTTTTAGATAATTTTTTGGCTAATGTAGTTTTACCACTAGCAACACTTCCTATTATTAAGATCTTCATAATAGTACCTATTTAGATAATTCATTACATATTATATTTGTTAATTCAGTTGGATTTTCAATTGAAAGTCCTTCAATAAGTCTAGCTTGTGCATAAAGTATCTTACTATATTCTTTTAATGTATCTTTATCATTTTTATATAAATCTTTTATCTTTTCAGCAATAGGATGATTTTCATTAATTTCTAGTACTTTATTTGCATTAATATGTTCATCAGTTGGCATAGCATTAATTACTTTTTCCATTTCAATTGATATATTACCTTCACTAGTTAAACATACTGGATGTTTCTTTAATTTATTAGTAAATCTAACATTTGAAATATCTTTTATTTCCTCTTTCATAAATTTAAACATATCAGCTGATTCTTCATTAAGTTTATCTAATTTATCTTTTTCATCATCTGTTGATAAATCTACATCATCACTACTTATATTTTTAAGATCTTTATCCATATATTTACCAATTACTTTCATAACAAACTCATCCATGTAATTAGTACAATATAGAACTTCTATATCTCTATCTTTAAATTCTTCAACTATTGGCAACGAATCAATTTTATCTATTGTTTCTCCACATACATAATATATATTTTTATCTTCACTATTCATATGATCTACATATTCTTTTAAAGTAATCATATCTTTTCTTTTAGATGTAGGATAAATTAATAAATCTTCTAATTTTTCTTTATCTTGTCCAAAGTTATTATATATACCATATTTAATTTGACCACCAAAATTCTTAAAGAATTCTGAATATTTTTCTCTATCTTCATCTTTCCATAGATTTAATTCCTTATTAATCTTACTATCAATATTTTTAGCAATAAGTTTTAATGCTTTACTTTGTTGTAATACTTCACGTGAAATATTAAGATCTAAATCCTCTGAATCTACTATTCCTTTAACAAATGAGAAATAATCTGGAACTACATCTTTACATTTATCCATGATTAATACTCCATTAGAGTATAGTTTTAATCCTTTTTCATAATCTTTTGTATAAAAATCATATGGTGCATGTCCTGGAATATAAAGTAATGATTTAAATGAAACTAATCCCTCAGCACTAGTATGTATTACTTTAGCAGGATCTTCATAATCATTAAATTTATCTTTATAAAAGTTATTATAATCTTCATCTTTTATACTAGATTTAGTTTTCTTCCATAAAGGAATCATATCATTTAAAGTTTTAATTTCTTCATGTTCATCATATTCTTTAGTTTTATCATTATATTCACGAACATTCATTTCCATTTTAATTGGATATGTTATATAGTTAGAATATTTTTTAATTAATCCAGCTATAGTATCTTGATTTAAGTAATCAGAATATTCATAATCTTCTGTATCATCCTTAAGACTAATAATAATATCTGTACCATATTCTTTTCTTTCACTCTTTTCAATTATATATCCATCTACTCCACTTGATTCCCAACTATACGCTTCATTTTCTCCATATTTTTTAGATATTACTTTAATATTTTTAGCTACCATAAATGCAGAATAGAATCCTACTCCAAATTGACCTATAATATCTATATCTTTTTTATGTTCATTATTTTCTTTAAAGTCAAGTGATCCAGATTTAGCTATAACACCAAGATTATTTTCTAATTCATCTTTACTCATACCTATACCATTATCACTAATAGTTAAAGTTTTATTATTTACATCAGGTACTATATTAATTTCAAAATCTTTCTTCTTTAATTTAATATCTTTATTAGTTAAAGATTCATAATATAATTTATCAATTGCATCACTAGCATTAGATATAATTTCTCTTAAGAATATATCTTTATTTGTATATATAGAATTAATCATTAAATCCATTAATTTTTTTGACTCAGTTTTAAATTGTTTCTTTGCCATATTATCATCTCCTAATAAAAGTTATAGCACCATTTATTAGCAAAGTCAATTTTAGTTTGCTAAATTATAATTATAAAAAAATCTTAGTATTAACTAAGATTCTTTTTTCTTCTTTTTTTCTTTGTCATCACCAAATATAAATGATAAACCTATCATTAGTACAATGACACATATAGATATAATTTTACCTATTTTAGTTTGTATAAATTTAACTACATATCCTACATATGGAATATTAAATACTGTTTTTCCTATATAATTTAATTTAGTTACACTCAAACCATCATCCACTTTATTAGCATCCCCTTGAGTTATAAATCCATCTTTTTCTATTTTAATAACTCGATGAGAAACTAATACCCCAGAACTAGTTTTATATGCCACTATATCTTGTTTTTTAATATCTTCATATTTAATATTTTTATTAATAAAACTAAGACTACCAGTATGTAATTTAGGTTCCATAGATCCTGATAAAACTACATATGGTTCTATTTTAAACAGATATAAAAAAACAAAGACTATTCCAAATATAATTATTAATGTCAATAAAATATCTATAATTTTTTTTATTATATTAATAATTAATTTCATAGTCTTTGTCCTCTCATGTTTTATTTAATTATGATTTATGAACTGCGTTAGCACTTAATACAGCCCATACTCCAGCTGGATCTTTAGCATTGCTTGATGTTAGATTTTCAGTTTGAATAGCATATCCTGTTACTTCTACAGAATATTGTTTTTCTTCAATTCCCCATCCTTCTTGAACATTAGCAAATTGAACTTTATTAAATAATGCAGGAGTTGTTGCATCTTTAGCTAATTTTGTCATTTCAGAACTAGTTCCATAAGCATAAATATACTCTATAGCTCCATTTTTAGTTTCTGAACTAACTAATGTCCATCCATCATTAACTCCTTCTTGATTACCAGAGTTAATTAATTTAAATAATGGTTGTGCTGATGTTGTTCCATTTGATCCATCATCTGCTTCAACTGTTACATTTGCTGTTGGTACAGCTACTTTTAAGAATACATATGCTTCATTCTTACCATTATTTTTAATTGTTGGATCCTTATCCAATATTTGGTTAGGTAAAATTGCTTTTGCATTCTCTGCGTTCCAATGTTCTTCATTAACTTCAATACCTACTTTTCCTACAGTGAAAGTATTTGTTTTTGATTCAGTGTCAGAAAAATAAGCTATAACCCCTCCGATTGATACTACAAGTGCTAAAACTAATGCTGCTAAAATTGTTTTTTTCTTTTTCATTTTATCCTCCTATTATTACAATATAATTTTATTATATTTCTATCTTTTAATCAATGTTTTTTATATAAATATTACTTTTTATCATAGTTATTAATAAACTAGTAGAAATTACAAAAATAATTATCCAAAATACTATTCCATCCCCCGTTCCAGGATTAACTGCATCCTTAATTGTTTTGTCTTCTATTTCGCTTATATAGAACTTCCATCCTATTTTGAAATCTTTAATTGAGGTTACATTTTTATTTTCTTCACTAAATTCAACTACGAATCTTAATCTTTCTGTTTCATTTACTTTGTATTTACCAAGTGATGTTAATGAATCCTGTAATATATTTCCATTGTATATTACTTTATTCTTCTCATTATATACTTTTAATTTTATATATTTATAAATATCATTAGATTCATTAGATAAATCTATATTCTTCATAAACACTTCTATTTCTTTTTTAGATTTATTATTAATAGTAATATAATCTTCTAACTTATCACCAGGTTTTAATAGTGAAATATTCTCCATAAAATTAGATGGTATTTCAATAAATTGTTTTGAATTATCTTTATAATCAACTACAGTATTACCTGCTACATCTATTTTGGTTATATCATATGAATCATCAATAGATTTTTCTGGTTTAAAGTCTCCCCATGGTTGATCAGAATCTATATCTACTTCAAAATACTCAGATTGAACTGCTTCCGCAGTAATTATAAATTTATAATCTCCAAGTATTTCTTTAGGTATTGTATAACCATTAAATAGTTCTATGTATTCATCTTCATTTACAACTTTATCGTAATAGTAATAATCCCCTTTTTTAGACCAATTATCACTAATATTAATATCGGAACTACTAAATTCAATATTATCATACTCATATTTAACTCTTACATATGATTTTATTCCTTTATTATGAACTTTAACCTGTAATGGAATTTCTTCTTCAGGAATTACATTTTGACTTATTGCGTCAACTTCTTCAAACTCTCCGTTTTTTTCTACATATTCTAATAAATCTATATTAACTGCTCCTGAAACCACATCATTCTCTACAGTCGCAACCTCATAACTAGTATACGCAAATGTTCCAGATATAATCATAACTATTATTAAGGCTATTATGAGGAGTTTATTTTTAAAATCAAATCTTTTCTTCATAAAATTACTCCTCATAAATTGCCGTTAAATGCATTCCTGAATATACTTCTATCTTATCTCCAGGATTATAGTATTTATTATCACTATGGTTATACCAATTAACAAATTTATCTTTCTTCTTAGGTTCAGGTACTACATAGATAGATCCTTCTTCTAATTGATATTTTTTATTAGATAAATCACTATCATCACTTGTTGTTACCATCCACAATCTCTTACCAGAACTATTAGTAGGTGGTATTAGTAATTTATCATTATTAGTTAAGTAATTATTAAATAAGTATTTTAATTGTTCTAGTGATACTAAGTTATTATTTACAAGATATTTAGTTTCTTCTAATCTAAATGCTTTATATATATATCTTGGTAAGTAATTAAAGTCTTTATAAGTATACATATCACTTCTAACTACTTTAGTATTTTTCCATTTTAAGTTTTGTCCAAAATCCATAAAGTTAGATATATTATCAAATATTTCGTATGTAGTTAAAATATCGTTAGCTATTATATTAAAGTACCTTGTTGATATTACATGGTAATATTTAACTTCTTCATTAACTGTCTCTATACTCTTAATCTTAACATATTTAATATCATCTTTAAGTTTAACTACTTCATCTCCAACTTTTAAATCTCCTGATAAAACATCTACGTATTTATTTAATCTCTTACTAAATAAACTATGTCCACCAACAATTTTAAGTACTGTTCCATCACTAAACGTTATCTTTGTATAACTTGATGCTGTTCCACTCTTTTCAATCCATCCTGCATACTCAAATCCAAATGATCCAGTATCATGATTCCATACTTTTATCAAATCGTTATATCTAACATCTTCTATTCTCTTAGTTGTTCCATCATACATAGTAATATTAGTTCCTTCTACTAAACATGTTGGAGTTACTCGAACTGTAATATCAATATCTCCAGTAACATTATTTATAGTAATTGTATTATTATTACTTACTGCTGTGTTAGTTATATCAGTTCCACCCATTGTAACAGTAACACCACTAATAATTCCATTACCTGTTGCTGTTATATTAGTTGTAAACGAACTTCCATGTTCAATAGTTGTTGCATTATTAGAATGAGAATAATTTCCATCTGAATATGTAATTGTATAAACTTTAGTTTTAGTAGTAACATTAATTTCTACATTTCCAGTTACTGATTCAATATTTAAAGTATTATTACTATATTTATTAGATATATCTACGCCATCCATTGTAACAGTAACTGTATCAATATCTCTTCCAGTATTTGGTGTAATATTAGTTGTATAACTTTGATTACTAATTACGCTTAAGTTAGTATTGCTATAAGTATAATTAGATGTATCACCTGTATAAGAAATCGAATAAATAGTATTTTTATATGTATATACTATAGTAGTGTTATTTGGGGTTTGTACAAAACTATCTCCTATATTATATGATCCACTACCATTTATCGTAATCGATTGCAACTCATAATTAGATACATCAACAAAGGTAGGATTACTTATTTCTACATTTCTATTTTCAAAATATTTTTTTTCTTCCCGACCAATTTCTGTAATGTTTCCACTATCATCTTCTAAGTTAACTATAAATGTATCTGTATATAATGGAGCTGTAGTAAAACTATTACTTAAAGTATTACTACTAACCATATATGCATATACTTTTGAATTCATAAATAAAGAAAGGATACCAATAAATAAAAATAAAAATGTTTTAAATATTTTTCTCATATTGTATCTCCTTTCCTATTTTTCCAATATAATTATAACACATATAAACAAATGTATATATATTTAGAATAAAATTCACAATTCTATCACATAACAAAAAAACGAGAACTCCTATTTTATAAGGATTTCTCATTTTTTTCTTAATTATAATGCCTTAGATCTTTTTAACTTTTTGTTTACTAGATACTACTTGATAAGTTGATTCAAAAGCACCAGCTTCAATAGTATTATAATCATCTTTTTCTGCATTATAAGCTACTATGTAACTACCAGCTAAACATACAGCAGGTGCACCCCAAGAAGTATAGAAAATAACATTTTCAGGAACTTGTGTTAATGTTCTAACTTCAGGTACTGGTTCATAAGCTCCTTCTACTCCTTCAACTGGTGTATAAGTATCACGGAATTTTTCAGCTCTTACAACATATTGTTCATTTGATGTACTAGAAACATTAGTAACTACTACGTCATTAGCAAGTACTGTTTCACCATCTGTAGTTTTCATTTCTCTACGTTTAACTACATTATCTTCTTCAGATAAGATGTAAGTACGTCCATCCACAACTGTTTTTAATGTAGTTACAACTTTTTCTCCTTCTTCTCCAACTCTTGCTTGTACAACTCCTGTTTTAAAAGCTTCAACTACAGTTGTTGATTCAAGTGATTCTAGGTATTCAGTAATTCCACCTTCAGGTATAACTCTACATTCTACCTCTAGATCTGGATACTCATCAGGTCTTGCACTTTTTAATACTATCTTCTCTTTCATAATATTTTTTTGTCTTTTTTATAATCCTTTCTCAATTTTTATTGAAAAAGAAAACTTTCGCTCAAAATGCGAAAGCTATATAAAGACAAAAACGAGACAATCGCATTTTGATGCGAAAGTCTCGTTCTTTCATTGTCCCGGTTAATAAATAACGTAGTGACGGAACAAATTCTATTACTAGAGAACTACTCCCTTTCAATATGGTTGCTATTATAACACAAAAGTAAACTTTTGTCAATAAACACTTTATTTACACAACAAATAAAAAGACTAGTGCCTAGTCTTCTTACTTATTAGATAATGTACTTCTATAAAGAGAAGTATTCCAATACTATCAATTAATGTATCTAGAAACATTCCAGTTCTTCCAGTAAATAATTGATGTATTTCATCACTACATGCATATATATAGCAAAAGATAAATGTATATCTATATAACCTATTCTTTATATCACTTACTCTTAACGAATTAAAGAATAATAAAGCTAATATAAAGAATACTGATATATGCATAAATTTCCTAAATATATAATTTAATATTTCCATAGTATTTAAATCTATTTCAACATTAATTAATTTAAATAAACTATAAATTATACCTTTACTGCTACCAGTTGAAACAGTTCCAGTAATACTTGATGAATAGAAAATTAATCCCATCCAAAGTATAAGTAATATGTACCAAATAAATTTTCTTTTCATTTAATCTGTCCTTAAAGCTTCAACTGGATCTTGTTTAGCTGCACTCTTAGATGGTATTAATCCACCTATTAAAGTTAAAATAACACTTATAAGTATTAGAGTAATTATTTGAGGAATTGTAAGATATGCAGTTAATGTTTCTATTCCTGTTACATTTCTTAAAATTATATTAGCAGGAATTGTAATTAATAACGATATACCTACTCCCAAAAGTCCTGCGAATAAACCAATTATTCCAGTCTCTGCATTAAATACTTGAGATATATTTCTCTTCGATGCTCCAATTGATCTCAATATTCCTATTTCTTTTCTTCTTTCAAGTACACTAATATAAGTTATTACTCCAATCATAATAGATGAAACAACTAATGAAATTGCAACAAATGCAATCAATACATAACTAATTACATTTACAATAGTTGTAACTGATGCAAGCATAACTCCAACTAAATCAATATAAGATATTTCTTTTTCTGGTTGTTTATCTTTTTTTACTTTTTCGTTATATTTATCAAGTAAATCTATAATTGAAGACTTAGCTTCAAAATCTTTAGGATATATATCTATTTCGTTTAATTCATTTTCTCCAACATAACCAAAAGTTGCTAGATTACTTTCATAAGAACTAGAACTATTACTTGCCATAGCTGTAATAAACGATCTTATTTCATCCTCTCCAAAGTTAATTACAAAAGCACTAGTAAATGCTTTAGTATCTATTGAAATAGCTTTAGGTAAACTCTTAGCTGTATTTACAATTGTTTTCTCTATATTTTTAGCAAGATCTTTTGTAATTTTATTCATAACTTTATTAAGTTCTTTATTTGAAGATACATTTTTCATTATTTGGCTTTTTATCTCATCTGCATTAATAGATGAATTTATTCCTTTTGTAAGAATATTCTTTGCACTATTTGTTTCTAAATACTTACTTAATGATTCTTGCATTTTAGAAGGATCTGGCAAATTATTCTTTTTAGCATAATTAGTATATCCTTGTTCTAAAGATGTAGCTATTTCTTTAGCGTCATTACTATCTAATTCTATATTACTAACCATTTTTGAAACAAGTTTTCTTAATTCTGTATTTATAATTGATTGTGCCTCATTACTTCTTAAATATTCACTTAAATACTCATTAAATTTAGATGGATCAACATAACCATGATCTCTTGCAAAATCTGGATATCCCGCCATTATATTTTCAACAACACTTGTAATAGTTTCACTATCAATTAAATTAGATCCATTCTCACCTATTATTCTTGTAAGTTCTTGACTTAATAGTTGTTGTCCTTCACTAGACATAATATACTCACCTATTGCATTAGATAAATTAGCATAATCTGTACTTGGATTACTACTAGCATATTTTAAATAATCATTTGATAAATTATTTATCATTTTATTTAAGTTTTCATTATTAACTTTAATATTAATATTTTTTATCATATTACTATTTAAAGCTGATCCTGCTATTGATGATATATATTGATTAAAATTCATATTTGTTAGACTTGAAGTATCAATACTTAATTTAGATTGATCTATTTTAAAAGCATTAGCAAGTTTATTTTGATCAATTGAAAACATATTTGTAAAATCAATTTTATTACTTTGTTTTTCTCCAAATGGTCCATTAGTTAAAACATTAATTTTAGGGTCTTTCATTTGAGCTTTTACAACACTACTTTTTTCTGCATCAACTCTAATACTATTAACTAAATCATCTGTATACCAAATACCCATTCTTAAAAGATTAGTGTCTTCATCATCCTTTGGTGTTACAATTCCAACTATTTTTAAATCAGTAGATTTTGTATTTAAAATACTTTCTACATATTGAGAATCTTCTGATCTATCAATATAAACGTTGTTTATATTATCATAACTATATAAATAAGAATTACTAATAGCTTTAAACTTAATTCCTACTATATCTTCATATTTCCAAGAAACTGATTCTGAATTAAATTCATTTTTCTTATTATTAGCAAAATTTTCTATCATTTTTTTAAGTTCTTCATTATCTCTAAGACCTAATGAATAAAAAATAAAATCAGATAAATTACCATCATAACTAGTTACTACTATACATTCATTTTTATTAGTAGGCCATTTACCATATTTAAGTTCATAATTATTTTGATATAAGCTTTTATTTTTAGGTAATTTATTAAATGAATTAATAGAACTATTAGCAAACATAATACTAGATGAAGATAATCCTAAAGGACTAAATGTTTCATTTGGATTTACTTTTTGATATTTATCGTTTTGTCTTACATAAATAAGCGGAGTAATATCATAACTATACTCAATTGCTCTTGAATAATCATAAATACTTTTTCCTTCATGTTCAAAATGATATTTTAATGATGATAAGTCATTTTGATTAACCATGGATAACATATTCTCCAAAGTTTTTAATTCTCTAATATCACCCGTATTTTCTTTTTTACTGTCTTCTTCAAAAGCTGCCATTCCACTCATTAAAGAAATACTACTTCTAGTAATTTGAATCGGATAAGAAATCATTGTTTCTTCTTCAGTATCTTGAATAAATTTATTAACTCCATTTGATAATGCAAGAATTAAAGCTATACCTATAATTCCAATTGAACCTGCAAAAGCAATCATAAGAGTCCTTTTAAATTTAGTTTTTAAATTATTAAAACTTAATGAAATACTCGTAAGTAAAGACATTGATGCTTTACCAAAGTTTTTATGTATTCCTTTTTCGTTTTTCTTAAGTTCATATGGATTACTATCAGATATTATTTTTCCATCTTTTAATTCAACTATTCTTGTTGAATATTTATGAGCTAAATCAGGATTATGAGTAACCATAACAACAAGCCTATCTTTAGCTACATCTTTAAGTAATTCCATAACTTGAACACTAGTTTCAGAATCTAATGCACCAGTAGGTTCATCTGCAAGTAATATTTTAGGATCATTAACTAAGGCTCTTGCTATCGCAACTCTTTGCATTTGACCACCAGATAATTGATTAGGTTTCTTATGAACATGATCTTTTAAACCAACTTTTTCTAAAGCATTAAGTGCACGTTTTCTTCTTTTATTTTTTGAAATACCAGATATAGTTAAAGCTAGTTCTACGTTAGATAAAACTGATTGATGAGAAATCAAATTGTAACTTTGAAATACAAAACCTATCGTATGATTACGATATGAATCCCAATCTTTATCTTTATATTTTTTAGTAGATACTCCATTTATAAGCAAGTCTCCTTCATCATATTGATCAAGTCCACCTACTATATTTAAAAGAGTACTTTTTCCTGATCCAGAAGGACCTAATATAGATACAAATTCATTATCTCTTAAATTAAGTGAAACATCATCTAATGCTTTTTGAACAAGAGATCCAGTTTGATATTCTTTGCTAATATTTTTTAACTGTAACATATTAAATCCTCCTTTCTACCATAGTATTAATTATATCATGTATATACTATTAATACATTATTTAACTTTTATTTTTTTAATTTTTAGTCTATTATTAGTTGCTTCTTTTAAAAGGACATATATAATCGAAGCAATAGGTAACCCTATAATCATTCCAATAAGTCCAAAAAGGGAACCAAATATCAATACTGCAGATAAAGTCCATATGCCAGATAAACCTACTGATTTACCAACTACTTTTGGATATATAAAATTATTCTCTATTTGTTGAATAACAATAGATATAATTATATAAATAATTGATTTAACAGGATCAATTGGTAACATAAGAATTGCTCCAAAAATAGCTGCAATAGTTGCTCCTACTGTTGGAATAAATGCAAGTACTCCAGTTAACACTGAAATTAACAATGCATATGGGAAATCAAATATAAATAAAATTATAAAAAATAATGTTCCTAAAATAATTGCTTCTAAACATTGACCAGATATAAATTTAGAAAAAGTTTCATTAGAAAGTTTAGCTATCTCTTCTAATTTATTTGCAACTTTTTTATTACAAAAAGCATATGTTAATTTCTTAATTATTTTAATAATATATTCTTTTTGAAGTAATAAATACACAGCGAATATTATACCTAAAAATAAATTAGTTAATCCTGATACTATTCCTAATAAAATATTTTTAGAAGATGATAAAACAGTAATTATTATTGAACTTGTATCATAATTAGAAATACTATTAAATGAATTTGTTAATTCTTTTTGAAGTTCTGGATATCTATTTAATAAATCAATACTATATGATTCCAATTTATTATAAACTTCTGGAAGTTCTTCCAATATTAATTTAATATTATTAATTAATTCAGGTATTATTAGAAATAATATAAGACTTATTACTAGAATAAAAAGTAATAAAGTTAATAAAACTGAAACAACTCGTACAACTTTTTTCTTTCTAGCTGTTTTTTTCCCTTTTAATAATAATTTTTCAATTCTTTTCATCGGAATATTTAGAATAAAAGCTATACATATACCCACTATAATTGGAGAAATGATATTTAGAAAATGACCTATAGCTGATGTAATAAAAGGAATATTTTTTAAGATAAAATAGAATAATACTACACCTGATAAAGTTATAAATAAACCTTCATATTTTTTAATATTTTCTTTATTCATAAAAATCCCTCCTAAGTTGTTATTCTACTATATTTTATATAAATAAAAAAGACTTACATAAGTCTTTATTCATCTTCTTCTTCATACTCATCATCTGAATCTTGATCAATATCAGTAATTTTATGATGAGTCCAACTAATTTTATTAACTCCTACTTCTTCTGTTATACTTCTAACTAAGTCTTCAATAACATCTGGTCTAGTTGTTAATATCTCAAATTTTAATTTAATCCCATTTTCTGATTTATTACGTAAAAGTCCTTCCATTTTAAGACTGTTCTTTTCTATATTATCAACTACTCTTGCACGAACAACCTTTTCAACTTCTTTATCACATTCTATTCTAATTACACATTTTTCTCTAATTTGACTTCTAACTTTTTTCATAATACCTGAAGAAATAACTCTTAGTAAAATATTTGAGAATAATACTAAATAAGTACCAATAGCAGCTTCAACAATCATACCTCCAGCACATAAAACACCAATTGCTGCAACACACCAAAGAGTAGCCGCTGTATTAAGTCCTTTTATTTTACTTCCATTACGAATAATAACTCCTGCACCTAAGAAACCTATACCAGAAACAACTTGTGATGCTATTCTTGCTTGATCTCCTGTTATTCCATTAGAACCAAATGAAAAATAAACAAACAAAAATGCTCCAAGAGAAACTAATACATTAGTCCTTAACCCAGTTACTTTATTATGAACTTGTCTTTCAAAACCTACTAATATACTCAATATATAACACGCAATAATCCTTATTAAAAATATTTTCATAAATTACCTCCTTATTTATTCACTAAATTTTCCCATTCTTTTTCTTTTATTTTTATTTTTTCTTCTAATTCTTTTATTTCCATACTTAAACTATTTGATTTTTCATAATCATCATAACAATTATACAATTCTTCATTTATTTTTTTTATTTTATTATTAATTTCTTCTACTTCTTTTTCTATTTTATGAATATCTTTATTTCCTTTTATAATAGGTTCTTTCTTTTTAACATCTTTCTTTTCTATAACTTGTTTTACTTCTTTATCTCTTTTTTCTAAATATTCTTGATATCCATATTTATATATTTTTAAACCATTATCAGTAAAGGCAATTACTTCATCAGCTATTTTATTAACAAAATATCTATCATGTGATACAAAAATTATAGTTTCAGGATAACTTTTTATAGTGTCTTCCAGTGCTTCTTTACCAATTATATCTAAATGATTTGTTGGTTCATCTAAAAATAATAAATTTGGTTTACTAAAAAATATTTCACATAAGAGTAATCTAACTTTTTCTCCACCTGATAATATATTTAATTTTTTATCGACATCTATTCCACTAAACATAAAAGCACCTAGTGCGTGTCTTGCTTCTTCATTAGATAATTTTGGATATTTATTCATAAATTCTTCAAGTATCGTTCCATTAGTTTCAAAATTTAAGTTTTGATCAAAATAAGCATTATGTACATTATAACCATTTTGTACTTTACCAGATAATGGATGAATCAAACCATACATAGTCTTTAAAAGAGTACTCTTTCCACTACCATTAGGTCCAATTATAGCTATTTTTTTACCTCTTATAAAACTATAATCAATTGAACCTAATACTTTATCATATCCAAACTCTAAATTCTTTAAAGTTAAAACTTCTCTTCCTGGTTTTTCAATATTTTTAAAATTAGTTTTAAATGTTTTTCTATCTTCTCTTAATGGTTTATCTATCTTATCCATTCTCTCAATTTGTTTTAATTTAGATAATGCCATTCCAGCTTTTTTAGGTTTAAATCTAAATCTTAAATATAAGTCATTTAATCTTTTAATTTCTTTTTGTTGTGATTCATAATCTTTTAATTGTTTCAAATAATTTTGTTGTTTAACTTCTACATATTTAGAATAATTTCCTTTATAAACTTTTGTTTCTCCATATTCTATATCATAGATAACATTAACAGTATTATCTAAAAACATTCTATCATGTGAAATAACAATAAATGCTTTCTTATAGTTTTTAAGATAATTTTCTAACCATTCAATTGTATTCATATCTAAATGGTTAGTAGGTTCATCTAATATTAATAAGTCATTATCAGATAAAAGTAATTTCATAAAAGAAATCTTCATTTTTTCTCCACCAGAAAAGTTTTTTAATACTTTATCTTTCTCATTATTAAAACCAAAAGATCTAATCATTGATTCTATTTCACTTTTATATGTATATCCACCTAAAATATTAAATCTATCTAATAATTCAGAGTATTTTAAAATATTATTATCATTATCTAATCTTGTACTTAATTCTTCTATTTCTTTTTCCATTTTTATAAGATTGTCAAATGATTTAGATATTTCTTGATACAAAGTTAATTCTTCATCTAATTTTATCTGTTCTAAATATCCTATCTTTAAATTTTTAGATTTTTCTATTTTTAAAGGAACATCATCTATTCCTTCACTAAGCATAGAATTGTCTATGATAGCTTTAACTAAAGTTGTTTTACCTGATCCATTTCTACCAACTATTGCAGTATGTTGGGAATCATGTATTTCAAAGTTAATAGAAGATAAAATCATTTCTCCATTTAATTCTACTGCTCCATTTTCAATCATCAGTTTCATATTATCCACCTAATATCTTATCTATATAATATTTGCTGTTTTTATCTAATTCTTTTCTTAAAGAAGATATACCAATTTCTTCAGAAAGAGTCTTTTTATTTGAAAATAAATTAGTACCAAGACCTAATCGATCTCCATCTATTCTTGCTCCAAGAGATGCAAGTGTTGTTGGATACATATCCATATTAGTAAATATTCTTTCTTTATCTTTATTAGGTTCAATTAAAGAATTAATAAACATATTAAATATAGCTCTATTTTTATTTTTATATATTCCTTTTTGCATAGTTAAATGGTCCCCCACTACAATAATTGTTGTATCATCATAATAATCTTGATCTTCTAACCATTTTATAAACTCACTAATTATATAATCATCACATCTAAAGGAATCAATATAATGATTATTACTCTTTTTATATTTACAAGAATCTTCTACATATCCATCCATAAAATGAGTATTTGAAGTAAGTATCGTCATATTAAATGGTTTATCATTTGAAATGTTATCCAATTCTTTTTTAGCCATTTCAAACACTTTAGAATCTTCCATTCCCCACCAAGTAAAATAATCTTTATCTATATATTTATTATCACGAGCATATTCATAATCTAGTATCTTATAATCACCATGTTTTTTTAAATATTTATCTCTTCCCCCAAAACTTGCAGTTGATCCCATAACAAAATAATTAGAATATCCATTTTCTTTTAATACCTCTCCTATACTATAGGCACCAGGAACTTCATTTATTTTTTTATTAAACCAATTATATTTAAGTGGAACTTTAACAGATATTCCTGATGTTTGAGCCATAATAGCAGCAGAAGTCCAAGAACTACCTCCATTATAAGTTGCTCCACCTAAGTCTTGATTATTACTGAAATTAATATGTTTTAAAGCAATATCTTTTAGATTAGGAATCATATCTAAATCAGACATTTCCAATGATTCAACATAAATATAAATTAAGTTATTTTTATGTTCAGGAAATTCTATATCTACACTTTCAGGATCTACATAATAATCTTCATATATTTTAGAGTTATCTAAATTATTATAAAAATATCCAAAGAAACCTAATGAATATAAAATAATTATTATAGATAGAATTAAAACATATTTAGGTAATTTATATATAAAACTATTTTCTTTTATTTTATTTCTTAAAATAGTAATAATTATAAATATAATAAAAGTAATTAAAAAAGCACCACCTAAGCAAAATATAAATCCGTTAGATACAGCACCACTACTAGTACCACCTAAATTATTTAATGAAAATAATAATTGTTCTGGTGTAATTCTTTCAAAATTATTATTTATAAATATACTTAATAATATAATTACAAAAGAAATATATAAAATTATGTATTTAACAAATCTCTTCATAAAATCATCTCTAAGTAATTATAACATAAAAAGACAGTCTTTTGACTGTCTTTGTTATTCTTCAAAAAGAACTATATCTTTTTTCTTTAGAGATTTTTGTACATCTATTACTCTTTGATTACTAGATCCTCTCCAATTTAAGGTTGGATCATGTAATTCATCAACATATTGCCCATCTACCAATACATCTAGATATTTCATAACTTCTTTATCTTTTAAATCTTTATCAAATAAGAATCCACTCCATGCCCATAAAGTTTTTTCAGGGAACTTTTCTTTAAAAGCTTTAGCAAGTTTAGTAGTTCCTTCAATATTAGTTGGATGCATTGGTTCTCCACCAAGAATTGATAAACCAACAACGTACTCTTTTTCACATAATTCTAATACTCTATCAATTGTTTTATCAGTAAATTCTTTACCTGCTTTAAAATCCCATGTTTCAGGATTAAAGCAATTCTTACAATGGAATGCACATCCTTGCATAAAGATTGATACTCTAACACCTGGTCCATTTGAAATATCCATTTTTCTTATTAGATTATATCTCACTATTCGTCATCTTCCTTATTATCGATATGAAGTACTCTTTCTTTAATTTCTTGAGTTCTTCCTTTATTCCAGAAATTAGTTCCAATATAACCACAAGTACGTCTTGCAACATTTAATGTATCATGATCTCTATTTCCACAGTTAGGACAATACCATTCTAGATTTTCATCAATTAGTATTTCTCCGTCAAATCCACATTTTTGACAATAATCTGATTT
>CAZOBH010000020.1:0-19845 GCA_964578175.1 uncultured Clostridium sp.
GATAATACATATAATATTTATCGTACTTTTGTCTCAGAAGAATATAGAGGAAAAAATATTGCAAGTGAATTAGTTAATAGAGCATTTGATGAATTAAGAAACAATAGAAATGCAAATATAGAAAGTACTTGTAGTTACTGTAGTAAATTCATAGATTAACGTAAATAAAAAGAGATATTTAGATATATCTCTTTTTTTAATGATATAATGATAATAGGTGGTTATATGGATGACAAAATAAAGATAAATATCTATAGCGATATCTTTCAAGATACTAATAAAGATGCAAGTGTACTTGATGTAAAACAAGCATTTGAAAGAAGAAAAGTAGATTATTATGCACTTACAGCTGATCTTGATTCTAGAAGATTATATATGTTTAGAAAAGAAGGAATTACTCCAACTGATTTAAATGCTTTTTTAACTAAAATAGATGTATTAGATCAAATAATAGATATGTTTAATGATGATGAACCAGCAAGTAATATTACTTCATTTATCTCTACAACTAGAAGTAATGAACACTTTAGAGCTATGCAATTACTTTCTGGAGCTCAAAATTATCAATCAGTATTATTAAATAGATATGGAAGAGAACTAAGTTCTGAAATACCAGAGTTTGAAATATTAGCATATTGCACTTATATAAAAGATAAAGAAAAAGAATATGATGTAACATTTGATTATTTATCTAAATTTAGTGATATTGGATATGCTACTCAACAATTAGTTTACATTGAAGGTGCAACAGGTAAAGAATTTAAAAGAGAAAAAGAACAATTAATCTTTTCTTCAGAACCTAGATTTCAAAGTGGATTATCAAGAATTGTAGATAGTGATGAAGGTAAGTTAACAGCTTTTTATAGTATAGTTAATGATTATCAAAAAGTAATAGAGGGGAGATGTATTAAAAAATGAACTTAGATTTATTTAATGGTTCAAATGAAGACTTTATTAGTTGGATTACAAGTCTTTCTACATCTTCAGGAATTGAAAGTAATTTATCTCATTTAAATCTATCTGAAGAAGATAAAGTTATAATAAAAAGAGCAGTAGCGTTTTTTTCTGATTACTATATTGCGTCATCTCAAGAATTAAGAAGTTTAGGACGTGTTGAATTACATGAAACTAGTACTGATATAGATAAAGATATAAATACTGAAATAAAAACAGCCATTAAATCTATTAAATTAGATTTTAAGAAATACATAAATGATGAAGAATTAGATAGAGATACTTATAAATATAAATTAATAGAATTCTTTAAAGAAAATAATGTTTTTTATGAACCTTTAATAGGTGCATTACCAGATGAAGATATTGATGCATTTTATGAAGGTGTTAGCGAAATAATAATAAATGATTCATTTAAAGATACTTTAGAAAATATTAAATATGCAGACTTTTTAGTAAGAGTTAATCGTCAATTTAATTTAGATGCAAAACTTGCTCATACTGCTAGAATGTTATATATGACTGTTGATAGTTTATTTAAAGATGGAAATAATATAGATTTAAGAATAAAAGAACTAGGAATGCTTTCTGTATTATTCCATGATATAGGAAGATTCTATCAAGCAGTACATTATCCTGACTTTTTTGATAACAAAGTTAAAGCTTTTGAAACTAATCAAAGTGAAGATGAATCTGATCTTAGCACAAGACAATATAGTGATTTAAAATCACATGGACAAGTAGGTTATTTCTTCTGTCTTCAATCATTAATAACTCAAGATATTATTAAGTGTGATGATATAGAAAACATGGATAGATCATTACTTTTATATTCACTTATGTCTGTCGCTACTAAAATACACCAAGCACCTAATAATAAGATACCTTGGTATGATTTAGATTATGAAAATACAGAATTTGATTTTGAAAAACTATCTAGAATAGTTAAATTAATATATAAATATGCAGATCCAATTGTTATAAGTCCGTATTTTGATTTAGATGGAAATATTAGAACTGTTGCTGAGTTCCACGAAAATGAAGCAGGATATATCATAAAATGTATTAATTTATTACATAAAAATAACCAATTGCCTGATAATCAAAGAGAAAGTGTTAATAGTATTAAAGATTATTTGAAATCATTTTATAAAGAAGATAGATTAAATGAATTAATAGATAATCCTGAATTACTTAAAGAAGATTCTTTATTAAAATCTATTCTTGGAGTTGAAGAAATAGATGAGGAATTATTTCTTAGAATAGAACAAGATGATAGAAAATTAACAGATGATAGTATTAAAGCTAGATTTGAATTATTAAATGGATATTTAACTGAAAAGAATTTTGCTGATGCATTAGATTATTTATTAAGAACTCATTATGAACTTAGTTCAAGAGGACTTGAACCTAATGCTCAAAATATAAATATGGTTATTGATGATATTAATGATGAAATAAAAGATGATAAACAAGAAGTTTCAGATAGAGTTAGGGAACTTATTGTTGCTGTTGAAAGTACACCTGAATTAAGAAGTGATGTAGATTCATTAGAAAGAGTTATGTCAGCAGGTATTACTATAACTACTGATATGGATAAATTAGATATATTTAATCAAAGAATAAATGATTCCTGGGAAAAAACTAATGCAACTAGAATGGATAAAGATATAAGAAAAGAACATGTTGAAAAAATGAGAGACGCATTATTTACTGGATCAGGTGTATTTGGAGAAAGTTCTCATGAAGTAATACCAAGAAATTATGATAATGAAGTAAGTCAATTAGCTGTATTATGGTGGCATATGGATCAATTTATTACAGTTAATTTAAGAAATTATTCTAGTTTTAAATTTATTAAAGATAGTGGTCAAATATCATATACAGTACATTCATTTATTGATTATCAAAAACAAGAAATTGGTAAGTCTATTGAAGATACTGCAATGGAAATTGGTGCATTTACTGAGATGTTTGTAGATATGGCATTAAATTCTAGAATAGATGAAAATGGTAATTTATTACTTCCTGTTATGAATGAAAATTCAAATGGAACTTATGAATTTGTTCCTCAAGAAACAGGTGTTAAACCAACAATATTCAAAAAAGAACAAATAGATGAAATTAGAAAACAAACTTGTTTAAGATTTATAGATCATTATAACTATGAAGTAGTAGATGGATCTATTAAAGTAGGTGATACAAAACCAAGAATGCAAGATGATAAATACTTAGATAAACAAAATTCAAATAAAATATAAAAAGGAATAATTTAATTATTCCTTTTCTTCTAGTTTGGGTTCTAGTTCATATATAATATTCATATTTGCTAAATATTCTAAATCTTTTATTTCGTCTTTAATATCTGATGCAGATAATACTTCTATATCAAAAGCTTCCCATAAAGAAAGCCAAAATAAGAACGACATTATTTCAATGGGTGCAGGATTTATACTTAAACTAGATAATACTAAATAAACTATAAATGTTATTACTCCAACTATAGTTAAATATAAACCTCTTAATCTTTCATCTCTTAATTCTTCTTTTTTATTTATTAACATTAAACTATAATGATTTTTTATAACCTTTTGAATAATATCTTTTTCTTCTTTGCTAAACCAAGTACTATGTATTTCTAGAGTTAATGGATATCCCCAGGGTATATAGTTAGCGTTAATTTCAACATATCTTGTAAATTCACGATTAAGTATTTCATAGTTTTCTAATGAATAGCTAGAAATAATATCTTCTATTGAATTAATTTTAATTGGTATATATGCAATACCATCTTCTAGATAATATTCTTTTAAAAATCCATATCTATCAAAGTTTTTCTTCTTTTTCCTTATTATATTCTCTTCCATAATATTCTCCACAAATATTATAACACTTTTCTTTTTGCTATGATATAATAAAAATATGAAAGGAGAACTAAAATATGGATTTTCTAATAGGATTAATTATCTTTATTGCAATTGTTGCTTTATGTTCAATTAAACAAGTAGATGAATATGAAAGAGGTCTATTATATAGAATGGGTCATTTTGAAAAAACACTTCAACCAGGATGGCATGTTATATGGCCAATATTCTTCTCATTTAAGAAAGTTGATATAAGAACAAAAGCAGTAGATGTTCCTGAACAAGAAACAATTACTAAAGATAACGTATCTGTAAAAATCAATGCAGTATTATATTACAACGTATTTGATTCAGGTAAAGCTATAAACGAAGTTGAAAACTTTAATTATGCAGTTTCTCAACTTGCACAAACTACTATGCGTAATGCAGTAGGTGCGGTAACTTTAGATGAATTATTATCAGAAAGAGAAAAAATTTCTACTGAAATCTGTGAAGTAATAGATAAAGCAACTGATCCTTGGGGAATTAAAGTTGAAAATGTAGAACTTAAAGATGTATCTCTTCCAGAAGAAATGAAAAGAGTTATTGCAAAAGTTGCTGAAGCTGAACGTGAAAAGAATGCAGTAATTACAAAAGCTATTGGAGAAAAAGAATCTGCTAATAACTTAGCTGAAGCAGCAAGAGTTATGGCTGAATCACCTGGAGCATTACATTTAAGAACATTAGCTACATTAAATGATTTAAGTAGTGACCAATCTAATACTATAATTTTTGCAATACCTATTGAAGTATTACAAGCATTTGGTAATGGTAATGTATCTGGAAAAAAAGTAGTTGAAGCAGTAAAAAAAGTAACTACAAAAGATGAAGAATAAAAAAAGACTTTAAAAGTCTTTTTTTATATTATTTTGTCAATCTTAGTTAAAGTTAGAGTTTTATTTTTATCATTATTCGTTCTATAAGGTAAAGCATTAATTTCATATAAAGAATATAGGTAGTCATCATCTATTAATATTTGTTCTATCATAGGTTGTGTTTCATAAACAAATGATGGATTATCTAAATAAGTGTGATCATTTCTATCAAAATCAAATACTTGAATAATAGAATTAGTAAATCTTCCATCAGATCTACTTAATATCATATGTTTATTAAAATCTTTATCTGTATAAAATGCGACTCCTTGCACTTTGTCAGGTATTTGATATGTATCAATTAATTCTAATCTAATTCGGTTATCTTTAACTTCTATAGAATATGCTTTTAATAAAGCATTTTTATTTATAGAATAATTACCTACGTATAAAATATCATCATCTATTGATAAGAAAGATGCAGCATTAAATGATTCATCAGCATAACATTTAAGACCTTCTCCAACATTTAAATCACTATAAATTGGAATAACCTCGTTATCTAATAAAACTTTTTTGGGGTCATATGCATCAATCTTTCCATTGGTACCAGTTATCCATAATAAATTATTTTTTTTATCATGAGCAATACCACCAACATGAGCAGTATTACTTAGGCTACATTTATTAAATAAATTACCTGATTGATCAAATACATATACAACTGAATTAGAACTTTGATTATAATCATATGCAGTAACTAAAGTAAAATCATTAATTCTAGTTATACCTTGAGGTATATATGTACTAATACTTGTATCAAAAATATTATTAAAAGTATTAGTAAAATTAATTGTGAAATCATCATCTATATCAAAATTAGTAGTTGTAACTATATCGTTAGCTTTTAATCTATAACTATAATCTGTATCAGTTATTGAACAAGAAGTGATTGCAAGTATTGACGCTATTACTAAAGCTGGGAAAGTTGTTTTATTGCGTTTCATATAACCACCTCTAAGTAAAATATAACAAAAAATGAGTAAAATTCAAAACTCCATATTTAATATATAGTTAAATTGTGATAAAATAATTAATGATAGAGGTACTAGTATGAGAGTAAAAAGAGAAAATTTATATGACATAGTATTTCAAATGTGTGATGGTGAATACTCAATTGGTATGCATGGAGTTGATCCTTATCAATTAAGTAGATTCTACCCAGAAAAATCTGTACCACAAGCTTTAGATAGCATTATGGAAGAAGGGATTTCTATAAAAAATCATAGAACTATTCATGGTACAGTTAGATTTTTTGGAAGAATTGATACAGAAGAAGATCAAGAGCGTGTAAGAGATGGATTAGAAAATTATCGCTATGGTAATAGAGGATACGCAATAGTTGCAATACCAACTATATTTAGAAATCAAAATAATGAAGAATTATTTTTAGGTAGCCCAAAAGCAGATGGTAAATATACTGCTGGTACTACTGGATATCAAGAATCATGTTTTATAGAAGATGTTTTCTTTAAAGGAACTATTCCATCTGAATTTATTTTCGGATATGCATTAGAAAATGAAGATGGTACGGTAGATTTAAAAATAAATCCAAATAGAACTTTAGGGATTGTGTCAGATTCAATGTATAGTTATGCTTTAAGACAAGCACAATTATCACTTTTCTTTACTGGGATTAATTTAAGTATTTTAAAAAAAGATTTATCAGATGAAGAAAGAAAAATCTTAACTGAAAAATTATATGAATATGAAGAGAGATTAAAAGAATCACCTGATAACATAGATTATGCTAAATTATGTGGAGTAATAAGTCAGGTTCTAGAAGAAAAAGATAAAAAGAAATTGCCTAGACCAGAAAGATGGAAATATGATCCTGAAATATTTGAAAAAGATGATATTACAGTTACACACGAACAATCAGGACCAGTTGTTGCAGAACTTAAATATGGAGAATATGTTGCTGGAGGAACTTGCTACTATATGGAATTCTCTTATAAAAATAAAGCACAAAAGAATATGGTATTCAGTCTATTTAATGATAGTTTAATACCAAACTATGGAACTATTTCAGATAGATTTAAAAGACATGAATCAACTATATATCCATATCTTGTAGATAGACATGGGAATCCAACAGCAGATCCTGTTGAAATAGATGCAGTAGGTGGAGTAGATCTACCAGACGATATAAGGGCATTGGTTATTAAAGATATAGTTGAAGCTGGAATTCAGTGTCGAGCTGGAGATGTCGTAATGGATGGTAGATTTGATCCTGAAACTTACGAAGCACTGGAAAGAAATGCAACTAATACACAAAGTGTAAACAAAGAGAGACAAATATAGCTCTCTTTTTTGTTAACAATTGTAAATTATACATTTGAGTGTTAAATTATAATTAGGAGAGAATATGGAAACAGATGTTACGTTAGAAGAGAGATTTGTTAATTTATATAATGCCATGCTATTTTTAGATGACTATGTTTTTATGTTGAATGAATATAGTTTGGCAAGATCAAGAGATTTCTTTAAAACTGATAGTGATATAAAAGAATATTCTTTTGAATGTTTCCTTATTTATAAAGCTGCTACTTATATAGAAATGATGGGAGACTGTCTACTAAGAAATAAATATTCAACTGGAGAAATAACAAGAATTTTTGGACATAACTTATTTTATATATTTAATGGTTTAGATGTAAAAGATCAAAGAACTATTATGGAGAGTTTCTTTGATAAAGATTTATATCCATTATTATCACAAAGGAAAACATTAATAGAACAAGGTATAAAAGATATAAATGAAGAAAAAGAAAATATTTCTAGAGATAGAGAAATATATAATAAATGGGTTGAAAGTTTAAATAGAATTATTGAAGATAATAATTTATATTTTTTACTTGGAGAAAGAAATAGTATATATGATATAACTAAAGACGATATAGAAAAAATAGATGCTTATTTACAAAAATCAAAAATAGAATTATCTATAAGTACGAAGTTAAAAGGAAAACTAGCTCATCTTACTAAAATGCCTGAAGAAAAAGCTCAACAATTTATTAAAAAAGCAGTTGGTGATGATTACTTAAATCTAATTAATGGAATAGAGAATCAAGAAATAAATGATTTATTTAGAACTATTATTGAATATGATTTTAATGTTCAAGGAGAAGATGACTTTTCAATTATTCTTAATACATTTGTTGATAGATTACAAAGATTAAATAAAGTATCAGAATTCAAAAATGGATATTCAAAAGTATTATATGAACATGGAAAAGGTACTTCTAATCATTTAATTAGAAATGGACTTAAAGTTACTGGAGATATTTTAAAAGATTGTGATATTGCTTTAATTGATTTAGATGAAAGAGAAAGAAGATTAGTATTAAACGATCCTTTTGAATTAGCTAGAGTATATTTTAAACAATTAGATTTAAATGAAATTTTTGGTAGAGCTAGATATCCTGGACATAAAAAACTTGATATAAAAGGAAGACTTAAAGCTATGGAAAAATTAGTTATAGCTTTTAGAGAACTAAATATTAAAGAATATCAAAGAATTAATGATTTAAATCCAGATATATTAGAGGGGTTAACTATTTCTAATATACCTAATGTATTCTTTAATTATTATGATAAAGATTTTGATTTTAGTTTAGATTCAAGAATTAAAGCTACTTTATATATGGCATATTTATCTAACATTGATATGTTTAGAATATATGGAGATAATTATGATAATAATTCTAAGTATAGAAAATATACAGAGTTATCTCATCAAACAACTCTTTTAACATCATCAATTGATCTTGCATCTGATGCTGTTAGTGTAAGTCAATGTACAACAGATGAAGAACTTGCTGAAACTTGGATGGATTTAAGTCAAAATATGCATGAGATGAAACTAGCTTACACTATAATAATGGAAAACCAAGATAAACTTGATTTAATGTTCCAATATTGTTGTAATCTAATGGGAATAGATCCATATAAAGTAATTGATAGAGAGCAAGATAAAAATATACAAGAAAAACAAATTAATTTAATTATGATGGTTGTTGGAAATAGTATTAAATATATAAGTGGATTTCATGTACCGCTTCCCAATGAAAGAGTAAAAATAGATATAGAAGATGCTATTTTAATAGAGGGTAGGATGCTAGATGTAAATAAATTCCTTTCAGAATTACCAAAAGATAAAGCTGATATTTTAGTAAATATTTTCTTTGATGGAGATTCTAAAAAGAATGTTGGTGATTTGAAAGATTATATTGTAAATAATTTTATAACTGATGGTAATTCATTTGATGATATAGGTTTAGATAGAATTTCATTAATAAGAGAATTATTATCTCAAGAAGAATATAGAAATCTAGTTAAGTTATCTATTCCATCAACATCATTAAGATTTTATGAAAAAGAGACAGTAAGAGAATTAAATGCATTTTTTGAGAACTTACCTCAAGATAAAGTTGATGAGTTTACTAGAATTTGTTTTGGTGGTATTGAAGGTAAAGAAGTTTCAGATGTTAAAACTAGAATAGTTAGAGGAATGATAAATAATAAGAATTTAACAGATACTTTCAGTAATAGTGAATTAGATGGAATTAGTAATTTATTAACACCAGATGAATTAAGAGAATTAATTAGAGTAACAATACCAATTAATTCTAGAAATTTTTATACTAATAATTATCATTACTTTTCTTATATGACCAAAATTAGTCAAAGCACACTTAAAAGACTACAAATTATTCCGAAAGTAGGTACTAATTACTGGATGGAAGCCAAGAGAAATAGTAGAATTAAATTAGCAATTAATAATTTTGATAATTTAGTTTCTAATATTGATGGTAATGTTAAATTAAGTAGAGGTATTCTTGGTAAAGAAATATCAACTTCATCTGTACCAGTTATATTAGTTGCTTCAAGATATCCAGGTGAAGAAATAGATTCTGTTGATGAAATGACTAGTCATTATGATAGGTATGGTACTTTAATAAAGACTTTAGCAGAAAAGTCTATTAACGTTGTACAAGAGATGATATTTAAACAAGAAACTGTAGCTAAAACTATGTAATAAGGAGGATTTATGAAAAATATTCTTTCAATTGATTTAGATGTTAAAAATATTACTACTAATACTAGTGTATTAATGGATGATAATCCTTTTATGTCTAAAGTAGAAGAAGCTGACATGAAAAAATATATTAGAATGAATGATATAAATATTGGTAAATCAAGAGTACCTAAATGGTTATTTATAGTTGCAGTAATATTTATAGTTATTTCATTATTTGTTTTCTTCTTATCATTTGCAACACTTTTACAAGGGTATTCTAGTACATTTAAAGATGATAACCAAAAACATTATTATATTATGCTTCTTATCAATTCAATTATATTATTTATTCCATCAATAATAGTTATTGCTTTTGATGAAAAACAAAGAAAAAATAGTAAAAAGAAACTTGAAAATGAAGACAAAGAAATTAGAAATGAATTAAAAAATAAATTAAATATTCCTAAAAACATTGATACAATAGATCTATTTATTTATTTTCATGGTAAAAATTGTAATAAATATGATGTTGGACCTTATTATGTATTTTTAATAAATGATAATTTAATTATTACTGATTTAGGTTTTGTATATACTATTCCTAAAAGTGATATTGAATCAATTGAAGAGTATAAACAAAAAATTTGCTTCAGTAGTTTAAAAAGAGAATTAGATTTAAAAACAGCTAATTTAAAATTTAATAATAATTTAGAATTTGAAAGTACTTTAAATTATAAAGTTAATATTAAATCAGGAAAAGATAGTTTAGAATTACTTATTCCTTCATATAGTATTAATAAGTTTTTAGAGTATAGTAAAACTGAATTACAAAAATAAAAAAGATAAAATATATCTTTTTTTTATTTTTTATTAAAGTTATTTATGTTATATTATATTTATAATAGATGAGAGGAGTTTATTTATGAACGAAGAAACAAAAAAAGATGAAAATCAAAATGTTGAAACAGTAACTGAAGCTGTTGATGAAAATACACAACCTGTACCAGAACCAGCTGCAGCTCCAAGTGAAGTTCCAAGTGTTGATACCCCTGAAGTTTCATCTACTCCAGTTAATGAAGAAGTAGTGGCTCCAGTACAAGATTTAACACCAGAGCCTCCACAACCAGTGGCTGATGTTCAACAAATCACTCCACCAGGAGTAGAAAATACAGCAGAAGTTGTACCAGAAGAAAAACCAAAAAAGAAAGGTAAAAAAGGATTAATTATTTGTCTTGTAATTATATTAATTGCAGTTTGTGCTTGTGGATATTTTATGATGCATATAAGAGATCCTAAATATGTATTTGAAACAGCAATTAAAGATGTTAGAGCAGATTTAAAAGTAGAAGATACATTAGAAAAATATAAAAATAAATTTAAAGGAGAAGCAACACTTCAATTAACTTCATCAAATCAAGAAATTAAAAGTCTTGGATTAGATAAGAAACAAACTATAACTTATGGATTTGATAGAAGCAAAAAGACATTAGAAGCAGGAATTAGTGCTAAAGAAAAAACTGGGGTTGTTTTATTTGTTAAAAACAATAAACCATATATGTATTTAGTATCAACTGGTAAAACTTATTCTTTAGGTGAAGCAGTTGATGGATTAGATGAAATATTTGACAGTATTGATCAAGTAAGTTCAGATGATATTATTTATCTTGTTGATAAAGCTTTAGAAATAATTGATACAAAGATCGATAAAAAAGATTTATCTAAGAGTAGTGTTACTGAAACAATTAATAATAAAAAAGTTAAATTAACAAAGAATACATATACATTAAATAAAGCAGAAAAAATAGAAGTAGCTACTGCAATCCTTGAAGGATTTAAGAAAGATGAAAAAGCAAAAACTATAATCAATAAATATTATAAAATGAGTGGATCAAATGAAACTATTGATAATGAAAAAATAGATGAAAAAGATTTTGATGATTCACCAGCTTCAATTAGTATTTATACATCAGGATTATTTAATAAGTTTGCTGGTATATCTGTATATGCAGAAGAATCTGAAACTGTTTATACATATGATGATATAGCTGCACCTACACAAAAAGCTAAAACTACTAAAGAAGAAATTACTTATGTTAAATCAGGAGATAATTTTGTTATAAGACAAACTACTGATGGAAAAGATGAATACTCTATAACTGGAGTTAAAAATGGAAAAACTATTGATGCTACTTTAACTAGTGAAGATTTAACAGGAACATTTAAAGTTAGAAGTTTTGAAAAGACTAATGTTGATTTTGATTATACATTAACTGGAAAAACTACAGGTGATAAAACAGAAACAGTTAGTGGAACAATAACATGTACAGGTACTGTAGATAATTTAACTGCTAAAGTTTCAGTTAAGTATGATAAATATGATGTAACAGTTAATTTAACAAATAAACTTACTACAGATGGAGAAGTTGCAAATTATACTGAATCAACAACTGAAATTACTGAGAAAGATTTAAATACTATTATGACTGAATTAGAGGGAACTTATGTTGGGACACTATATAATTTATATAGTACTTTATATAGTCCACGTAATACAGTAGATACAACAGGATATAATTATTAAGAGATTACATGAAAATGTAATCTTTTTTTATGTTATAATTTAAATGTATAAAGAATAAGGAGATATGATGGAAAAACTAGAAGTAATAGATAAGAAATTAAGAGAAGTTGTTGATGAAAAAAGATATATTCATTGTAAATTAGTAGCTAAAGAAGCAAAAGAACTTGCTAAAATTTATAATGTAGATTTAGATAAAGCATATTTAACTGGATTAACTCATGATATTGCTAAAAGATTTACTGATGATGAAAATAAAAAATATGTAAATAAATATAAATTAGATAAAAGTCTATTAGATGATAGTTATAAAAAGTTATTACATGCAGATATCGGAGCAATAGTAGTAAAAGAGTGGTTTGATTTTGATGATGATATGTGTGATGCAATTAGATATCATACCGTAGCTAGAAAAGATATGACAATGCTTGCAAAAATTGTTTTTATATCAGATAAAATAGGTAGAGTAGAAATTCCTGATGAATTAAAAGATTTAAAAAGTATAGCATGTCATGATATTGATAAAGCTATGTATATATTTTTAAAAAGACAAAGAGAAAAGTTTCTATCTAAAGATAAAGATTTAAAAGAAGAAACTAAAGAACTATTTGATGAATTAAAAGCAAAATATGAGTAAAAAGTCTTGCTTAAATGGGGGCGAAAATATGACTGTTAATAAAACAATATCTTATAGATCAATTATTATGGCGGTAGCAATGTTATGGATAATGCTATTTCATGCTAATATTACTACTAATATTTCTATTATTGATAATATTATTAAAGTTGGGTATTGCGGAGTTGATATGTTTCTTATGGCATCAGGAATTGGTAATTATTTTTCTTATATGAGGGATAGGTCTCCAACTGATTTTATGAAAAGAAGAATAAAAAAATTGTGTATACCATATTTTATTTTTATTATATTTTTTTGTGCATACGAAATACTAATTTGTAATAAAGGTATTATTTATATACCAGGAAATCTTATTGCTATTCAAAGTCTTTCTCATGCTGGTTGGTTTTTTAATTGGTATCTTGGATTATTATGGATATGTTATTTATTAACACCTTATTTTGCGATTATTTGTGAAAAGAATAACCTAAAAAAAGATATATTGTTTGTTTTATTTTTAATCTTTTTGTCTTTTACATTTTTTAATGATAGATGGCTAATTATTGTTTTTACAAGATTACCAATTTATTATATGGGTATGATTGTAGCTAAAAATAGTAGTAAAAAAATGAATAGAACAGTTATAGTGATTCTATTAAAAATGTTTATTTTTGGATTATCTTTCTTAGCAATTAGTTATAAGTGTTTTCCAGATAAGTTATGGATGTATGGATTGCATTGGTATCCATTTATTTTTATAACACCATTTATGTGTTATTTTATAGCGTGTTTTGTATCAATCATCGAAAAGAAAAACAGTTTTATTTTAAAAATAATGAAAAAGATAGGAGAGTCAACTTTTGAACTGTATTTAACACACATATTTATATTTCAAGTTATAGAAGAACTAATTAATAAGAAGATTATTAATAGTCATGTAATTATAATTTGGATTAGTGAATTTGTTCTTGCCTTTGTATTTGCTTATATACTAAAAACAGTAAGTTTATTTGTTCAAAAAAAATTTAAATTTACGAGCTAATATTAATTAAAGAGAATATTTAATTGGTTATTCTCTTTTTTTGTGTTATAATAACTAACCACAAAGGGGGGAATAGTTATGGATAGAGTAGATTGTAATTCACTTAATTTAGAATTGACTCGTGTATGTAATCTAAAATGTATTCATTGTCTTAGAGGAGACAGTCAAAATGAATTTATGGATATTCATACTATTGAACAAATATTTAGTAATTTTGGACGTATTAATAAATTATTACTTACAGGTGGAGAACCATTATTAGCTGTAGAACAAATTAGTAGAATTATTGAAATAATAAAAAGAGATGGTATAGAAGTAGATACTGTTAAAATAATAACTAATGGTACTGTTTTAGGAGAAAAACAAATTGAATTATTAGATAGTTTAGGAGAGATAAGTAATAATTTACTTATAGGTATATCTGGTGATAAGTTTCATTTAATGGAAATAGAAAGAATGGGATTAAGTACATTAAGAGATAAAAATATATCAATATTAAAAGAGTTATATGGAGCTTTAGAATTAAAAGATTATGATTCTAATCAAAGAGTAATAATTAGAAGTGTAGGAAGAGCTCAAGAATTGACTAGAGAGGATATGTATAGAATTAATAATGTTGGTAAAAAAACTAATTATGTTTTATCAACGGATACTAGATATAGTAGTTATAAGAGTAATGTTATTAGATATAAACTTCCATATTATAGTGAAGATAGTTTAATAAATGGAGATTTAAATTTTGATGTACATGGTAATTTATTAAGTGCTGCTAATCTATCTTTTGATGATGAAGATAAGGAATCAACAACAGGTGTTCGTAATATTAAAATTACTAGTTTACCTAAAGTAATAGAAGATGTTATTCGTTATGGTTTATTAACCGATAAAGAACAAGGTCAAATATGGAGAGAGTTTTATCAAAAAGAAGTATCTCATGTTAAGAAACTAGGAGTAATAAAGACTGAATTATAAAATAGTTTTGTAATTAGTCTTTTTTTGTTATAATAAAAAAAAGATAGGTGAGTTTATGAGTTTTGGAGATAGAAGAGATGCATATCGTGTTAGAGACGTACATGGAATGCAATATATAATGAATGATTTTATGCCTAGTAGAAATGACGCAGTAGTATATATGAATAGTGATATAGATGTTACTAATTTCGTTAAATACATTGATGATTTAAAAAAGGATAATCCTGATGTAACATATTTTCATGGTATGATGTCAGTACTTGCACATACCGTTTATTCACGTCCTTATTTAAATAGATTTATAGCTAATAAAAAAGTGTGGGAACATAAGACGGTATCTTTTGGAGCTACTATTAAAGTTGAATTTAATGATTCATCAGAAGAAAGTCTTATGGTAATGGATATGGATCCTAAATGGAATATTTTAGATATATCTAAAAGTATTTCTAAAAAGGTTAAAAAAATAAGAAATAAAGAACATCAAGATATAGATGGAACAGTAGAATTTGTTGGACATTTACCTAATTTAATTAGAGTACCAATTGTTAAGTTTTTAATGTGGTTAGATAAACATGGATGGTTACCTAGATCATTAATGGAAAATAACTTATATTACTCAACTGCAATAGTATCAGATATAGGTGTATTTAAAACAGATGCAATTTATCACCATTTATGTGATTTTGGTACTAATTCAATAGTAGTTACTTTTGGAGAAATAAAAAAAGTTGATAATAAATATTATATGAATTTTGGCGCAGCGTTAGATGAAAGAATAGCTGATGGATTCTATTTTTGTAAAGCACTTAAATTAATCGAGTATTTATTTGATAAACCAGAATTCTTAATGAAACCAGTTGGTGAAAAAGTATCAATTCCTAAAGAAGAAAGATAGTAAACTATCTTTTTTTTATTATTTATTTTATAATATTATTAGGAGATATAATTATGACAAGTAAAGTATATTATACAAAGAAAATTACTGCAGATAGCTTAATAAAAATTTATGAAGCACTAGGAGTAGAACTTACTGGTAAAGTAGGAGTTAAAGTATCAACAGGGGAAAAAGGATCTAAAGGATATTTAAAAGCGGATTTAATAGCTCCATTAGTTAAAAAATTAAATGGTACTATTATAGAATGTAATACTGCATATGATGGAGATAGAAATACTAAAGAAGATCATTTAAAAGTAGCTGAAGAACATGGATTTACTAGTTTTGCAGAAGTAGATATTATGGATGGTGAAGGAGAATTTAAAATACCAGTAAAGAATGGGAAACATTTAAAATACGATTTAATAGGAGAAAATTTTAAAAATTATGATTCTATTTTAAATCTTGCTCATGGTAAAGGACACGCTATGGGAGGATTTTGTGCTAATCTTAAAAATCAATCAATTGGAATAGCATCTCGTAATGGAAAAGCATATATTCATAGTTGTGGTAAAACAGAAAGTCCTGAATTATGTTGGGCTACTCCTTTTAAACAAGAATCATTTATTGAATCTATGGCAGAAGCTGCAAAAGCAGTTAGTGATTATTTAGAAGAAAATAATAAACCAATTGTTTATATAACAGTAGCTAATGCTATCTCTCTAGATTGTGATTGTGATGCTCATCAAGGTGATCCAGTAATAGCTGATATTGGAATATTTGGAAGTTTAGATCCAGTAGCAAATGATCAAGCATTTATTGATGCAATATGGAATACACATGAAGAAGGGACTAAAGATATACAAGAAAGAATTGACTCTAGAAAAGGTAGACATATTACAGAATATGCTGAAGGATTAGGTCTTGGAAGTACAGAATATGAACTTATAAATATAGATTAATTAGTCTAGTTTTAACTAGACTTTTTATATTGAAAATGATTAAATTAAATTATGATAGAGAGGTTTTTAATTTGAGAATATTACATTTGATGGGGTGGTATTTGAATGATATTAGTGATGAGGTATTAGATGAAGTAAGTCATCAAGGATTTGATGCAATTCAAATTAGCCCATTACAGCCTACTAAAGATGATTCGAGTCTAGAATGGTGGATGGATTATCAACCTATCGCTTTCAGAATTGGTAATAGACATGGAAGTAAAGAAGATTTAAAAAATCTCTGCGAAAGAAGTCATTATCATGGGATAAGTGTTTATGGAGATTTAGTATGTAATCATACTGCTAATGCAATTGATGAGGGTATGAATTTAAGTCCTAGTGAAAGTAGAAGGTTATCTATGTTACCAAGTGATAAAGTAGATATTATTCTAAGAGAGAATCCATATTTTTGGAAAGAAAGAATACCTATAGATTGGGATCACGAAAATAGGTATGCAACAACTCATTATTGTATGGGACTTCCTGGACTTAATTTAGCTAATTATGATTTACAAGAAATTGTTTTTAATTTAATCGATGAATATAGAGAATGTGGATTAGACGGACTTAGATTTGATGCTGCTAAAAGTATAGCTTTACCTGGAGAAGCAAACTATTACGGATGGCGTGATAAAAATGGTAATTTAGAAGATGATTGTAAGTTTTGGTCTAATTTAGCAGAAAGATATGGAAATACTGATTTTGTCATGTATGGAGAAATATTATTTCCAAAAACTGATTATTTATTTCCTGAATATCAAAAATATATTTATACTTTATCAGATACACCTTCAGGAGATTTAGATAAATGTATAATATTTGCAGAAAGTCATGATAGCTGGTTAGGTATGGGATATACCAAATGGCAAGATAGACAAAGAATAATGGAAGAATATGAAAGAAGAGCACATATTTATAAGAATACTTTATTTTATCCTAGAATTTATCCTGGCAAGTGGGAAACAGATGATATGTGGAAAAGTGATGAAGTAAGAAGAGCAAATGGAAAGAAAGTAAAGACTTATAGTATACACTATTAAGTCTTTTAATTTGATATTTTCACTAAAATATGATATAATATGTCCCAACAAATGGGGGTTGGTTATGAAATTAAACGATGCTTTAATAGAACATTATAGAACAGCAAAGATACCTTTATACGAATTAAAGAAACTTGTTAACTTAGATCCGGAATATCTAAAAGAAAAATCAACTTGGTATGATATTAATGGCAACTTACATTATTTTAAGAAACGTGATGATTTAAGATTATTTACAGAGTTATTCTTTACTGAGTTTGCAAGAGAAATAGTAGGCCTTAATTCAGTTGAATATGAAGTAGCTCATGTAAGAACGATAGATCCAGTAGTATCTAAGAAAGAAGAAGAACATGGGATAGGTTTATTATCTTTAAACTTTCAAACTCAAGATAATGATTATTATTTAGTTAGAGAATTAATGGATTCATCTATTTCTACTTTAAGAGCTTATGGAGATTACTCGTTAGTAACTCTTTTAACATTTTTTAAAAGTACTGTTGCAGAAGAAGAGTATAAAAATATAGAAGATTTCTTAGTTAAATTATTTATAGCTGATGGATTTACTATGCAACTTGATAGAAACTATAATAATATTGGATTTCAAATACCTAAAATAGATGGAGTAACATATAAACAAAGACTTAATCCTGAGATGCTAGAAAGATTGAAGAAAGCTGATGGAAATGTAGTTTTAGAAGATAGTACCCTTAAAATAAGACATATGGTACCTAGTAAAGTTTATGATAGTGAAAGAATTCTTGGAATTGATCATAACTTTGTATTTTTATATAAACCAGGTGATGTATGGACACCACTGTTCCCATATAATAAAGATTTATTATTTACTTCTCAAGAACAAGCAAAAGAAACAAGTGAAGCATATGATGGATTAGATCCTAACTTAGTAGAATTATTTATAGACTTTCCAACTTATAGACCATTACTTGAAAGACTTGCCTACGATGATGAATATAAAAAGATACTAGAAAGATATATAGGTTCTGCAAAACCAATACAATTAAGTGATCAAGAAAGAGAAAATGTAAGTTTGGTTATGGAAAGTAGAAGAAAAGAGTTTCAAAAAGTACTTAGTTTATAAAAGAGATTTAATTAATCTCTTTTTTTTGATACAATTAATTAGAATAGTGGTGATTATATGGAATGGGATAAAAAAAATATAGGTTTTGCTATTTTTATCTTTTTAATAGGACTTACTTTTTTACTTACTTTATATTCTATATATGAAAAAAGGGATAAAATACCTAAAGTAGAAGAAAAAAAGGAAGAAGAGGAAATAGATTATACTACTGATAAAGACGTATTACATTTATTTAATTTATTTTCTAAATTAGATTCTAGTCGTGATGCTGTATTATTAGATAAATCTAAAACATTAAATTATGATAGTAAAATATATCTAGCATATAATGATTTAGAAAACTATAAAAAAATACCTATTTCTTGTAATGATATAGAAGTAGAAATACCTAATAATTTTACTTGTGTTAATAAAACATACTATGTTGATAAAACAACTCTTTGGGAAAAATATATAGAGTTATTTGATTATTCAGAGGAACTTCCAAATCAAAGCTATTGGAATCTTGTATATGACGATGTTAATTCAAGATTTATCTATTTTGAAATAACAAATGGTTCATATGATGTACAAAGACCAAAGGCAAAATTAAAAGAAGCTAAAAAAGAAAATAAAAAGTTATATATTAAATATTATTTAGATTATTCTAATACTTTTACTAGTAATCACTATAATGAAGAAATAACATTAACTTTTGAAAAAAATATAGAAAATAATTATATATTTAAGAGTAGAGAGATAAGTATAAAATAAAATGTGAAAAATATTTATTTTTGCTTGACAAAAAAAAGGTTTTCGATTAGTATAGGTATCACCAATTCGAAATGGCGAATTGGTCGCTAGTATCACACTAGCCAACCCCTTTTTA
>CAZOBH010000021.1:0-2454 GCA_964578175.1 uncultured Clostridium sp.
TACCTATAAAACTACAGGACAGAAACTGAGAGTTAAATAGTATATATCTATTTTATAATAGAAAAAGAGAATTACTACATTCTCTTAATATATTAATTTTGCGATTATTTATCTATTCTACTTTAATTATAAATATATAAATATATGAAAATCAACTAATAAAAATCTATATATTTAAGTTTACAGCAAATTTAATTGCTAATAGTCCAATCATTTCCTTATCACTTAATTTTTCATTATTACCTAAAGATCTTTGATCCCATTTAGCAGAATCTAAATTATCAGCTGCATAAAAGAATTGAAAAACTTCTTTATTACGAAATTTTGCTAAGGCAAATATAGCAGAACACTCCATATCAACACATATACAACCTTCTTTTTTTCTGTCTAGTACTTTTTTTCTTGTCTCACGATATGGTGCATCAGTAGTCCATACCTTACCTATTATATATGAGTAATTATGTTCTTTTAAAAGTTTAATAAATTCCTCTTTATAATTTTGATTAACAATTATTTCTCTAGATGATTTTAAATAATGATAACTTGTTCCCTCATCTCTAATAGCTGAATTTGGAATTATAATAGCTAAATCATCTATTGATTTGTCAAGTACACCACAAGTTCCAAATACAACAACTTTTTCTAATCCCATAGCAAATAATTCTTCATATTGTACAACACATGCTGGTGCTCCAACTCTTGACAGAAATAAAGCTAAATCTTTTCCTTCATAATTTATTTTATATATTGGTAATTTACCATTACCATTTGATGATAGTGCTATTTCTACACCATTAAACTTAGTTACTAATTGGTCAAATAACTTCTTTGAAAAACAAGTTACACCAATTTTGGGGAAACCTTCAATTACATTTTCTACTTCATATGGATCAAATGTTGAATTTATAGTTTCATCATATTCTTCTAAAATCACTCTATCACTCTCCTTCTTTCATCCATTTTTTATATACTCATTTAAATATTCTTGCCATACAGATACGTCTTCTTCATAAAAGTATTCATTTAAAAAGTCAATGATGAAATTATACCTTCTTATAGATTCCTTTTTTCCTTTTTCTGTTAACATTAAATCTTTAAGTTTTAATAACTTTTCAAAGATATGATTAACTACTGTTCCTTTTGTTTTAGACTTATACTTATCTGCATCAATTTCTAATAATGGAAAAGTATCTTTATCAAAGAAAGGGTTTCCATGTGTTATATTATAATGATACGATCTTAAAATCCCAGTTACTCCCATTGCATCTAGCATATCAGCATCAGAAACAATCATAGCTTCTTTTATTGATGGAGTAATTCCAGATAATCTTTTACTATAACCAATAGTTCTAATTGAATCTAATATTTTTTTCTTTTCATCTTCTGTAAAACTAGTTTTTGATAATATCATTTGTGTATTTGTTAAATTATTTGAATATTCCATACCAAATAATTTATAATCATCAGCATCATGTAATAATGCAATTGCAGCTACTAAATCTTTATCTATATCATCATCTGAAATTGAAAGTGCAATTCTACATACTCTATTTACATGGTCCATACCATGACCAGAATCATCATTACCAAGTAATTTCGTTACTTCATCTATTATTATTTTTATATTATCCATATGACACCTCTTATAATTATTATACTTTACTATCAATAGTTTTTTACTTTTTCTTGATATTTATCATCTAATTCTTTTTTTGCATCTATATATTCACTGGAAGAATAAGCACACAACTTAACATCTATACCATAATTTGGGAAATCATCAATGAACTTATTATATGCTTCAAAGCATTGTTTAGCTGACTCTCTAACAGGATTATCTAAATTCCCACCAAAAATTCCACTACTAATTAATGGGAATGAAATAGAATGATATCCATTCTCTTTTAGAGAAATTAGAGAATTATAATAAGCATTAAATAATTCATTATAAGCTTTTGGAGTTCTATTAAAATCAGGCCCAACTGCATGAATAATTATTTTAGCATTTTTAATATTAAATGCTGGTGTAACAATTACTTCTCCATCTTTAATTGGTAAATTATATTCTCTACAAGCAATATTTAACTCTTCTCCTGCTTTTAATAGAATTGCTCTTGCAACTCCACCTCCATGCATCATATAACCATTAGCGGCATTTACAATAGCATCTACTTCTTGTTCAATACTTGAACCATTTATTAATTTAAAATCATTCATTTTTATTACTCCATACTATTTCTTTATTATACTTTTCAGCTATTAATTCACATAGTTTAGCTAAATATTTTAAATTACTTTGGTAAAAGCATTTTAATTCCCAATCACTATTCGAATTAAAACCATTAGGAATTATTCTTTCATAACTATTCTTATCATAATATTTAAGTAAATAATTTTTTCCTTTAGGGCATACATAGTATGAATTATTATATTTTCTCATATTAAAAAACCAGT
>CAZOBH010000021.1:2464-19025 GCA_964578175.1 uncultured Clostridium sp.
TTATACTTTTCAGATATTAATTCACATAGTTTAACTAAATATCTTAAATTACATTGGTATATTACTTCAGGAGATGGATTTATTATATAATTCTCATCTGGTATTTTATCATTTTCAAAATCATAAATTTCTTTAAGCAATATATCTCTTTCCTTTAATAATTCTTTATAAGACATATCCTTTTTATCACTTATATATACATCAGGAGAAATCATCATAACTATCACCTTCTTATAATTTGTTATATATATTATACCATGAAAAAAAGCAGTTTTTTAACTGCTTCTTTAATACTATAAATAATCTTATTTTATAGATTTATATAGTTTTGTAAAATACCCATTCTTGTTAAGTAATTCTATATATTTTCCTTGTTCCTTAATAACACCATCATATAGTACATATATTTTATCTACATCTTTAATTGTTTCTAATCTATGAGCAATTACAATTAAAGTTTTATTATCTAATTGTTTTACAATGTTTTCCATAACTTTTTTCTCAGTAATATTATCCATTGCACTTGTTGCTTCATCTAAAATTATTATTTTAGAATCATCAAAAAATAATCTTGCTAGTGCAACTCTTTGTCTCTCACCACCAGACATTCTTACACCTTTTTCTCCTAATTCTGTATCTAATCCATTTTCTAACTTTTCATAAAACTTATCTAGACAAACTAAATTCAAAACTTTTATTATTTCATCATCTTTTATATTTTTATCAAATACTAAATTTTCTCTTAAAGTTCCATCAAATATAGGAGCTTCTTGTGAAACATAAGAAACATTATCATAAAAAGAATTTAAATTTAATTTAGATAACTCATTATTATCAATCAATATTTTTCCGTTATCATATTTTATTAAACCCATTATTAATTTTATTATTGTAGACTTACCAGATCCAGATTCACCAACTAAAGCAACTGATGAATTCTTATTTATTTTAAATGATAAATCATTAATAATTTTTTTATCTTCATTATAAGAATATGTTACATTTTTAAATTCTATATCACCATTTAATTCTTTAACTACCAACCCATTATTTATTGCTTCATCTTCTTTTAAATCTAGAAATTCAATATATTTTTTAACTGTTACTTTATTTAATTTATAATCAACATATTCAACATTAAATATTGCGATTGGTTCATATGCTTTTCCAAGCAATGATATTACTGTTACTACAGCGCCAACTGATAAATCAGAATTCATAACTGCATATCCTAAAACTAATACTTTTAAAATATTAACTATTAAAGCAAAAACAGTAAAAAATATTTCATGTACTAATTTAATTTTAGTTTTACTATCAACGATATTTTTTATTCCTTCTTTTGTAACTTTTATTTCTGTGTCAAATTTCTTATTAGTTCTAAATACAACTAATTCCATAAACCCTCTAACTAAATGTTTATTTAAAAATTCTTGATTAATTAAAATACTTTCTTTTAGTTTATAAAGTTTTTTTAGAATTAAATTTGAAATAATAACTACTATAATATAACCTATAAATACAAATAAAACATATTCTTTTTTTACTCTAAATATGAAAAATAAACTGAATAAAGCAGTTGGTATTAAATATCTAAATAATTTTAACCAGAAATCTATTAATATATCTCTTGAAGCAGTAGCTCCATCTTCAGCTTTTTGAGTAAGCCTTCCAGTACCAATTTTTTGATATTCTAAATAATCTATTGTTTTCATTTTCTTTAATGATTGTAATTTAAAATCTAAATATAATTTATTTTTTAATTTTTGCTCAGGATAATTTTCAATGTATCCTAGTAATGTAGATATTATAAGTAAAAATCCATATATTATTAAAGGAACTAATGTAAGTTTTTGAAATTGGAATGCATCCAATATTTTTTGATAATATGTAACACTATACAAATCTAAGAAATTAATAATAATACCTATTAAAATATAAAATATTATCATCTTTAGATTGTTTTTTATAACTTCTTTAAATAATTTCATAACTATACCTCCACTTTCATAACACTTATATTGTGATTTAAAATAAAAAGAACCTCCTTTCATAAATAGCAAAAACATCACAATTATCAGTGTGTATAATTTGCCATTCATGAAGAGATTCTTAAGGCTCATCATTATTCCTTTTAACATTATTGTTATTAGGTAGTAAAACGCGAATGGACTAATTGAATTACTACAGTTAAATTATAACATATTTTTATTATTTTTCCAAATTCATTATAGTAGAAAGTATTATATATTTTAAATCTAATCTAATTTATCACTTATATCTTTATTAATTTTTCTTGGTCCTCTTACTGATTTAATACCTATTTTATTAAGATATTCAAATGTATAATTCTTACTATCAAGTCTTTTCATTAGTTTTATTTTCATTACATACTTCATCGAAACATTTTTATCTTTGTATTCATATGGTATCTTTACTTCAATAGCTTTGCATTTATACATTATCTTAGAATAAGGATCTGCTACATATAAAAATACTATGTCATTAACATGAATATCACTTGATTGTTTCCATATTATTTCATCATTATCATTAAAAGCTTTAATTACATCATAATATTTTGGATTAGCAGGAACTATCCATTGTGTAGGTTCATCTATATTTTCATAAGAATTATCAACTAATTTAATAATATCATCATCTACTAAAGTATCATCTAATATTATTGAAACCCAGTTTCTTTTATTCATGTGAAAAGCTTCATAAAATCCTTTATTTGATAATAATTCATCAACTATTGTTTCTGATACTTTTACATTAATCACTTCAACTTCTTCATCCGATGTAGTTTCTTTATTTATTGTACTTAACTTTATATTCACTATAATACAAAACCATTTATTATTATTTTTATTTCTATAAACTGCATATCCAGGAAACTTTTCCCATAAAAATTCAGGATTTATATTATATTTTTTCTTTATATAATTACTAATTCTATTTGTTTGATCAAATATAAAATAGTTAATATTGAAACAATTATTTCGAATATCAATTAAAATATTCTTATAATTCTCTCTAACATTATTTACAAATTCACCATTCATATCTGTTCTTATATTTGTATACTCTTCATTAAATTGTAAATCAATTACTTTACCACTTACATTTCCTTTATCATCAATATTAATAATAGCTTTAAATTCATTATTTAAAAACTTCTTTTCTAATTTATATATATCATTTTCTTTTTGAAAACCATATTTTAATATACTATTAAAATTAACACTAGTTCTTTTAAAAATTTCATTTTCAATGTTCAAGTTAATCACCTAAATAATTATAACATGAAAAAAGAGAATTTTTACATTCTCAATTATCTTAGTATATATTTTTATAAATTATATTTTTATATCTTCTATTGATTTACTTATATTAAATCTTCCATTGCCACATGGATAAAAAAACGAGTCTGTTTGGCTTCACTTGGCTTCACAAAATCCTTATTTTTCTTGCTTTTTTTCATTCGGCTACATGCTATTTCACTTGGTTTCTATAGTAAACTATTTATAAAACTGTATCTAAAAAATAAAAAGATTTCTATTTCTAGTAATCTATATATTCTTTCACTTTGTTATAACTATTTAATGCATCAGTATCTGCATTACTGAAGTTTGTTGAAAATGTTTGTAAACTTCCACTTGGATTAATACATAAATTAGTAAATGTTAAATAGTCATCATAATATTCTTTTAAATCATCATAGGCATCCTTCCATTCTTCTGGTGGATTTTTCATCTCTTTCATTAACTTATTAACATCTTTTTGATTTTGTTCTATCCTATCCATTAATTCTATGAAATCCTTATCTGAAAATAAAGCTGATAATGAATCATTAAAATCATCATTGAATTTTCCATTAGTCTTAGTAAATTTATCGGTTTCTGGATCGTCTTCTTCCCAAATTGTATTTGACCATACTGCTCTTATTTTATTTCCACACGATTCTGCGTCAGCTGCACCACTAAGCATTTTCGTAGTAATTGTACTTAAATTGCTCTTATATTTTTTACTTAGTTCTTCTGCTTCTCTAGCTAGTTCTGCTTCTTTTTTTGAATCCAAATGATTTTTTATAGCTATACCACCAATTATACTGCCAATCAAAAGCAATGAAATTATAATTATTATTACTATTACTTTTTTGGAAGATGCTTTTTCTATATTTACTTTTGTAACCTCAACTTTTTGTGGTTCATTATTTTCTTGTTTATCAACAGGGCAACCACATTTACCGCATATTTTAGCATTTTTTTAATTTCAGTTCCACATTCTACACAGAATAGTTTTGGTTCCTCAATCAACTTATGACCACAATGAACACATTTTTCAGCTTTATCAGAAACTTCTTCATCACATTTTGGGCATTTAATCATCGCCATATTTCACACACTCCTTAATTTACATAATAAGTATATCACCGTTGTTAACAATTTGTAAGCTTTTTAAATAAAATGTACCTTATCTGTGGGGCAACGGTAAATTTAGACGTTTTTACTGTATCTAAACTATATCTAATTCATGTTTTTTCACTTTTTTAATTTGAACAATAATTTTTTATTTCATCTATTATTTTTTCTCTATGAGTTTTCAATTTAATCGAAGTCAATATATTAGCATTTTTAAGTTCTTCAACTGTTTTAGGTCTCAATTCCACTAATTTGTCTAATTCTTCATTTGTAAATACATAGTATGCAGGTATATTCATTTCATTTGATCTGTTTTTTCTGAACTCAATTAATCGATTTCTTAAATCATCATTTTTTGAAACACTAATATTATTACAATATTTTTCTTTATAATAATCATAATAGTTTATTTCTTCCTTAGTAGATAAATCAATATAAGATTGAGCCATTTCTTCCATACCTTTTTTAGATTCTAGGTATTCATCATTACCTCTATGATCTAAATCATATTCTATTTGTCTAACTAAAGCATCTGCTCTTAGTATTTTATATTTCATTTCTTTTGGAGCCTTATTTGTATTTAATATAGTGTCTTGATTAGCGGCTACAACTAATACTCTTCTATAATAATCAAATTTTTTTGAAGCAAAGAACTTCTTAATTGCAGAAGAATTGTTTTCCCATATTTTTCTAATTACTTCTCTTTGAGCTTCAACTTGTCTTAAGGGAGAATACATTCCTTTTTTTATTTTCTTACCATTAATGGTAAACTCTCGAATAAAGTCTCCTTTTTCTGTAACTGTTATATTTCCCACTAAATTTTTGCATTCTACATAATATGTATATACAGGAGTAATAATAACATAGTCTATTTGTGCAGTTAAATCTTCATATTTTACTTTAATATCTCTTAATACATACATCCCAATATGTGCTTTTTTTAATTGATATGCAATTTCATTTTCCCCATCTAAACCTTTTTTTATGATATATAATTCGCTTTGAAGTTCTTCGTTGTTTTGATATTCTTCATTCAATTTCTTTAAAGCATCATATTTATTTTGTAAATCACTATTTTCTTTATAAAAAACTGTATCTTTAAATCTAAATGCATCAATTGCACTATCTATTAATCCCACATATATCACCTACTAATAATTATAACATATAACACATTAATAATTATTTAAATCAATCCAATACCTTTTTTCAATACATTTATATTCTTCTACAAATTCTTCTCCATCATATACTGCACCACACTTTAACATTGTCTTTTCAGATGCTATATTATCTTTATTACATGTTATTAATGCTCTATTTTCATATGGAGTATTAAGATTAATATTAAGTTCTCTAGCTTTATTTAATGCAAGTTTTAATATAGTTATACCTAATCCTTTTCCTCTTTCATTAGGTCTAATTGCGTATGCAATATTTCCTCCTACTTTTAATAATGAAGGAGTTAGGCTATGTCTTATATTTATCATCCCATAAATATGATTATTAGAATCAAATAAACCATAAGTAGTTTGTGGAGCTAAATTCTTTTTATATTTATATATATTTTTATTAATCTCAATCTTATTTAATAACTCTTCATAACTATTATAATATTTAAATAAATATATTCCTTCAAATGGATCCATATCAGTTTTATAATTTTTAAACTCTTCTCTCATATTAATAACCTCTTCTTTATCAGTTATTAATAATTCTCTTAAAAACAATGTGTTATTCATATTATCACCAACTTTATTATAACAAAAAAGAAAATAGTTTATACTATTTTCCTATTGAATTCCAATCATTATAACTAATCCAATTTTCGTATTTCATCATATGACCCAAATTATTTATAACATTTTTTTGTGAAGTATATAATAATGATATTTTTTCTTTTTCATATAATTTTTCATCTGAAATACTATCAAGTTTTGGATTTTCACTTTCTAATCTTAATTTAGAATAATATATTCCAAAATATTGTAGTTTGTCATGATTAGCTATATTTGTAACTATAGTAGATGTCATCTTATGATGAATATGTCCATATTCTCCTTGTGGATTATGAGTAACTATTAAATCCCAATTTTTATATTTAATAATTTTGTTTAAATCTTTTTGAATATCACTATAAACACCATTCCAGTTATCTCTTTCATTCTTTCTTTTATCTGGATAACCAAGCATTAAATATTTATCATTAGTTACATTCATAACACTTACAAATTCTTTAACTCTTTTCTTATTTACACCACATGTAACACAAACTACTAAATAGTCATCATCTATTAAATGAGCTCCACCCCAAAGTAATTCATCATCAGGATGAGCAACAATCATTAATTTATTAGTTTTAGATAAATCTAACTTATTAATATTTTTTGATACATTAGCTCCAGCAGTTACTTGATAACTATGAAATATCATTACTATAAATACTAATAAAATAAAAAAGATTACTTTTCTTTTCATATAATACCATCTCTCACTAGATAAAAATATAGCACTATTAATACAGAAAATCTAGATATGATTGATCAAATAATACAAAAAGTGATTATATAAATCACTTTTTCTTAGAAATATTAATTATAAAAGTTATTATCTTGTAAAAATTCACTTTCACAAGTCAAATTAATCTTTAATTCTTTTAATACTCTTTTATCTCCATTTTCAATTATATAAGTAGAATGAGCATCTGATCCCTCTAAATCTTTTAAATGAGATAATACCTTTTCAGTCATTGGATTAGTAACAGAACAAATACTTAAAGCTGTTAAAACTTCTGTTAAAGTTAATTTACTACTTTTATTTAAATCTCTTTTTAATTTAAGCATTGGTTCTAATACATTAGGAGATAATAAATTTATATCATCTGGTATTTTACTTAGATATTTTAAAGAATTTAATATAACACTACTAGCAGGAGTTAAAATATCAGTTTGTCTACCAGTAATTATTTTATTCTTTATTTTTATCGCAATTGCATGACTATGTTTTTTATTCTTTTTATCAATTGCTGCTTTTCTTACATCTAAATAATCTATATCTATATCAAGTTCATTCATTAATAATTTAATTTTTTCTACTGCATCTATTTCATTTATACCTAATTTATAATTATTTTGTTCATTAAAATATCTTCTTACTATTTCTTTCTTTGAGGCATCTTCAACTACTTTTTCATCAGTAATACAAAAACCTACCATGTTAACACCCATATCTGTAGGTGAATTATATATTGTCTTATCACTAACTCTAGATAGAATGTTTTTTAATACTGGAAACATTTCTATATCTCTATTATAATTAACTGCAGTTTTTCCATATGTTTCTAGATGAAAAGGATCAATCATATTTACATCATTTAAATCAGCTGTTGCGGCTTCATATGCAAGATTAACTGGATGTTTTAAAGCTAGGTTCCATACTGGAAAAGTTTCAAATTTAGCGTATCCAGCATTAATTCCTCTTATATTTTCATTATAAATTTGAGAAAGACAAGTAGCTAATTTACCACTTCCTGGACCAGGAGCATTAACAAGAATTAATGGTTTAGTTGTTTCAATATAACTATTAGCTCCATATCCTTCCTCACTAACAATAGTGTCTACATCAAAGGGATATCCTTTAGTATAAGTATGAACATAAGTTTTAATACCATTTCTTTCCAGTTTATTAATAAATTTATCTACACTTACTTGATTCTTATATAAAGTTATTACAACTGAATTAACACTAAATCCCATATCTTTAGATTTATCTATTAAATTAAGTAATTCAGTATCATAAGTAATTCCATATTCTGCTCTAGTTTTTTTCTTTTCAATATCATTAGCGTTTATACAAAAAATTATTTCTAAATCATTTTTTAATTCTTTAAACATAGATATTTTAGCGTCACTTTTAAAACCGGGAAGTACCCTTGCAGCATGAGAATCATCAAATAGTTTTCCTCCTACTTCAAGATATAACTTATCAAATAATTTAAATCTTTCTCTTATTTTTTCACTTTGTATTTTTACATATTTATCATTATCAAATCCTTTTTTCATCTAATCACCTACTCTAGTATAAGTATATTTAAAATGATAATTTATTACAATAAAGTGACATAAAAATTTACAAAAAAAAATTACTATTCCAGTAATTATTGCACTTGTATAATTCTTTTAAATTTAGTATTACTTGTTTCAATAAATTTATCTATTAATTTACTTTGTTCTTTCGTTTCAGCATAAGCAGTAATTGCTAATGTTTTTTTCCAATCTTTAGTATAACCAATAGTTGTTAAATTAGTTATTTTATGATCTTTTAGGAAATCTCTAAATTCCATCATAATCTTTTTATCATCATTTAATATAATATTTACATAAACTCTATCTTTTGAGAATTTATTATCTATAATTAATGCTAAGTAGGTGCCTAAAGCACTTGCAAAAGATATTAAATAAATAATTGTATCTCCTCCATTATTAACTGCATTAACTAATTTATAAAATATTATTTGACTTATAATAACTGATATAGATGCTAGAACCGCTTTATTCTTTTGAATTAATATAGTTTTAGCAGTACTTAATAAATTATCTAATACTTTAACTATAAATATTAATATCATACTTCACCTCCTTTTATGCGTCCAATCATAATATCATATTATTAGAATTAATGCAAATAAAAAAACATCATTTAAGATGTTTTATTTTTATAAATCACTCATTTTTTTATTAATAGTATCAATAGCTTTTTTAGAATTCAATTTATATAAGAATTTCATAAATTTAGCATCTTTTCCTATAAATATTTTAAATTTATTTTTCTCAATTCCAAGAATTATTTCACTAGCTGCTTCACTAGCAGAAGTTAATTTATAACTTGAGTTACTAGCAGTCTTATTTCCCATATTAACATTAGAATTTTGTGTTATATTAGTTGCCATTCCACCAGGTAAAACAATCATAACTTTAGTTTTAGATTCAGAAAGTTCTGCATATAAACCTTCAGTAAATATTTTAAGCGCTGCTTTAGATGCTCCATAAATAGTTTGTTTTGGGAAAGGAAAGAATCCTCCCATACTTCCTACATTAACGATATATGTATCTTTTCTTCTTTTTAATAAATCCATAAATGTTTGAATAAGTTTTACTGGTCCAAAGAAATTAATATTCATTACTCTATTAATAGTAGCGTCATCTAATTCATCAAATTTTTTAAATGGTTGAATAATTCCGGCATTATTTATTAATATATCTAGATCATCCATGTTCTCATCATACCATTTTCTAAATTTTACTATTTCATCTCCACTACTAACATCTAATTGATATGTCTTTAACTTATTACTATTCATTTCTTCTTCAAGAGTTTTTAAACCGTCTTTATTTATATCAACTCCAACTACATGTGCTCCTAACATAAGAGTTTGTTTTACTAATTCTTTTCCAACTCCACTACTAGCACCAGTTATTATAATTCTTTTATTCTTAATCTCCATAATAGTCTCCTTATACAATAAGTATAACAAACAAGAAAAAAGAAGTTTTATATAAAACTTCTTTTATTATGTAAATATGTGTAAATTATTTAAATAAATATCTATAATAATCATTTTGAATAATCTTTTTACTAATATTAAGTCTATTTTTAACTAGTGAATTAACTTTATTAATATAACTACTATCTACATTATTTCCAGAAAACTTATTTGAACTAGAATAATATCTTCCTTCTTTAGTAATCCAACTTCTATTATTAAATATAACTATTCCTTCACTATCACTAAAAATATCTCGCCCAGCAAATAGTCTAGAGTCATACTTAACGCCAAACAAATTATATACAGTAGGTATTAAATCTACTGACATAGCTGGTTTATCAATCTCTAAATGTTCTATATTCTTATTCCAAATAATTAAATTATTATGATTAACTTCGTAAGTACTATCTCTTTTATATGAAGACAATTCATTAATTGCTGATAATTCAAGTCCATATGGATAATGATCTGCAACAAGAACTATTACAGTATTATCAAGTTTACCAGAAGATTCAAGCCTAACAATAAGTTCATTTAAAGCTCTATCTAATTCTATTTGAGTAGCTTGATATGCTTTAGCTGCACTAGATACTTTTAAGTCTTTAACAAGACTCTTGTTCTTATTTGAAATATAATTACTACTATTTGAATACCCCATATGACCAGATACAGTCATATAATAAGTCATAAATGGTTTATCACTATTTATGTAGTCGTCCGTTGTTGCTTTAATCATATCTACATCAGATGAGGGCCATCTTTTACAATTCATTTTCTTTTCAAGTCCATTAGAACAAGCTTTATAATTAGTAAAACCTAAAGCTTTTAAATATTTATGTCTATCTTGAAACTTATACCAATTATCATGATACGCATAAGTATTATACCCCATATTGCTAAAAACAGTTCCTAATCCATAAGGATAATAGTTACTTCCACTTCTCCATTTTTTTAATATAGATGAATTTGGATATAAACCTGTAATTCCTTGAAACTCTCCTCCAATAGTTGATAAATTTAATGGAGTATAAAAATTACTAAAATAGTATCCATCATGAATTAATTTATATAAAGTTGGAGTTAACTCTTCATTTACTCCTATCTCACTAAAACTCTCAGCTACTATATATACTAAATTATAGTCTTTAAATTTACCAGTATATTCATTTTGACTACTATAATCACTATTTTTCATATATTTATTAATAGTTTGAATATCTTTATTATTAGTAGGTTTATCAAAATTTAAATCTAATTTATTATCATCATATTTAATTTCAACTTCTTTTATAACTTCTTCTTCATCTTTTATTTCTATATTATCAATATCGTCTTTACTACCGAATATTACTCTTATAAAATCAAGTTCATAACTATTTAAAACACCTAGTTTATTAATATTTTGTTCATATGATGAACTCTCTTTATATAATGAATAAGTACTCCCTGTTTCTCCTTTAGTACTATTCATATTAATGATAAATAGTAAAAGAGATAAAGTAATTATAAATATATAAATAAATATATTGATTTTATCATTTCTTCTTAATTCAAAATGTTTTGAAAACAATAAAAATATAATAAAGGGTAAAAAGAATATAATAATATATAATGAATTATTTAAAATATATTTTAATGCATCGCCTAAGAAACTATTAATTTGATCAGATAAACCAATTAATAAGAAATTAAAATATACATTAAATATATTATGAAACACTATTTGTACTGTAAATAATAAAGATATTATAAATAAAATAATAGATATAATTATCTTATTTATCTTTTTAGTAAATAAACCTGAAATAATAGATAAAATAGATGAAACTATTGCAGTATGTAAAACAATATTTATAATACTTTCTAATGTAGGAATAGTATTAATAAATAAAGAAAAAATTATTTCCATAGCTAAAATAGTACAATAGAAAAAAATAAAAACTTCTAATCTACTTAGAATATTTTTATTTTTATTTATATTTTTTATATTTATGTCCATTATCATCACTCTCTAACCAATAAATATTATAGCACAAAGATTATTTTTTATTTAATTTATTTTTTAATTCTTTATATAACCCTATAATTTCATTGTCCGTCTCATCTAATAATTCTATTCTAAAATTATTAATTCCTAGATCATAATATTTTAATGTGTCTTCTATTATATTAAGTTTTTTATAATTCATTAAATGAGTTAAATGATTATTAAATGGTTCTGTATAAATCCTATATTTTTTATTATTTCTATCTATTAAATAATAATTATTATTAAAACAACTAGAACAATTCTTATCTTTATTAACTATCTTATTAATAGGACAATATTTCATAAGCATAAGTTCAATATTTGAATAAACTATAAGTTCAAGATTACAATTATTTTTATAATAATTACATATATCTTTAATATTTTAATAATCTAATTCAACTGATAAAGTTAAAATATTAGAGTAATTAGATAAATAATTTATAGTTTCATGATTAGTTATATTTATAAAATAATCACCTATTGTTTTATTTATATATAAGGCCCCTGCATCAGTACATAATGTTTTATTATCAATTACTTTATCTCCAATTCTAGATGTTCTTAAATATACTCTAGGATTAGTTTTATATTTTAAATATAGAATCTTATTATCTACATATATCCTATCTATATCTAGGTTTAAGCATGTTTTTAATTGATCTTCATTTCTAACCAAAAATGATATATTAATATTTTTATCATAATTATTATTATATTTAGATTTAAAACTTAATACTTTTCTATTTAATTTAATATTTTCTCTTTGTTCTATTAAATCTTCTACAGCAAGTCTTCTAATTTCATTTAAATCTTTTATATTTATAAAAATATTTTCATCCATTTCTATCTCTATGTTTTCTAAAGAAAATGGAGTATTACCAAGTTTAGATAATTGTTCTATTATCTTTTCTCTAGTAGTTGGATAATTGATTGATTTTTCTACTTTAGAATATTCTTTAGTTACTATATTAACTCCATCAGATATTTCTAAAGTTATAGGTTTATCTATTTTGCAACTAACTTTAAAAGATATTTTTATCTTCTTAAGAATTGGATTATTATATTTCTCTTTTATTTTTATATCTAAAGTCTTATTTAAAGACATTTTATCTTTAATATTAAATTTATTATCTAAAAGAATAATTTCTTCAGCACTAGCACTATTAATTAATTGTTCTTTTTTATTATATAGATAATTTACTATCATTCCTTTATCTATTTCATTAAAGCGAATTCCATCTCCTTGAGTTAATGATTTATCTAATTTTACATAAATATATTTTTTATTAAAGTCTACTATTTTACCTAAAGGAACTCCTAAATGATTAGGATTATTTAGATTAACAATATTAGATGGATCTTCATTATTTATAAAACCTTTAGTGTATTCTCTATTATATATTACTTTTAAATCTTCTAAATATTCCGAATTTAATTCATCATGATCTAATAAATGTCTATATAATTTAGTAACACATCCAACATATTCAGAACTTTTCATTCTTCCTTCTATCTTTAAAGAAGAAACAGTAGATTTTTTTATTCTGTCAAAATTAGATGAAGTATTTAAATCTTTACAAGATAGTAAATATTTACCATTTGTTTTAATCTTTTTGTTATTAGATTCTATCTCATAAGGAAGACGACATAAACCTGCACATTCTCCTTTATTACCAGATCTATTTAAAATAAATGATGAGAACAAGCATTGGCCTGAATAAGATACACATAATGATCCATGAATAAATATTTCTTTTTCTAAAGATGTATCAATACTATCAATTTCATCTATGCTTAACTCTCTTGCAAAAACTACTCTTTTAACACCAAGGCTCTCTAAAAATTTAATTTGATTAAAGTTAGAATTATGCATTTGAGTACTAGCGTGAATTTCTAAATCTGGGAACATATTATGAGCAGCAGAAATAAGTCCAATATCCTGAATTATAACGGCATCTACTCCATTGATATATAAAAATTTCAAGTATTCTAAAGCATTAGAAAGTTCTGATTCATTTATTAAAGTATTAACTGTAACATGAACCTTAACACCATATAAATGAGCATATTTAATTGCTTTAATCATCTCTTCATCGGAAAAGTTATTAGCGAAAGCTCTAGCACCAAATTTTTTACCACCTATATATATAGCGTCAGCTCCACTATGAACTGCTACTTTAAAAGTTTCATAATTACCTGCAGGTACTAATAATTCCATAATGCCTCCTAAACATGTTAATTATAACATAAAAAAAGATAAATAAAATTTATCTTTTAATTAATATTTTTCTCTTTTGTAATGCAAGATCTCCTATAAATTCAAAATCTTCTGATTCTCTTATTAAATCATGAAGAAATCTAGATGAATTAGTTGATTTTTTTACCCAACCACAAAGATCTTTAGTTTCACTTCTTTCTAATTTTGTATCAGATGACATTAAAAAGTAAAGTAACCTTGCATAAACATATCTTAAACTATTTTCATTATTTCTAGAAACTGTTGGTGTACCTATTTTATATTTATCTGTATCACATAAATGTAAGAAATCTTCTGCATATAAATAACTATATCTATTTAAATCATTAGCTTCAACTTTATTTTCAGATAATTCTTGAAAATCCAATGACATTGCTAAAATAGAATCTCTTAATTCTTCAGTTGTAAATGATCCAACTGATTTCTCATCAGATATATCATCAACATATTCCATAACATATCCAGCATATTTTCCATATGGATCAAGTATAATATTAGATGGTTGTGTAATCATTCTTAAATTAAGATTTTTAATGAAATATAAAGCTTTTTCAAAAGTCATTAGATTTTTTTCTTCACGAAAACAAATATCATATTTAAGTACTTTTAAAGCACTATCATGAAGTCTAAAAACAATACCATCATGTCCTGCACCAATAATTGGTAATTCTCTAGGATTTATTGGTTCAGGATTACTTCCTAGATAAACTTTATCAGGGATTTTATCTAGCTTTACCATAATATCACCCCATTAATTGCTGGATATTATATCATTTTTTATTAATTAAGTCAAAACTTAACAAACTTTTCCCAAGAGAAGTCATTATTACCAAAATGTCCGTAATTACTAGTATTTTTAAAAATAGGCTTTCTTAAACCTAAATAATCAATTATTCCTTTAGGACTTAAATCAAAATTATCATTTATTTTATTAATTATTTCATCTATATCTATCTTATTTGTTCCAAAACAATCTATATAAATAGAAATAGGTTCTCTAACACCAATAGCGTAAGATATTTGAATTTCGCATTTATCAGCGTAATTGTTATAAACTACGTTTTTAGCTAAGAATCTAGCCATATACGCACCTGATCTATCAACTTTAGTGGAATCTTTTCCAGAAAAAGCACCTCCACCATGTCTAGCATATCCTCCATAAGTATCAACGATGATTTTACGACCAGTTAATCCAGAATCACCTAGTGGACCTCCTATTACAAATCTACCAGTTGGATTTATTAAAATTTTAGTATTATCATCAAGTAAATCTTTTGGAATAATGTAATTAATTACTTTTTCTTTTATTTCTTTTTTTAGCTCATCTATATCTTTATTTTCTCTATGTTGAACAGAAATAACAATTGTATCAATTCTTCTAATTTTATTTTCATCATATTCAACTGTTACTTGAGATTTACCATCAGCACCAATATCTTTAATAATATTATTTTTTCTAACATAAGAAAGTCTCTTAGTTAACTTATGTGCCAAAACTATTCCTAAAGGCATTAATTCGTCAGTCTCTCTAGTTGCGAAACCAAACATCATTCCTTGGTCTCCGGCTCCAAAATCGTCTACTCCTAATGCTATATCTTGTGATTGTTTAGATATATTTACAATAACATCACATGTTTTATAATCTATATCTGTATCTCCGAAATAACCTATTTCTTTTATAGAATTTCTAACAATTTTTTCAATATCAATATCTACTGATGATGTAATCTCACCTGTAACAAATATAGTGTTCTTACCTGCTACTACCTCACATGCACACCTAACATTTTCATCTTTTTCTAAATATGCATCCAACACACTATCTGATATATAATCACATAACTTATCTGGATGACCTTCTGTAACACTTTCAGAAGTAAATAATTTTTTCATAATATATTTCCCTTTCCTATATGTTACAAGAAAAAAGGCCTTTGTGCTCGCCAAAGACCTTATAAAGTATCATTCAAAGCACTAAACTTTGTCGGTATTAGCACCTAACTCAATAGGTTGCTGTGGAGTCATAAAGCCGAATCTCTCATCCACTCTTGATAACATATATAACTAAATTATATTTATAATTATTATAAAAGTCAATTAAATAAGTTTAAAGATTAATCCAATACCAGTAAATATACTAGTTATAATATTTAATAAAACTGAAATTATAGATGTTTCTTTCATGTCAGTTTTTGGAGGTGTTTTATCATCTGTAGAATCTTTTTCACCTTCATCACCAGTATTTTGAGTATAATAATAAGTTACATAAATAGTTCCATTTATGTATGTACCAACTACTT
>CAZOBH010000022.1:0-17964 GCA_964578175.1 uncultured Clostridium sp.
TAGGACCCCTTGATTAACAGTCAAGTGCTCTAACCAACTGAGCTATTGAGGCATGGTGGACCTGGGGGGACTTGAACCTCCGACCTCACGCTTATCAGGCGTGCGCTCTAACCAGCTGAGCTACAAGTCCATGCTTACAAACTTCTTTCCAGTCGTACTTCTTAATTCTATACTAAAAATTAGAAGATTGCAAGTATTTTTTTAATTATTTAATCTCAAAATCTTTTATTTTTTGATAATCATTATAGGTTAATTCCAAATAAACTATATTTACAGGTTCTCCTTTACCAATTGCATAATTAGTAAAATCTATTTTTATTTTAGATACATTATCTTTATTATGTTCAATTTTAATAGTATTAATTCCATCATCTTCTATTTCTTCATCAAAGGCATAACCAAAATTCATACTTGTTAATTCATATTGTTTCTTATCTTTATTATAAGATGCCATTTTAATAACACTATCTATTACATCTAAATCAAAATAATCAAATAAATAATATGGTTTATCACAAAGTACAAGTTCATTATTTTTCTTCATTAAAGTTAAATCTCCATAAATAAAATACATTATACTTTTCTTTCCATCTGATATAGAAAATTGTTCTTTTTGATTAAACTTCTTTCCAACATATGTATATGTATCATTATTAACAGTTAATTTATATTCATATGAATAATTATTTTTAGATACAACACTAGAAGTTTCTTTCTCATCACTTTCTTTTACTTCTTCTTTATTATTATCCATTATTAAAATACCTATAACTATCATAATAAATACAATTACATATATACCACATTGAATATAATTTTTGATTTTTTCTACCTTTTTATTTTTTTTCATTTATTCACCTTTATTAAATATTTTACCAATTAATTTAAATCCATCATTACCATTTAAATAATCTTTAACTAATATTCTTTTTTTACCTTCTATTTTAAAATCTGTAATAATTATTTCAAAATCATCACATGATACACCTATTCCATTTTTATAAATCTTGCCTATTTCCCCATTTTCTTTTTCAGTATAAAATTGTTCAGATACTTTAGCATTATATATTTTTACTACTTTATTATCCAATATTGCATATGCTCCTGGAAATGGAGATAGACCTCTAATCTTATTATGTATTTCTTCTGCTTTTTTATTAAAATCTATTAATTCATCTTCTCTTGTTATAATTGGAGCAAATGTAGCTTCATCATCATTTTGTTTTATACTTTCATTTGTTCCATTTATTATACTAGGAATTGTTTTTAATAATAAATCTCTTCCAAGAATAGATAATTTATCATGAACGATTTCAAAGTTATCATCATTTTTTATCTTAATACTTTCTTTACTTATAATATTTCCAGTGTCCATATGTTCATCCATATACATTATAGTAATTCCAGTTTCTTTTTCTCCATTCATTATAGCTCTTTGTATTGGAGCTCCTCCCCTATACTTTGGAAGAAGAGATGCATGTACATTTATACATCCATATTTAGGATATTCTAATATTTCTTTAGGTATTATTTGACCATATGCGCATGTAACTATTAAATCTGGTTTTCTTTTTAATACTTCATCATATTCTTTTCTAATTTTTTCAGGTTGTAAAACTAAAACTCCATTTTTAATAGCAACTTCTTTTATTGGAGAATGTTTTAATTCTTGATTTCTACCAACTTTTTTATCAGGTTGAGTAACAACACCAACTACATTATAATTTTCAATTAAACTTTCTAATATAGGAACACAAAAATCTGGAGTTCCCATAAATAATACATCTATTTTTTTCATGTAATCACCATTTTCATTATAAAATATAAAAAACTAATAATCAATTAAGATTATTAGTTTATTTCTAGTGTATTATTTTCTTCAAGACTAGATTGACTGTTTTCACTAGATTGGCTACTCTCACTAGAACTACTTGATTCTCTATAATAAGTAATTGAACTTCTTCCTTTACTATCTGCAACAGCTAAATCAGACTTTGTTTTTTCATTAACTGCAGCTTGATATGAACTATCACTATTTTCTAGAACTTCTTTACTTAATGAATAATCATTTTCAGAAATCTTAGTAATATTTTGTTTCTTTTGCCATTCTTCGTATGCAGCAGTTCTTCTATCGTTGTATTCCTCTTCTGTTTCATTATCTTGTCTTCCATTAGCTACAATACTGTTGTAATTCGCTTCGGCAATTTTTGCATTCTTTTGATTTTCTTGCCATTTATTTCTAGCTTTATTAACTGAATCTCTATCTATTGGTTTACGTTTATTAGCATTAACTTCTAAATTATGATTAATTACATTTTCATCTAACTTATCTAGTACTCCTTTTCTTTCTTGTTTAGAATTTTGAGAAGTTTCTAATTCAACATCAGACCAAGCTGATTTCAAAGATTTATTTATAGAATTTCTATAATTTGCATTCATCTCTTGAATACCTTGAGCAAGTGAACCTCTAAATCCACTACCACTAGCAAGACCTAAAGCAATTCCATTTCCAAATCCAGTTATTCCACTTAAGAAACTACTTACAATAGTAGCATCTTTATCTTTAATACCAAATGATCTTCTTAATACAACAGGTAATTTATAAACAGCATATAGTAAACCAACGATTAAGAATGATTTAAGATATAAAAGTCTTAATGGAGTAATACCAGTACCTTCAGCATTTTCCCAAGTTATAAACATATCATTAGTCTTAATAGCTTCAGCAAAATAAACTACTAGATACATTAAACCTACTTTAAAGAATAAATCTAAAAATGATAAGATAACTTCTTTTAACCATACAGTCAAAGGTCCAGATCCATTATCATATGGACTTATATTTTCCATTAATGGAATCGGAGCTATCATTTCTAAGAATAATAATTTAAATATACGTACTGCAATAGTTACAGTTATACCTACCACTAAAGCTAAAGAAATCATACCTACAATCGATGTTAATACATAACTATATGAATAACTATAAGCAAAGTTTTTAGTATCTTTTCCTAAAGGACTTACATCATTTACATGCTGTGAAAACTCTTTAAGAGATGTTATTTCTTTTGTACCATCAATTGATGCATACTCTTTATCTGGAGTTGAATAATTCGGATGAAAGAAGGGTTGAATAATAATTACTGCTACATCTTCAGAATATTTGGTTACATCTTTATCCGCTTTATCTTGAGTTTGATTCAAGATTATTTTTGGTACCATTGGTAAAAATACTTTTTGACCTCTATATATAATGTCAAATATAGATGGTAACATAATTAGTAAAACCAAAGCTACCACAGTATTTCTAAGTAATTTTCTTACCCCTTTACTTCTATCTAATAAATCTTGAGGATTTAATAAATAATTAATAAAAGTAGCCGATAATTTAAAGAACATAAATATACCTAAAAATACATATAATTTTTGTATAACTTCTCTTACTTGAGCAACATCTGGTCTAAGTAATGCTAAATCAAATATACCCTGAATAGCCCATGCGATTGTTGTATATATATAGTAGTCTAAACTACTAAAAGAATTTCTTATTACATTAATAAATTTTGCACCATCAAAAAATCTTGTAGTTGCTTGTAAATTACCATTTAACACAGTAGGAGCTGAATAAACTACTCCATCTTGAAATAATAAATATGCAATATCATCTTTTATATAGATAGATTGTAGTTCAGTTGAAGTTTGTTCAGGTAATTTATTCATATAATATGATTCTATATATTTACCATATCTTGTATATACATAAATTAAATTTTTCTCTTTACCTACTTTATCATAAAGTGACTTCCCAGTTTCATTATGAGTTGCTAAAAATAAATTATCATCTCCATAAGATATATCATTATATCTTGGATAAATTGATGCATCAAAAGTAGATTTTTCTTTAAATTCTTTATCGTATATATGACCTTTTCCATTACTATCTACTGTAACAAATTCTCTAGCATCATAATTATATGCAAGTGAAGAACCTGTAACACTATGTACTTCTCCTTTAGAAAAATCTTCACAATTTATTTCTACAACTGATGATGTACCACTTGATACATAAACTTTATTTTCATCTACATCATATGCCATTCCATTGGCACCAGTTATTCCATAACTTTCTGCATGTTTTACACTATATGTAGTTTTATCTCTAAATATAATAGCTGCTCCACCATCATTATTTGCTCTTGCAAAAATATAATAATCATCAGTAATTACAAATGCTTGATATGGAGTATTTGAGCCTAAAGAAGAATCGTCATATGGAAAAGCATGTAATTTAACTATTGTTTTTTCTTTTACTTCATAGATAGACTCTTTTTCTATTTTATCCATCTTATTTTTAACATTTTCAGCTAAGACAAAATTAGGAACTAACATTAACAATATAAAGATAAATAACAGTTTCTTCTTCATAGCCTACCACCTTATTATAATTATATCATTAAATAAATATCTATAAAAGATATAAGTTTGTAAGTTTGACTTTAAAACTGTTATATGGTAAAATATGCATTGTTTTTTGGGGAGGTAATGGGATGTTATTAATACATAATTTAAAATTAAATGATAGAATTGAGACATTTATGTTAGTACCTGATAAAGATAGAATTAATGAATTCTTACTAGATGAAATGAAATTTATACCAGTTGATGAAAAAGTACTTGATAGAGATCAACCTGAAACTTTTTGGAGTAGAAAAAGAAATGATATAGTTTATTCATGTGGAGCATATACTTTAAAAAGAAGTATTTTCAATAATACTGAACTACTTGCAAGATATAGACATAGTTTATCTACTGGAACAAAAGTAGATGAATGGAAAGTAGAAGAAAGAGAAAGAGATAATCAATCAACTCTTTATACTGCTTTTGAAGAAGATTATACCTATTTTAATCAAAGTTATATTCAATTGTCAGAACCAATGTATAAATTACATTTATTAGAACAAGGAAAATTTACAAGAATAGCAGATAGTTCTATGTCAGAATTAAAGGGATTATTTATTATGTCTGATCAACCTATTTCTGTAACAAGTTTAACTGATTTAGCACAAGGAATAAAATATGGATTAGTTAGTGGTAAGTTAGATGAAATCAACGCTCATTTAGAAGCATCATCAAAAGTATATAAAAAGTTAAAATAAAAAAAGAAGTTTATATAAACTTCTTTTTATTGTGTTAATTCTTCTAATTTTTTCTTTTCCTCTTCTAATTTTTTTCTATCCATTTCTACTATTTTTTCAGGAGCCTTATTAACATAATTCTCATTAGATAGTAACGCTTCTCTTCTCTTAATAGATGCTTCTAATAATTTTATTTGTGCTGCTTTTAAATCCTTATCTGCTTCACTTTCTATTTTTTCAAAGAAAATAGTAGCTTTTACACTATTAGAAAATACTTTATATGCTTTAATACCAAGTGGTTTATCAACTATATTGTCTTTTAATTTTAACATCTTAACAATTAAGTCATTATCATCTTCAGTATCAAACATAACTTTTAATTCTTTAGTCATATTATTTTCAGCTTTAACATTTCTAAAATTTTTAATAAACTCTATCTTGTCATCTACTACTCTTTCTTCTAATTGATATATTTCTTTTTTATTATAAGTAGGATAACTAGATATCATTATATCTTCTTGATCTTTAATAGGTAAATTATTATATATCTCAGAAGTAACAAATGGCATAAATGGGTGTAACATTTTTAGAAGACCAGTTAATACATAACATAATACACTCTTAGTTGTTTCATCTTCTATAGAATATTTAGCCATTTCAATATAATTAGAACAGAAATCATTATAAACGAAATTAAATAATTCAGTACCAACTATATTAAAATCATATCTATTCATATGTTTAGTAACGTTCTTTAAAGTATTATTATACTTAGTAAGAATCCATTTATCTTCATCTTTTAAATTATCAAGTTTTATTTCTTTTAGATTTTCAATATTCATAAGTACAAAACGAGATGCATTCCAAATCTTATTTATAAAATTCCATGTAGATTTAATCTTTTCTTCATCAAATCTTAAATCAGTACCTGGAGCAACATCAGTAACAAGATAGAATCTTAAAGCGTCAGCTCCATATTCTTTAATCATATCCATTGGATCTACTCCATTACCTAAAGATTTAGACATTTTTCTTCCATCTTTAGCTCTAATAAGACCATGTATTACACAATCTTTAAATGGAGCGACACCCATTATTTCTTCTGATTGGAATACCATTCTAGCAACCCAGAAGAAAATAATATCATATCCAGTTACTAAAACATCATTTGGAAAGTATCTTTCTAAATCAGCTGTTTTATCTGGCCAACCTAAAGTACTAAAAGGCCATAAAGCACTAGAAAACCATGTATCTAATACATCATTATCTTGTACCCATCCTTCTCCTTCTGGTGCTTCCATTCCAACATATACTTCATCATCTTTATACCATGCAGGAATTCTATGTCCCCACCATAATTGACGAGATATACACCAATCGTGTTGAATTTCCATCCAGTGATTTAATACCTTTTCATACTTAGGAGGTACAAAATTAACTTTCTTATCTTTATCTTTTTGGAACTTTAATACTCTCTCTGATAAAGTATCCATTTTAACAAACCATTGTTTAGATAACATTGGTTCAACCATAACTCCAGTTCTTTCAGAATGACCTACTTCATGAACCAATGGTTCAACTTCTAGAAGTAATCCTTCTTTTTCTAAATCTTTTAAAACTGCTTCACGACATTCTTCTCTAGTCATTCCTTGGTATTTACCAGCATTTTCATTCATAGTAGCATCCATATTCATTACTACTATTCTTTCAAGATTATGACGCTCTCCAACTTCAAAGTCATTAGGATCATGTGCTGGAGTAATTTTAACAGCTCCAGTTCCTTTAGTCATATCAGCATGTTCATCAGCTATGATAGGAATTGGTTTGTTAACAATTGGAAGTATAACATTCTTACCTATATATTTTTTATATCTTTCATCATCTTTATTAACAGCAACAGCAGTATCACCAAACAAAGTTTCAGGTCTAGTTGTTGCTATATCTAAAAATTCATCACTATCTTCAAGTTTATATTTTAAATGGTAAAAAGCACTCTTTTCTTCGCTATAAATAACTTCTTCATTTGAAAGAGCGGTTAGAGCAGCTGGATCCCAGTTAATTATTTTTTCTCCACGATAAATTAATCCTTTATTATAAAAATCTACAAATACTTTATTAACAGCTTTATTAAGACCTTCATCTAAAGTAAATCTTTCTCTATCATAATCAACAGATAATCCAAGTTTTCCCCATTGTTCTCTAATAATTGCTTTATGTTCATTAGTCCAATCCCAACAAGCATCTAAGAATTTTTCTCTTCCATATTCATATTTATCAATGCCTTGATCTTTTAGTTTTTTAACAACCTTAGATTCAGTTGCAATCGCAGCATGGTCCATTCCAGGTAACCATAAAGCATCATATCCTTGCATTCTTTTATAACGAATAATAATATCTTGTATTGCTGTATCCCATGCATGTCCTATATGAAGAATTCCTGTAACATTAGGAGGTGGAATAACTATACAAAATGGTTTTTTTGATAAATTACCTGCTTTAAAATATCCTTTTTCTTTCCAATAATTATATTTACCCTCTTCAGTCTTTTCATGATTATATTTTGTTTCTAACATTTATATCACCTCAAGTTTATTTTTTATTCACACGTAGAACCTTTCCATTCATTTGGTTCTTTAACAACCCCAATAAATAGCATTTCTTTGCTATCACGATCTCTAATAATATACATAAATGGTTTATTAAACTTAATATGTATAATACTAGGTCCAGATGCTGCAACTGCTTCTTTATTACTAACTTCTACTGATGTTGCTGCTGCAGCTTTAGTTCCTTTTTCACTAACTTCAACATGTGTTTTATGAACAATACTGCTTACATACACACCTTCTGCCATCTTAGTTAAATCAGCATTCTTTTTATCAAATACTTCTTTTATTCCAAGAGATTTCAAAGAATTAATAATTCCTTTATAATCATAATCATATTCAAATCTAGGTAATGATAACATTACATTATAATCTGAATTTGCTTTTAAACTTTTATCAATAACTTCATTAATTGATTTAGAAGTATGTTTTTCTATATATGTATTAATATCACCATTCTTTGGCATAATAGCTATGAACTCTAAATTAATTTTATCATTATTAACGCTATCATATTCTTTATAAGGAACAATGATACCTAATTCATTTTCATTACTTATATATGAAGCTCCACTGTTATAAGTTTTATGCATCATTTCTACATTAGTTTTTTTATCACCATTTATAAATTCTTCACTTGTTGTATTTTTACACTCAAATTTATCATTCCATGAAACATCTATAGCTACAGTATTAACAAGTGATAATACATAATTAGGATTAACTTCTTTTATTATTTCTTTTATCATTCCATAAGTATTTTTATTAACCCAATTATTAATAGTATCAACGGCGTTATTCATAGTTACATAATTAACTTCTGCTTTATATTTTGAATTTATACTCTTAACATAATCGTTTTTAACTTTACTTTTTTCTGTTTCATTTATAAATATTCCATTATTTACACTAATATTTTTTCCACTACTTAATAATTTTATATTTCTTTCTGGAATTACATTTTTTAGTTCTTCTAAAGAATTATTATTAGCACCATCTCTTAACATACTTAACGCTAATTCTATAGAATATGGACTTATTAAATAGTTACCTGTTTCTTCTTTATTAGCAAGTTTAATAATGTCTAAGTTAAAATTATTATCAGGGTTATTAGTATAATTCCTATCTATTTCTACTGGTTCATCTACTTTAGTTGGTTCATTAGTTGGTTCATTATTACCATCTAATACATTAGTAAAAGTAAATATCAAACCAACAGTTAATAAAAGTAACCCTATTAAAACTAAAAAACTAGTAAATTTATTTTTCATTTTTCTCACCCTTTCATTCCTAAAGCCTTAAATGTTTCATTTGCAAGTTCTTTAAACAAATCTTTATATTCTTCTTTTACATTTACTCTATCAATAAATTCTTTGTAATAACCTAATTCATTTAATGTATCTATACTCTCTTTAAAATTTAAATCAAATATAAATGCCATTTGACATAATAAAGCATCTGTTTTTGAATTAGTATTTTTAACATTTATTTCTCTATGTTTATAAAAATCATCTAGATTAACTTTTAATGGCATTTGTTCAAAGTACTTTTTATAAAACTTGTTATTGACTCGAAAAATATCTATCTTATCCGCATCTCTAATTAACTTTGCAAAGAATTCTTCTCTTTCACTTAAGTCATTTGATAGTTTTAATTTATTATGAAGTCTTACTGCTTTTTCAATAATATCATAATATTCTTTATCAACTTTAAAGTTCTCTATAAGATTTCTTTTAAATAATAAATCAGCTCCATTTTCAGCATGATCTGTAATACTATCTTTAAAACTATCTGTTTTAACTATTTGTTCAAATCTACCTATATCATGAAGATACGCAATAGTAATAGCTAATTTCTTATCATCCTCTACAAGACCCATTTTCTTACCAATTATTTCTGTTACTCTTGCAACTTCAAAAGTATGCTCATACTTTAATGCAATTTTTTCATTAGACATGTCAAACTTACTTGTGTAATCTTTAAATGCCTTATCAACTATCTCTAAATCTATCATACTTCCTCCAACTAAAAAGGCAGTACCTATAAGGGTGCATTAGCACGGTACCACCTTAATTTATAACTTAAGTTATCTCAAATTCTTAACGCGAATAACGAATTTATCTACTTGATTTCAATAAACTAGCTCCATTGCTACCTTCATATATCTTTATTATTAGTTTACACCAACCACTAACTCTCTATAAATATCAATATATTACTCCTCAACTTCATTGCCTTGTTTGTATTATATAATAATTATTTTATTTTTGCAATGTAAATGGATTTGATGATATACCTTTACCACCACTAACTTTAACAGCTGGATCTAGATAAAGTTCAATTACATCTGCTTTTGCTTCAGTAATTCTAGCTGTACCAATTGTTCCATCTGTTTTAATCGTATTAATAGTAGAATTTGTATATAATCCATCTGAATTTATTTCAACTTTTGCAGGATTAATAGTCCAATATTCAACTCCACCATATTTAGTTGTAAATAATTCTCCTATTTTAGGTAGTCCCACTTTCATTGATTTAACAAGTGTAGGATCTTGACACTTAACATTAACTACATAACCAACATTTGAAGTTGTATCAATAGTGTCCATACAGAAGTCACCATTAGTTAAATAACTATCTTGAGTTCCAAAAGTCATATTATTATTATATATTCCTAAAGTAGTTGCATCATATAAATAGTATAATGATCCTTCTTCAGTAGATTCTACTGAAAAGTTTTTATTACCTGACTCTGGCATACCAATTATTTTTACGCCATTTGAATTAATTGATACAATTCTATATGTTTTATTGTTTAATTTAACATATTCTCCAGGATTTCTAGTAATTAATAAATCACCTGATTTACCATATGTTTGTGCATTATCTAATACAATAAATGGATTGCTTGCACTACCATCAGCACTATCATTATAGTTAAAGTTATTAACTCCGAAAGTTATTGCTGGTCTTACCATATGATAAGAACTAGAACTAGCATTTCCAGCAGTTGTTTTAGTAGTATCTTCATCTAATAACCATGATCCATCATTTGAATACCAATTTTTAACTCTTTCATATTCAGCTTTAGTAATTAATCCAATTCTTGCTTTAACTGGAGAATTACTACTTGGATACCATGTAGTATTACTAATTAATGATGTAAAGTTAGATGATAATGATGTAGCAAAATCATTACTTAACCATGTTTGAATATTACTTCCAGCATACTTTGTTCCACCACTACTATCATATGGAATAGTAACAACTGGATCATCAGTAACAGCTTTTACTGTATTTAAATTTTTATTATAACTAACTATTCTCCAATAATGTCCAGAATAATAAACATAGTTTTTAGCACTGGCACTATTTATATAAGTAATTCCATCAACATTTGTTCCAGTTAAACCAGCTGCAACAATTGCTTCTTGTAAAGTTCTATTAGCGTTTCTTGTATATGCAACACATGCACCAGTTTTTGCAGTTCCTATTTCATAAACTTTATCTGAACCTTTTTTAAATTCCAATTTATAACTTATTTTTATATTACCTTTATTATTATCTATATAAATATCACTAGATGTACATTTAATATCATCTTCAGTAAATTCAGTTACATATTCGTATTTTATTAAATCATTTAAGGTAGTCTTAGTACATCCAACATCCATTGATGAACCTAAATCACTTCTATTATCAGTTGCATACTCTTCTGCTGCTTCCATAACTATATCATAATAATTTTTATATTTTTCTTCTTTAGTAGAATTAATTAAACGATAAATATTTGGCATAACTACCATAAGAATCAAACCAATTATTACAAATACACCAAGTAATTCTATTAAAGTAAATCCTTTTTTATTCTTCATATTATCACCTATTCTATTCCATTATATCAAATTTAATAGTTCAAAGTAAAAAAAAAGATAGATAATATTTTATTTACGTAAAACATCTTCTATCATTTTTATTTTTTCTTTTGTTTCCAAACTATTACTCTTTAAATAATTATTTTTATATTCATTTAATAAAGATTCATAATAGTTATAGAATTCATTTGATTTATTCTTTAATAATATAGGTCCAAAAAACAATTCTATATCTGAATAAACGATTTTCTCTTTAATAAGTTTCATAATAAAGTAATATTTATTTTGATCATTTATAATCTTTTCATCTATAAATTTGAATCCACTATTCATTAGAAACTTTCTAGTTTCCATAACTTCACTTTGAGGACTTATTATTAAAGTCTTAATATGTTTTAAATTCTCTTTCTTACTAAGTATGTCAATAATAGTATTACCACCCATACCTGCAATGATTACGGTATCTATATCATCTTCAATTGGATCTAATCCATCTCCATATTTAACTTTTATTTTATTTTCAAAATTAAAAGAAGAGATATTTTTTCTTGCTTGTTCCAATGGTCCTTTTTTATTATCAGATGCTATCACTTTAATATTATCTTTATTATTTGCTAAATAAATATCTAATAAAGCATGATCACATCCAATATCTATTATATTTGATCCATTATCTACAAGATCTGCTATCTCTTTTAATCTTTTACTTATTTTCATTAATCTATTAAGAAATCCTTTAATTTTTTAGAACGAGATGGATGTCTTAATTTACGTAAAGCTTTTGCTTCTATTTGACGTATTCTTTCACGAGTTACTCCAAATATTTGTCCAACTTCTTCAAGAGTTCTACATTGTCCATCATCAAGTCCAAATCTTAAGCGAAGTACTTTTTCTTCACGATCAGTTAATGTTGATAAAACTCCTGCTAATTCTTCTTTTAACATCTCTGTTGTTGCATATTCTTCTGGAGACATTGTTCTTTCATCTTTAATGAAGTCTCCTAAATGAGAATCATCTTCTTCTCCAATTGGAGTATCAAGAGATACTGGATCTTGAGATATCTTATATACTTCACGTACTTTTTCTATAGTTATTCCTAATTTTTTAGCTAATTCTTCTTCTGTTGGTTCTCTATTTAATTCTTGTGTTAATTGTCTTTGAACACGAGCAAGTTTATTTATTGTTTCAACCATATGAACAGGAACACGAATAGTTCTTGCTTGGTCAGCAATTGCACGAGTAATAGCTTGTCTTATCCACCAAGTTGCATAAGTACTAAATTTATATCCTTTTGTTGGATCAAATTTATCAACAGCTTTCATAAGCCCAATGTTTCCTTCCTGAATTAAATCTAAAAATAACATTCCACGTCCAACATATCTTTTAGCTATGGAAACTACTAAACGCAAATTAGATTCAGCTAATATCTTTTTAGCATTTTCATCTCCTTGAACAGCAAGTTGTGCATATTCAAATTCTTCATCTCCAGTAAGAAGGTTAATTCTACCAATTTCTTTAAGATACATTCTAACTGGGTCATTGATTTTGATGTCTTTTGACATAGTTAAATCTTCAACAACTAAGTCTTCTGGATCATCAGTAGTATTATCATTATCTGCAGTTTCAGATATTACTTCAATATTATTATCTACTAATAAATTATATAATTCATCTAATGTATCAGTATCTACCTCTAACCCTTTTAATTCATTAGCAAGTTCTTCATAGGTTATAAAACCATTTTCTTTTCCTTTTTTTAGAAGTGTTTCTTTTCTTTCTTCGATTGTTTTTATAACTTCTACCATAAATCTAGTCCCCTATTCTCAACAATCTAATCTTTTCAGCAATTTTGGCTTTTTCTATTGGATCATTCTCTTGCTTTATCAGCTCATTTAGGCGTTCTATCTCTTGCCTCACTCTATATTCTTTTATAACTTCAACATAATCCATTATTGCTTTTTCTGTAATATCATCTTCTAGGTTAAGACTGATGATATAATCATAGATTGTTCTTAACTCCTCTTTATCATTTAAATAAGTATAAAAATCCGCCATGTTTATATTACCATATTTTTGATAATAATAACATATTTCACTAGCAAGTGATCTTAATTCTTTAGTCATTAAATAAACTTTATTACTTTCAAATAATTTAATTACCTTAGTATTATTTAACATAGAATAAATTAAATTATATGCAGCTTTATCATATTTAGTTAGCTTATTTTTCTTTTCTACTTTCTTTGGAACTTCTTTCTTCTCATTAGTTACTTTTCTAAATTCTAGATACTCATTCAAACGTTTTTCCAGTGTATTATAACTTATATTTGTATCTTTTGCAAGGTTTTTAAGGATTATTTCTCGTCTTATTTCATCGTTAATAGTCGATGCTTCAGCTATAACTGAATTTATGTAATTACTTAACTCTAAATCACTACTGAAATTAACTCCTCTTTTTAAATAATTTATTTTAAAATCACTAAAATTTAATGCTGTTTCAATTAAATTTTTATAGCGTTCTTCTCCGTATTTAATAATATATTCATCTGGATCATGTTCTTTATCCTTATCAGGAAGAGTTATTACTTTAACATTAAGTCCTGCCTTTATTAATTGTTCTCCATTAGACAATGTAGCATTAACTCCAGGTTGATCACCATCTAAAGATAAATAAATATTATTAGATAGTTTCTTAATTAATGAAATTTGTTCTTCAGTTAAAGCTGTTCCCATAAGAGCTATAACATTTTTAAATCCTATTTGACTAACCCTTATAGCATCCATAAATCCTTCAACTATTATTATATATTTCTTTTGTCTTGCATAGTCTCTTGCTCTATGATAGTTGTATAAACAACTTCCTTTTTTAAATATAGGAGTCTCTTTAGTATTCATATATTTATTTAAATTAGAATTATCATATATTCTTCCACTAAATCCAACTATATGACCTTCTGGATCATATAAAGGAAAAGTAATTCTATTAATAAAAGTATCGTGATTATTTATAGACAATCCAAAAGCATCTAACTCTTTCATAGAAAAATTTTTATCTAACAATATTTTAGTAAGATTATCCATTTCACTAAGAGATAAACCTATTTCAAACTCTTTTATTATTTCATTATTTATTTTTCTATTTTCTAAATATTTACGAGCAGCTGCTCCCTGTTTAGTATTTATATTATTTTGATAATACTTATTAGCTATATCATACATTTCATAATATTTATCATTTTTATTAGGTGCTTTATTAATTCTTATTCCTGATACATTAACTCCTGTTTTTTCGCCTAATTCTTTAACTGCTTCTTTAAAATCATAATGATTATAATTCATTAGAAAAGTAAATACATTTCCACTAGCTCCACATGAAAAACATCTATATATTTGTTTTTCACGACTTACACTCATAGATGGATTTGTATCATCATGAAAAGGACATACCCCAAAAAAGTTTTTACCTTTTTGAATAAGTGGTATGTAATCTCCAATAATATCTACTATATCAACTTTTTGTCTTATTTCATTAATAGTATTATTATTCATAATCTCTCCTTTCTAACGAAAAAAGAAGTACTAATACTTCAATTTACATTGACCTTCTGCGAGTATCTGGTGTTATTGGTTCTCTTGAAGATGATCCAGTTTGAATTTCAAAATATGGAATTACACTCTCTTTTAATGTTCCATCTGGATTTAATAAATTCGCTGTTCTTGATCCTTGACTTATTAAATACTCAGTTAAACCATCAACTCCATTATCATTAAAAGCTTCAACAGCATGCGCCATTGTATCATCAAACATTTGAGTTGCATAATTAGATCCATAATGAGTATTTCTTTCATAATTCTTTCTAGCTAATCCGATTTCAAATGATGAAATAGTTCTTTTACTAGTTACTTCTCTTTTTGTTTGTTTATCAAATAGTCCAATAGTACCATCTTCTTTTTCTCTTTGTTCAAATTGAGTCATCATAAAATCTATCTCTTCATTTGATATCTTTTCAGTAGATGCCTCTCTTCCTTCTGTCTCACTTTGTCGTCTACTTTTTTTACCAGCAAGTATAACATTTGCTTTAGAAGTTCTTATTTCATCTACTGTCTTTTTAATAATTTTATCTTTTTTATCTTCTGATTTCTTTTCATATTTTTTTAATACTTGTGCAATTTGTTTTTGTACATAAGGATCTCTAATAAAATCATATTCATCAGTTGCAGTATATAACGTAACTATTCTTTGATCCATAGTCATATGACTTATATTAATTACATCACCAGTCATATCATCTACGATAAATGTATCTTCAATCCCTTGTTTTCTAGATGGTCCTGGTTTAAGAGCAGGAAACTCTTCATATAATTCGTTAGTTATAGAATTCATTTCTTCTCTTAATACATCTCTATCTACTGCACCAAATCTTTTACCAATAGTTCTATTGATATTATTTAATTCTTGTACAGTTTCTTCTATATTTTCATCATCAGGTAATGCTTTTCTTAATCTCTTTTCTAAAAGTAATTTGCTACGTATTAATCCTTTTAATTTTTCACGAGCAACTTGAGATAAAGCTTTACTTGATTCAATAATTTTACCTGATGCTTTAACAATATCACTATCAGCTGTAAGAGTGCCAAGTGCACTTTCTAATTTAGCTTCACTATCTTCTAAGCTTTCATCAAATCTTATACCAAGACTCTCAACAAAACTTTCTAAAACTTCATAATTATCAGAATTAGCTTCTAATTCTTCTCTAATTGCGTCTAGATTTTCATCAGTATAGAATAATTCTCCTTCTTCAAGATCTTCATCATAAATAAATCCTATTACCTTTTTAAGTATAGTTGGATATTTAGTTGAATTACTTAAAAACTCACGTCTTTCATCAAGTGTCATAGTTTTTAATTTATCATATACAGATCCACCTACTAATCCAGTTGCTCCAATAATTTCAAAAGCTTCTCTAATAGATTGTAAATGTCTTAAAACTTCTTCTTTATTATCGGGATTTAGTTCTCCACTTTCTATTTTATCTTCAATTGAAGCTATCGTTGTAATAGTTCTTAAAAACTTTCTATCCCCTGTTACTAAAGTTAGTTCTGTTTTATCAGCAAGTCTTAACATTTCTGCATTAAAATTTGCTACTTCCTTACTTCTTTCAGTTAACTTAACACTACGTGAAATAATTCTTTTTGATGCAAGTACGACATCATCTGTAGGTTCTAAATCATCAATTATTTCCAATGTTCTTTCTTCATCATCTTCTAAATCATCTTTTGGAAGAATCTTATCCATTAATTCTTCTAATACAGAATAATCATCACTATTTCTTAAAATATCTCCAATCATAACATCTAATGATTCATCACTATAAAACATTTCATCTGGTTCTAGGTTGTCATCTAAAATATATCTAGCTACTTTAGACATGATTAAAGGATACTCTGTTTCACTAGTTAATCTTGCCATAAATGCATTTCTATCTTCCATTGACATCTCTTTCATCTTAGGGAATATCAAACCACCTAAAACACCAACCATAAATATTGTTTCCATAGCATCTTTTATTGTTGAAATGTTGCTTAAAGATTTTTCTGCATCTCTAGGCAATAATTCTCTGTCTCTAATACTATCTTCTGTAGAAGCAAGTATCATTATTGCTTTTAAAAAATCTTCAAAGTCATCACGGTCTTCACCTAATTCACTAAAAAGTCTTTCTACTTCTCTATAATATCTAATTGCTTCTTCTCTATTATTCATAATCAATCACCTATAATACCTTCTTACTCATTAATCGTGATGTAACAATTTAATAGTCCCACTAAATAGAACAACTTCTTCTTACATAATATCATACTTTTGTATGTTCTACAATTAGAACAAAGTTAGCTGATTACTATCAGATAACCCTTCTAATATACCCATTTTAGTCATATTATCTATTAATGTTTTAGATACATGACCTCTTTTTTGAAGATCTTCAATACTTATAAATGGTTCTTTTTCTCTTTCTGTAACTATTCCATCAGCAACGTTTTCACCTAATCCATCCATTGCTCTAAATGGAAGTATTAAAGTCTTTTTATCTTCATCAATAATAAAGTATTTACTATCTGATTTATTTATATCAACATTTTTAAATTTAATTCCTCTTGCACTTGCTTCTAAACAAACTTGTAATACATCTTTAGTATCTTTTTCTTTATTAGACGCACTATTACCTTTTTCTTCAATTTCTAATATTTTGTTTTTAATAGCATCATATCCTCTAACCATTGAATCAATGTCAAATGCATCACATCTAATTGAGAAGTATGCTGCATAATATAAAATTGGATGATGTACTT
>CAZOBH010000023.1:0-16124 GCA_964578175.1 uncultured Clostridium sp.
AGTTCTCTGTTGATTTAGCTACACACTCACTCATTTTATTTGCCATAGCTTGTTCAATACTTGCTTCATGTGCTTCATATGTTTCACTTCTAGATTGATTTATATATCTAGATATTGCTGGTATTGCAATCAAAAACAACATTGTTAATATTACAATTACTGCTAGAATTTCAATTAATGTAAATCCTTTTTTATCTATTTTCTTATTTATTCTTTTTTTCATACAATCACCCTATTTTTATCATATCTAAAGTATATCAAAAAAAAAACGATATTTACATCGTTTTTTTTATTATTTATTAAAAGTTTTTATTCCTAGATATTTAGAATCTACTCCTAGATCATCTTCAATATTCAAAAGTCTATTATATTTTGCAACTCTATCAGTTCTACAAGGAGCTCCTGTTTTAATTTGACCAGCATTAGTAGCAACAGCAACATCTGCAAGAGTTGTATCTTCTGTTTCTCCACTTCTATGAGAAACTACTGCTGTATATCCTGCTTTCTTAGCAAGTTCAATAGCATCTAGTGTTTCAGTTAAAGTCCCAATTTGATTTAATTTAATTAAAATACTATTAGCTACTCCTAAATCTATACCTTTTTGTAGACGTTTAATATTTGTAACAAATAAATCATCACCAACAATTTGAATCTTTTTACCTAAACGATCAGTATAATTTTTCCAACTATCCCAATCTTCTTCAGATAATCCATCTTCTATTGATACTATTGGATATGTATCAACTAACTTTTCTTGCCAAGCAATCATTTCTTCTGGAGTTTTCATTTCATCTGTTTTCCAGAAATAGTAATTTCCTTCTTTTCCTGCTTTTTTAGCTTCATCATACATTTCAGTTGCTGCTATATCCATTGCAAGACAAATATCTTTTCCTGGTTCATACCCAGCTTCTTTAACTGCTTCAACTATTAGTTTAAGAGCTTCTTCATCATTTTTAAGATTTGGAGCAAATCCTCCTTCATCACCTACACCTGAAGCTAATCCTTGATCTTTTAATACTTTCTTTAATGTATGATATATTTCTGCACACCATCTTAATCCTTCAGTAAAGTCTTTAGCTCCTACTGGCATAATCATAAATTCTTGTGAACTAACAGTATTATCTGCATGTTTTCCACCATTTAATATATTCATCATTGGAACAGGTAATGTTTTAGCATTTGTTCCTCCAATATAACGATATAATTCAATTCCTAAAGAACTAGCAGCAGCTTTAGCAACAGCTAATGAAACTCCTAATGTAGCATTTGCTCCTAATTTTCCTTTATTTTCAGTTCCATCTAATTCAATAAGTGTTCTATCTATTTCAGTTTGATCATATACATTCATTCCAACTAAAGCAGGTGCAACTATTGTATTAACGTTTTCTACTGCTTTAAGAACACCTTTTCCCATATATCTATTTTTATCTCCATCACGAAGTTCAACTGCTTCAAATGATCCAGTAGATGCTCCACTTGGTACCATTGCTACACCAGTATCTCCTCCTATAGTAGTAACTTTAACTTGAACAGTTGGGTTACCACGAGAATCTAAAATTTCTAATGCTTTTACACTTTCAATTTCTAAGTAATTATTCATAAATCCTCCTTATAATCACAAATAAATTATATCACACTTATATATAATAATCATCAATACAAAATAAAAAGTTATGAAAAATTCATAACTTTAATTTAAATCTAATTCTATTTCAATCGGACAATGATCACTTCCATAAACATTATCTAATATTTTTGATTCAATTACTTTATCTATAATATTTTCTGATACTACAAAATAATCTATTCTCCATCCAATTCCTTTTTCACGTGCATTACCTATATAACTCCACCAAGAATATGTTTCTTTTTCAGGATTTAAATATCTAAATGTATCTATAAATCCAGAAGCTAGTAAATCACTAAATTTACCTCTTTCTTCATAAGTAAATCCAGCGTTACCAATATTTGCTTTAGCATTTTTAATATCTATTTCTTCATGAGCTACATTTAAATCTCCACATAAAACAACAGGTTTATTCTCTTCTAATTTTTTAAGATAATCTTTAAAATCATCTTCCCATTTCATACGATAATCTAATCTTGATAAATCTCTTTTTACATTTGGTACATATTCTGTAACTAAATAAAAATCTTCATATTCTAGAGTTATAACTCTTCCTTCATGATCATGTTCATCTATTCCCATTCCATAACTAACATTTAATGGTTCAATAGTAGAATAAACCATTGTTCCAGAATATCCTTTTTTATCAGCAGGATTTAAATAATAGTAATATTCTTCTGGAAAGAAATCTAATTGTTCTTCTAAGGCTTTAACTTCTTGTAAACAATAAATATCTGCTTTTTCTTCTTCAAAAAATTCTTTAAATCCTTTTTTTAAACAAGCTCTAAATCCAGCTACATTCCACGAAACAATTTTCATAATATCACCTAATTCATTTTAACATAAAAAAGGAGTTTACAAAACTCCAAAAATATCAGCAATCATATTAATAAATAAAGATTGAAAAACCATTGTTGTTAATATAGCAAATATACTAAATATTATTTTAATTGCTACTTCTTTTTCTGACTTATAACCTAAAACTATATATAAAGTAGCAAATATATATATTAAGAAGTTATCAACAAGCATTGGTATATGAATATAATTAATAAGAAATTCATTTATTCTATCAATATTTAAGTTTTGATAAATACTATAAGTATACTGTAATGCATTAAATAATAAACTAAAGAAAGTTAATACAACTAATATATCTCTTATAATAACTTCTTTTCTTCTACGTCTTCTTTGATAAGCTAATTGATGATTCTTCATTATTTAATCACATCCTTAAAATATCCATTATGGACAAACATTGTTTCTGATATAACCATGTATATAGTATCATCAAATTCTTTAACTATTTTTTCTACTACTTCTAATTCTTTATCATCTATTTCCATAAATACTAAATATTTAGTTTTATATTTATATCCTTTAGCAACTGTTGTAGATACAGCAAATCCTTTTTTTCTTAAAATATCCACTAATTTTAATTGTTCTTTAGTTACAGTTAATCTAATATCTAATTTTTCATGTAATAGTAACTTAGCAAGCTTAGAACCTATATAAGTACCAGTTGCATAACCACCTGCATAACTAACCGCAATCCATATACTTGATGAATCACTACTTAAAGCATTTCTAACTACTAAAAACCATATTATAACCTCTAAGAATCCAATACATGCAGCATAAACACTTCTTCCTTTAACTGTCATAAATGTTCTAATAGTACCTAAAGATACATCACATATTCTTGCTAAAAATATTCCTAGACATAATCTAACTATTTCCATATTACACCTCTAACTTAAAGTCACACATAACTACACTATGATCACTAACTTTATTATCAATAGTTTTAAAATCAACTAATTCTATATTTTTATAAAAAATAGTATCTATACATCCTTCACCTGTAGCTGAAACCCATGTAGTTTCTTTATTATCTATTTTATTTAAATAATCTTCTAACATTTCATATTCTTTATATTTATCTTTATTATCTTTAATATACTTATGAACACCAATAGATTCTATTCCAATATTAAAATCTCCCCCTAAAATAATTGACTCATCTTTTGGAATACTTTTAATAATATCTATTATCTCTTTAATAGAACTAATTCTTTCATCTTTATTTGTAGATAAATGAAGACTAAATACATTTATAATTTTATTATCAATTTTAATTTTTATATGAGTTAAGCCTCTTTGTTCATTTTTATGATTAGAAAATAAGTAATTATTAGATTCTAATATCTCATATTTAGATATAATTCCATTACCATATTCTCCATTAAATACTTTAGTATTTATTCCCATATAATAATTATTTATATTTAACTCTTTAGATAATTCTTGTATTTGATAACATGATAATCTATCAGTATTTTTATCTAATTCTTGTAATAATAGAATATCAGGATCTAACTTTATTAAAAAATCAGCTTGTCTTTTAATATCTATTATTCCATCTATTCCACAACCATGACATGTATTAAAAGTTAAGACTCTAATATTCATATTTACCTCACTAATTATTCAAAATATGATCCATAATGATTTTCAGAAACATTTAAGTTCTCATCGACTATGAATTCATAAATTGCTTCATTTTCAACTTCATCATTTTCATTTACATAATCAAATGTAACAACTGCAGTTCCCTCTTTTAATCCTTTTACCTCATAGATATCTTTTCCATCACAATTATCTACGTTATTAGAACAATCTCCAACATATGTTTTTGAAATAGAAACTATATCTTGATTATTTACGATATAACTCCAAGAATAACCAGATTCTGAATTTAAATCTAATTCAACTTTTATTGTATTTTTTTCAATAATAATATTACTTGTTTCTTTTTTATTACATCCAGTTAGTAATAATCCAAAAAATAATACCATAACAATTAATATCTTTTTTTTCATAAAATCCCTCTATTCTCTTATAATTATACCAAATATAATAAAAAAGATAGATTAAATCTATCTTATTGAAGCATCATAAATCATATCTATTGCTGATTTAAGTTTATTATCAAATTCTTCATCTGTGTCAGTAACTTGTAAACTTTCAAGTAATGCACGAGAAAATGATGCAATCATTCCATGATTACGAGCTAGTTTTTCACAAGCATCACTACATGTATATCCACCAGATAAAGCAACTACTCTAACTACTTTAGGATTATTAATTAAATCTTCATAATAGTTATCAACTGTTGGTATTGTAAATTTAAACATAACTTTAGCGTTATCATCCAATGAATTTAATTCTTCAATTACAGCGTTCTTAAGTGTTTCTTCACATTCTTTTTTATCTACAGCATCAATACTAACTTCTGGTTCAATAATAGGTACTAAACCATATGACATAATTACTTTTGCTATATCAAATTGTTGTTTAACTACGCTTTTAATTCCTTCTACATTATTAGTTTTAATTACAGATCTCATCTTAGTTCCAAATACTCCATGTTCAACAGCTTGTTTTAAAGTACTTTCAAGTTCTGGAATATCTTTCATTAATTGAACTCCATTTTCTTCATCTGCTAAACCTTTATCTACTTTTAAGAATGAAAGTATATGTTTTTTATCCCATAAATATTCTGAAGTAAACATATCATCTATTTTTCTATTCATTGTTTGTTCAAATAAAATTACTCCAATTATTTTTTCATCTGTAAAACTATTACTTTTAATAACTCTAGTTCTCATTTCGTGAATTAAATCAAACATCTCATCATCGTTTGAATATTTATCACTACTTATTCCATAACGAGCTAATGTTTTTCCACTTGATCCACCACTTTGATCAAGTGCTGCTATAAATCCTTCTCTATTTTTCATTATTTCCATTTTTTCATTCATATTTTATCACCCAATATTATTATATAACAAAAATAAAAAGTAGTGAATAAAATTGACACTACTTTTCAATTAATTTCTTCCTACTCCAACTTTTTTAAATACTTCTCTTACTTTATCTTCAGCTATTTTTCTAACTTTTATATTAGATTCATCTAATATTTTATCTATTATTCCAGAATTAATTATTTCATTATATTTAGTTTGTAATTCAGTTAAAAATCTAACTACTAAATCAGCAACTTCTTTTTTAAATGTACCATAGTTAGCATTTTCAAATTCCTTTTCAGCTTCTTCAATACTTATATTTTTTAAATTAGTATAGATAGTTAATAAATTAGATATTCCTGGTTTATTTTCGGGATCATATTTAACTATCATTTCACTATCTGTTACAGCACTCATAATCTTTTTTCTAGCCTTTTCTGGATCTTCTAAAAGAATTATTGCACCTTTATCATTATCATCACTTTTACTCATTTTTTTAGTAGGTTCTTGTAAATCATATATTTTAGCACCAGATTTAGCTATAACTGGTTCTGGTATTTTAAATGTCTCTCCATATTTATTATTAAAACGAATTGCAATATTACGAGCAAGTTCTACATGTTGTTTTTGATCTATTCCTACTGGAACTACATCGGCATCATATAGTAATATATCACTTGCCATTAACATTGGATAAGTAAATAAACCTACTGAAACATTTTCTTTACCCTTACTCTTTTCTTTATATTGAGTCATACGTGATGCTTCTCCCATATAAGTATTACATTCAAAAATCCATGAAAGATTAGTATGATACATATTCTCTGATTGAATAAATAAAGTTGTATATTTTGGATCTAATCCACATGCTAGGTAAATAGCTATTAAGTTTTTAATTTTTTCTTTTAATTCTTTTGGATCATTATATATAGTTAATGCATGTAAATCAGCAACAAATATAAATGTTTCGTATTCTTTTTGCATTTCTTCAAAATGTTTTAATGCACCAATATAATTACCTAAAGTTAAATCTCCAGTTGGTTTTATACCAGACACTAATCTTTTCATATAGACCTCCTATTTAAATAATTTATTAAATATTTTATTAATTACTTTAGTAGTAGCTTTATCAATAACTTTATTAGTTACACGAGTACCCATTTTTTCACCAAATGATTTTTCTTTTTTAGTACTCTTTTTTTCTTTTGCTAATTCTTTAGCTTGTTCTTGTTCAGCTGCTTCTTGTTCAAGTACTTTAGCTTCTTCATCTCTCATTTTATTAATTTTTTCTAAAGCACTATCATCATTTATTAAAGTATCATATCTTCCTTGTAATCTACTTTGTTTTATCAATGTATCTCTTTCTTGATCAGTAATTGTTCCCATTCTACTTTGTGGAGGTAAAATAGTAACTTTTTGAACTATTTCAGGCTCTCCTTTTTCATTTTGGAATGATACTAGCGCTTCTCCAGTTCCTAACATTTTAATAGTTTCTTCTGTATCAAAATCTGGGTTAGATCTAAATCCATCTGCTGCAGCTTTAATAGATTTTTCATCACTCTTTGTATAAGCTCTTAATACATGTTGAACTCTATTACCAAGTTGAGATAAAATCTCATCTGTTATATCAGATGGAGCTTGAGATATGAAATATATTCCTATTCCTTTTGATCTTATTAATTTAACTATTTGAGTTAATTGTTTAACTATATTATCATTCATCTCTGAGAATATTAAATGTGCTTCATCAAAGAAGAATACTAATTTTGGTTTTTCTAAATCTCCAACTTCTGGCATATCATTATATATAGCTGTAAGTAACCATAACAACATAATTACATAAGTAGTTGGTGTTTGAAATAATGTTTGGGCATCTAATATATTAATATAGCCATATCCTCTATCATCAAATGCTATAAAGTCTTTGATATTAAATGCTGGTTTTCCAAAGAATAAATCTCCTCCTGCACCCTTTAAATTAATAATTGCTCTTCTAATAGATGTAAGAGTTACTGTAGTAAGATTACCATATCTAGTTGAAAATCCTTTTCTATGTTCATCTACATAAGAAAGTAATGTATCTAAATCATCTAAATCATTTAATTCTAATTTTTCATCTTCTGATATTTTAAAAACTACTCCAAGTACTTCTTCTTGAGTATCAGATAAATCTAACATTCTAGAAAGTAATCTTGGTCCGATTGATGATATTGTAGTTCTAATTGGATGTCCTAATTTTCCATTTATATCATAATAAGTAGTTGGATATTTCTCATTTTTGAAATCTGTAAGTTTTAAAGCATCAACTCTTCCTTTGATATTATCATTCATTTCGCCTTCAAAACTCATACCAGCTAAATCACCTTTTACATCAACTAAAAATACTGGCACACCTGCTGCACTAAATCCTTCTGCAAATACTTTCAATGTTATAGTTTTACCAGAACCTGATGCTCCAGTAATTAATCCATGTCTATTTGCCTTATTAAGTAATAAATTAACTTCTGTTTCATTATTTTTACCGATTAAAATTCTATTATTTATATACATAGTAACCTCCATATATAAATATTATACCAAAAAAATAAAAAATCTATATCAAATATAGATTTTTTTATAAACATTATCCGAAATTTTTAACTTTTACAGTATTAGTTGTTACATCATTTGAAACCGTTTTTGGATCTACTATATCTATTACTAAGTCCATTAAACTAGCAAAAGTAGTTTGATCGTATTCAGGGCAAGATGTTTTATCATAGACAAAAACTCCATCTGGAAGTGATCCAGCAAACATTGGAGATGCCATAGTTAATTCTACAATAAAACTATCACCATCAATAGTTGGATATTCATAAGCACCCATAATTGAATGATGTGGATATTGAGGCATAACTACACATATTTCAATACCTTTTCTTTCTTTAACATCACCATAAATACTATCTAAATCTATTAAACCAGTTCTTACTTTTATAGCATCAACGAAGTCTTGATTACAATAACCTCTAACTGATTTATCAATACGACTTAATAAATCCTTTGCAGTTTCTTCATTCAACTTTGCTTTTTCCATTTTGGAAATCCCCCTCTATGTCATTTGCGACACCGAGAGGAATTATATCAAAAATATTCATTTTTTTCAAGTCTAAAAACAAAAACAGTCTTTTTCATGATCATCTATAACACCAATTGCTTGTAAATAAGAGTAAATTATCGTACTTCCTACAAACTTCATTCCTCGTTTTTTTAAATCATTTGATACCCTATCAGATAATTCTGATGTTGTTTTTTGCACATTATCCATATTTTTAATAACTTTGTTATCAGTAAATTTCCAAATATAATTAGAAAATGATTTATACTCTTTTTGAATATCTATAAATATTTTAGTATTATTTATCATTGCATTTATTTTTAATTTATTTCTGATAATACCTTTATTATTTAATAGTTCTTCAATCTTTTTATCATCATAATTAACTATTTTATTATAATCAAAGTTATCTAAAGATTCTCTAAAATTTTCACGTTTATTTAAGATACAATCCCAAGAAAGTCCTGCTTGAAACATCTCAAGTATTAATAACTCATATAAATAATTATCATCTTTATGAACTTTTCCCCATTCATTATCATGATAATAAATATAATTTTTATTTTTTAAATCAACCCAAGAACATCTATTCATAAATAATCACCAAGAATTATTATAACAAATTCTATTAAATTATATGACACTTTTCTATTTTACATATATTTATGTAAATATAGTTAAAAAGATAAACTATATATGATATTATTTAAATAGAGGTGATAGTATGGAACAAGAAAAAGAAATGCTACAAAAAACAAAAGAATATATCGATAAAACTATAGCTGATAATAAAGGAAAAAAACCAGATGAAATATTAACTACTATTGTAAACGGAGCAAGTGAATCAGGACTTTCATTAATGGATATTTCAGAATATCTTGCATTAGCTAATGGAATAACAAAATATTTAATTCTATCTACTGGTGTTTCTCAACAATATGATTACAATAATTTCGTTATGTTAGAAGCAAGAAGTGCCAAAGAAGAAATATTAGCTATTACTAATGATGAAGTAACAAGATTTGCAAGATTTAATGAATATTACAAATTAAGAGAAGGGAAATTACAAGATATCGGTAGATTTAAAAGTAATCAAGATTTACTAGAAAGATTTGACGATACAATGAATGATAATTTAAGTAATCAAAGTACTAGATTTGTTCATTCAACTAATTATACAAGACAATGTACATTAAATGCTGTAATGTCTAGAAGAATGATTGCAAATGATACAGAAGAAAAAAGAAATACTTTATAGTATTTCTTTTAATTTTTGATAAATTTTTACCATTGCATAAGTATCAAGTTCACAGTAAACAAGTAAACCATTTCTCGTTTCTTTTTGTTCTTCTTTAGTTTGATTAATTAAGTTCTTATAAGCATTAGATGCTTGATCTCCTTTATGTATTAATGGTAGATTTGCATAATTTAAAGATGGATCATCTGGGAACAATGCAGGCAAAACATATTTAATTGAATATGATCCTTTCATATCTCTTGTATAATAATTTCTATTATAAAAAGGAATCATTAAATCTTTAATATTATCTCTAATTTTTAATAAATGATTTGATAAGTCTTTATAATTATCACTAAGTCTTTTAATTACTCCCTTTTCAAAAGACATATTATAAGCAAGAACGCATACATTATCAGGTATATCTTTAATTAAATTTTCAGCAAGACTCCTTCTAGGATCATTAATTCCATCAGCTAAGAATTCTTTATGAATAACATTTCCTTTTTCATCCATAATATGAAGAGAATATTGAAATGGAATTTGTTCATAAGGAGTTGTTCCATTAAACTTTGGTATTGCATCTTGATAAGTTTCAAAATCTAAGAAATATAAAGGATAAGATAAAGTATCTAAAAAAGATTTAATCTTATCTTTTTCTATTTTATCAGAAATGTTTTTATACAATTCATGTTCTGCTTGTTCAATTGATCTATCATCTATTTCATTATCAATAATGTCTTTAAAAGTAATAATATTATCTTTATAATAATCTAATTTCTTTTTAAAATTTAATCTTTTTATATCAAATATATTAGGTCTTTCTAAAGACTTAGTACAATATTCAAAATAAGGACATTCATATGGATTCATACATTGAATACCTATATCTATTTTAGGTTCTTTATCTGTTAATTTATTAATTTCATCTAAATGTTTCTTTATATTATCTTGATTAGATAATATATAATCAGTAACATCATCAATTACAAATAGTTTTTTAATATCTAATTTATCTTTATACTTATATTTATTATTTAAATAAACAACACAAGATTTAACTACATTATATCCAAGTGATTTAAGTATATATACTTGATAAGAAATATCTTCTAAATAGATAGAATGTAGACTTGTAGACGATTTAACTTCATATACTTCAACTGAATCTTTATTATTAATTAATATATCTACACTACAAAAATTATTTTCATATTTAAATGATGCTTCAGTAATTACTTTATCTCCTTTTTCTAAAGATTTTTTAGTATCACTAATCATTTTATTTAAATCTTTATTAAATTCAATATCTGTATATTCTCCAAATAAATTTTTAGCTAGTTCTCCTACTTCATGACCTGTATCAAATACTTGACTGTTATCAATTTCTTTTGCTTCTTCTGGATGATTTTCATCTAACCATAACATTTTTAAGCATTGATATCCTCTTGTATATTTTGATTTTGATAAATTCATATAATCACCTATTCTATTTATCGTTTTTCTTATGCCATTCTTTTATCCATTCATATCTTTCTTTAAATCTTATTTCTTTTCCTTGTTTAGTTGGATGATAATATTCTTTACCAACTAAATTATCAGGTAAACATTGTAATGTAGCTATTTTATCCACTGTATCATGTGCATAAATATATCCTTTTCCATAATCTAAGTTTTTCATTAACTTAGTTGGAGCATTTCTTATATTTAATGGAACTGGTTCAGAAATCATTTTTAAAGCATCTTCTTTGGCTTCCATATAAGCAACATCTAAAGCATTTGATTTAGGAGCTAAAGACATATAAACTACTGCTTCACATAAATTAACAGAACACTCTGGCATTCCTATCTTTTTACAACTATCATAAGCCATATTAGCGATACTCATAGCGTTTGGATCAGCAAGACCTATATCTTCTGATGAAAATCTAATTATTCTTCTAGCTACATATAATGGATCTTCTCCAGATTCTAACATACGTGCAAGCCAATAAATAGCTGCATCTGCATCACTATTTCTCATACTCTTATGAAGAGCTGAAATAAGATTATAATGTTCTTCTCCATCCTTGTCATATAATAATGCTTTATTAGTAATACATTGTTCTAAAACATCTTGGTCTATAATCTTTTTCTTATTTTTTACTTTTGCACTAGCTACACATAATTCTAAAGTATTAAGACAATTTCTAGCATCTCCATTTGCAAATATTCCAATCTTTTTTAATAAATCATCACTAACTTCAATTGGTTCATTATTATATCCTTTTGGACTTTTTAAAGCATTTCTCATAATCTTTATTAAATCATCTGATGTTAAACTATTAAGAACAAATACTTTACATCTAGATATTAAAGCTGAATTAACTTGAAATGATGGATTTTCAGTAGTTGCACCTATTAAAATAATTGATCCTTTTTCAACGAATGGTAAAAATGCATCTTGTTGGGCTTTATTAAATCTATGAATTTCATCTACGAATAAAACTGTTTTTTCACCCATCTTACGATTTTCTTCAGCTTTATTCATTACTTCTTTAATTTCTTTTATTCCACTTGTAACAGCACTATAATTAACAAAATGAGCATTAGTTGTTTCAGCAATAATAGTAGCAATAGTTGTTTTACCTACTCCTGGAGGTCCCCAAAGTATCATAGAAGTGATTTCATCATTTTCTATCATATTCCTTAAAAGTTTTCCTTTACTAAGAATTTGATCTTGACCTACAAATTCATCTAAATTGGTTGGTCTCATACGTGAAGCTAAAGGATTGTTTTTCTCTCTATCATCAAATAAAGATGCTTGTTCCATAAAATCACTCCTTTTCTACTTATATTATAAAATAAAAAAGGCTTTTAACAACCTTTTTCATAACATGTTTTTCCTTTTTTAAAGAAATCTTTAAACATATCTTCTTCATCTTCTAATATTTCATCAGTTAATTTTTCATATGGATCTTTTTGTTTATCAGAATTTCCAGTAGTTAATGCTTTAGCTTCTCCTTTATATACATAAATAAAGTTTGGTGCATAAATTCTTTTTTCACCTACTGAAATAGTTTCATCATCATTTGTTAAATTATAATCAGATAAGAATTCATCAAAGTATTCTAGTAATTTTTGATATGATTTATCTCCATCTGATACTTTCTTTGGTTTATTATCATCATCTAATTCATATTTATCTCTAAGAATTTCGTTATAATCATCATCCCAGATATTAACATAATATACTTTATCGATTTTATTTTCTTTTGCTACTTTAATAAATTTTTCTATTGCACTTCTACACCAAGGACATTTAGCATCTCCAAAGTATACATAAAATGTTTCTTTATTTTCAATTCTTTTTACAATATCACTACCAGTTGTATACACAAATGGATTCTTTTCATCAATTGATACTTTTCTATATTTTTTACCAGATGGTGTTTCTTTATCATTAAATTGTTCGTAGTCTTCTTTAAATTTTACTGCATCTTTATTTTTATTTCCACATCCAGTAAAGAATACTAAACCTATTATTAATATAGTTAAAAATACATATTTCTTCATAATTACATTATAGATTCTACCCATGATGTAAGTTCTTCTACAGATACATCATTGTTAAATCTTGCTCCTTCTAAAACTTTTGCCCCTTTGGCAGATTCTTCTAAATCTTTTGCTGAATTTCCAATACTACTTGATCCAGATGTAGCAAATGGAATTATAACTTTTCCAGTTAGATCATAACTTTCTAAAAAACTATTTATAATATGTGGTGCAGTATACCACCATATAGGAAATCCAATATAAATTGTATCATACATATCTATATTATCTAATCTATTTAGAATTTCAATACGTGAACTTTTATCATTCATTTCTATTGAAGATCTACTATTTTTATTTGTCCAGTCAAGATCTTGATCTGTATACTCATCTACTGGTTTTATCTCAAATAAATCTCCATTAACAACTTGAGCTAATTTCTCTGCAACAGCTTTAGTTCTTCCTTTAGTACTAAAATAAGCAACTAATTTTCCCATTCAATCATCTCCTACTAATAAAAATAACATATTTCGCATATAAATAAAAGAGATACTTATGTATCTCTTTTCTAAACTAAATATTTAATTATATGTGGTAAAAGTTGAGTCATTACTATTGCAATTGTAATTAGAATAAATGATATTCTTTTAACTCTATCATTGCTTTCTTGTAATCTTTTACTAATTTGTGTAACATTATAAATTATCATTGAAGCGAATGATGCAACTATTAGTCCTATAATTATAGCTATATATGTAATTATATTTCCACCACCATCAGTTAATAATGGTGAATTTAAAGTAGTAACTATAACCGGAGCTAACATAATTCCTAATCCTGTTCCACCATGAGAAAACAAAAATATAATTCCAAATATTGGTGCTTCAATTGCAACATAGAAACCGGCTAAAAAGAAAACTAAACCAAAGTAATACATAAAACCAAATCCATCTAATTCGGTTGATGCTATGTTAAGAAGACCAGCTAAAATAGTAATTACAACTATAACAGCAAAAAATCTTCTATTCTTACTATTTGCCTTTTTTATTTCTGCTTGTTCTTCTTTAAATCTCTTTTCTCTTTCATAATCAAAAATCAAATCATTAAGTTTTCTATTTATCCTTTTTGGATCTTCTTTATAATGTTGTTTCAATTTATCTACATTTTGATTAAATTCTTCATCTAAACCCATAATATTACCTCTATCTTTTTTATTCTAATTTAAATTTCATTAATAAATAAATTATCATTAAAAATTTTATAAATAGATTTAATTAAACTAAAACATAGCTGTAATAAATAAAAAATATAAGTAAAAATATAATTCCTTCTCTTCTAGTTATCTTTCTATCATTAAAGGAAAATATAAATAATAAGAAAGAAGCCATAATCATAATAATTAAATCTAAATATGTGAAACTAATAGTTCCAATACCACCAAATAATAGAACTGGAACTCCTACTACTACTCCGATATTAAATATATTACTACCTACTACATTTCCTATTGCTATATCATATTCTCCTTTTCTAGTTGCTGTAACACTTGTTACTAATTCAGGAAGTGATGTACCAAGAGCAATAATAGTTAAAGATATAATTCTTTCACTAACTCCAAGATATTTTGCAATATAACTTGCACTATCTACAACAAAATTACTTCCTAGTACTATTCCTATTAAACCTATAATAGTTAAAATTATTGATTTTTTTAAAGATATATCTATTTGATTATCTTCTTCTATTTTGTTTCTAGCCATACTTATTAAATAATATAAAAATACTCCAAAGAATATTACTAATATTAATCCATCACCTCTAGTAAATGAATTATTAAAACTACTATCAAAAATTCTATCAGATAATAATACAGCAAATGCAGATGTAATCATTATAGTAATTGGAAGTTCTTTTTTTACAGTAGCATTTTTAACATTTAATGAATGAAAAATTGCTGATAATCCAATAATTAATAAAATATTTAAAATATTACTTCCTATAACATTCCCTAAAACTATATCACCACTACCTGAAATAAGTGATTTAATACTAACTGCAAACTCAGGAGCACTAGTACCAAATGAAACAATAGTAAGACCAATAAGCATCTTGGATACTTTAAAATTACTGGCTACACCACTTGCTCCATCTACAAAAAAATCTGCTCCTTTTATTAGAATTATAAAACCTATAATTAATAAAAATATATTTAATATCATTTTTACCTCCATAAAAAAAATCTTATTTACATAAGACTTTAATTCTAAATGGTCGAGAAGACAGGATTTGAACCTGCAACCCCTTGGTCCCAAACCAAGTGCTCTACCAAATTGAGCCACTTCTCGATGGTGCGCCCGAAGGGATTCGAACCCCTGACCTTTTGGTTCGTAGCCAAACACTCTATCCAGCTGAGCTACGAGCGCATGATTACGAAATCACTACCAATTATTATATACTTTATTATTTAAATCAAAAATGGTGGCTCCGAATGGAATCGAACCATCGACACGAGGATTTTCAGTCCTCTGCTCTACCGACTGAGCTACAGAGCCAAAAATGGCGGTTCGGACGGGAATTGAACCCGCGATCTTCTGCGTGACAGGCAGACGTGTTAACCCCTGCACTACCGAACCATGGTTGCGGGAATAGGATTCGAACCTATGACCTTTGGGTTATGAGCCCAACGAGCTACCAGACTGCTCCATCCCGCGATAAATAACATAAATGGCGGAGGAAAAGGGATTCGAACCCCTGCGCCGATTGCTCGACCTCCCGGTTTTCAAGACCGGTCCCTTCAACCAGACTTGGGTATTCCTCCAT
>CAZOBH010000024.1:0-15318 GCA_964578175.1 uncultured Clostridium sp.
TATTTTTGTAATATTACTTGGTATGATCTTTGCATACCCAATAATATTACTTAATCTCATAATCCTCCTTATTCATAAACATCATCTCCTTTTGCTTGGATGATACCTCTCTTGAAAAGAATGAGTCAAGTCATGTACTATAGCAAGTTTTGTCTATCATCCTAAAACTATTCATAATTTATAAATTATGAATCAGCAGGATAAGAAGATGGCACAATGATACCCATCAATTCCTTATAAAATAAGGATTTCTATATGTGCCATTCTTATTTCGCACTTACGAAATTCAACCTACTTCGTAGGTTCATATAAAGGAGGACTATTAAATAAATCTTTATATTATAAGGATTTAAAGCATAAAAAAATCATCCTATTATCTAATTTTTGTTAGATTTTATAGGATGATTAATTTTTTGATTATTTATTGTATTTTATTAATTGATTAACTAATTCTTGCGTAGTAGGTATTTTACCATTATTAGCCGAAACAATATAGTAATTTGAATTATATTTAACTCCATCTATACTACTCCAAGATTGTACATAATTACTATAAATACCTCTAACATCTATTTTTTCTGAATTCATTGGATATTGCTCGTTTATAATTTTTTTTATGTAATTATCAAATTCTTCAAAATCATAATCTACTGAAGTATACCAATCATCATATTCTAAACTGTAATTGAAATTATATTTTTGAGAATAATATACTGGCAAAAAGTAATCAGCATCAATATAATTAAAATTATCATCTATACTTACTATAAATGTATCTTCCATATAATCACTTTTTATTTCATAATAATATCCTGATAGATATTTATCCCACATTCCACTATTAGAATATTCTTTATAAACATTAATAACTCTATAATTACTATTACCATATTTATTATTTAAATAATTAATTACATGTCTTTCTCCTGATTTAGAGGTAATATTAGAGGTAATTATAGGCAATAGGAAAAGAATAATAGAATTAATTACTATAATTACTATGAACATAAAAAATGAGTTTCTATTTAACTTTATATTAACGCTTTTTATTATTCTTTTAACAATTAAACCAACAATTAATAATATTATATTACAAATAAAAGAAAAGCCACAGATAAATAAACAAGCAATTGCATCACTCAAACCTAATGCATTATTTGCAAATACTGAATACGCTAGAGCATCAGAAATAAAAGTTGCAATTGTAATTCCTATAAATATATTCCAATATTTAGAATCATTTGTTTTTTTTAGTTTAACTATTGAAACTATTTGTATAATTATTTCTATTATACAAGAAAGAAAAAATAATCCTTGCATAACACACTTCCTATCTATAATAAGTATAACATAAAAAGACATATTTTTGTCAAAATATTTTCAAATATAATAAGTTTAAAATTACTACTCACTATTCCCCATAAAAACTGTATCACCTGCTAAAGATTTATAATAAGACTTCTCAGGTAAATTAGATTTTAAATAAAATTCCATTGCAAGTTTATCAGTCATTTTTCTAGGATTTTTTAAAATTATTTTATTACTTCTAAATACCCCATGTGGTGCTGATTCACTAGGACAATCTATAATTTCTGCATCACTTGGCACTATAACATCATATAAAGTATCTCCTCTTACTAACCAACGCAATATTTTATCTTCAGTAGAAAAATTAAATCCACCCATTTCTTTCGGATCATTACTATTAATATTCCAAGTTTTAGCTATATTTACTTCATCAATTTTATATTCAAAATTAGCTCCTTTATTACCAAACATAACTTTTAAGTATTTTCCCATATAATCACCAATAATATTATACCATGAAAAAAAGTATTGTTTTTTTACAATACTTTTTCTTTGATCAACATAGTGTTTCTTATTTTAAAGCTTAAATATATATTAAAATCTAAAAAATAACACGAACTATTTGTTGAGTTTAATCATTTTCTACTGGTACTGCTTCACTTCTTACACATGATCCATTATGATTTTTAACATATTCTTCTATTACATCTAATGATTGATATGCATCATCATATTTAGCAAAATCAATAATATTAGCTAGGTATGCATCTCCACCTGCTGCTTTAATTTGACCAGTTGTTTCATAATAATCAAAACTATAATTATATTTTTCATTATGTAAGTTGCATTCAATTGATACAGACATTAATCTACCTGAATCGTTCACCCTAATATTTTTATAAGCGACAAAGATAATAATATAAAGTATAGGTAGAATAATTATAAATATTATGCCAAATTTTATTAGTTTTAATATTAAACCAGCTAGTTTTTCAGTATTAGATGTTTTTTCAACTAATATATCTTTTAAATCGTTATCAACTAATTCATCTAAACTAACTTTAAATATCACAGATAATTCTTTTGCTTGTTTTAAATCAGGAGATGTTTCTCCTAATTCCCATTTAGAAATAGTTTGTCTTGCTACTCCTACCTTTTCAGCTAATTCTTCTTGAGAAAGACCTTTTTTCTTTCTAAATTCCATTATTTTCTTTCCAATTTCCATTTTATCCCTTCTTTCTGACATAATATTATAAAATTTACTATTAATACTCTACCAATTTAAAATGGAATATTCGCCCGTTTCATTAACATTTTAACATAAAAAAGAATAATACTAATTATTCTTAATCTATTATACTGCTGTATATCCTCCATCTACTGGAAGTATTACTCCATTTACATAAGAACTTTCTTCAGCTGATAAGAATACTACTGCAGAATCTAATTCTCCTTCTTTACCATATCTTTGTTCTGGTATATGAGATTTAGCAAATTCTTGGAACTTTTCAGTATCTAATACTTGCGTAGTTAATTCAGTATAAAAGTAACCAGGACATATGCAATTACAAGTAATATTATATGGAGCAAGTTCAGCAGCTACTGCTCTTGTAAAATTAACAACTGCTCCTTTACTAGCATGATATGCAATAGTAGGTATTTCTGTATTACCCACTAAACCATACATAGAAGCTATATTAATAATTCTTCCATAATTATTTTTCTTCATAATATTTGCAAAAGCTCTAGTCATTTTAAAAACTGATGTTTCATCTGTCGCTATTGTAAAGTCCCATTCATCGTCTTGCATATCAAGTACACCTTTATCTTTTGATGATCCTGCACAGTTAACCAATATATCAACTCTTCCAAATTCCTTTTCTACTAATTTACTTGCATTATTAATATCTTCAGTACTTGTTACATCACATTTTATTGGTAATACTTTTACATTAAAACTTTCTAATTCAGTTTTAAATTCTTCTAATCTTTCAAGTCTTCTTGCTAAGATTACTAGATTTGCTCCTTGTCTAGCTAAAGCTTTAGACATTTGTTTTCCAAGACCTGATGATGCTCCAGTTACTACAGCCACTTTATTTCTTAAATCAAACATATTGTCTCCTTTATAATAATTCTTTTATTTTTTCTTCAAGTACCATTGGACTTTCAATAGGTGAAACTCTAGATACTACATTTCCTTCTTTATCTACTAAGAACTTAGTAAAGTTCCATTTAATATCATTTTTTTCTTTACAAGTACTACTTATTTTACTAATTGAAGACATTGATGCTTTATGTGATATTCCTTTAATATATTCTTTAGGTGAATTAGCTTTTAAGTAAGTAAAGAATTTACTTTCATTTTCTCCATTAACATCAATCTTTTTAAATTGATCAAATGTTGTTTGATATTTTGATGTACAAAATTCATGAATTTCGTCATCAGATCCAGGAGCTTGATGTCCAAATTGATTACATGGAAAATCTAATACTTCTAATCCTTGATCATGATATTTTTTATATAGTTCTTCTAATGCTTCATATTGTGGTGTAAATCCACATCCAGTTGCAGTGTTAACAACAAGTAATACTTTTCCTTTAAATTCACTTAAACTAATTTCTTTGTCATCTCTTGTTGTTACTTTTAAATCATACATATTCATTTTTAATCATCTTGCTTTCTAATTAAGTGAATTGGTACACCATCTTTATATATTTGTTTTGGCTCTCCCATAATTAATGGTCTCATATAATCAACCAATTCTTGTTTAACATAATCGTTATCAACATCAATCCATTCTAATGGTACTTTCTTTTCGATATTAGCTATTTTATGTATATCGTCAAATACATCATATTTAATCTTATACGGATTATTACTAGTTCTAGTCATAACAATCATTTTTCCAGTTTCACCATCAAAAGCAAGTTTTGCTCCTTTTTTTCCAACCATCTCTGCTTCTTTTACATCAGTTTGTGAAGCTATATGAGCTCCTGCTCTTTGAAGTGAAGATAAATTAATTGGTCTAACTTTTAATCCTGTTCTTGTTTTAATAATATTTGCAAGTACATCAGCACATCCTGCCAATTGTTTATGTCCAAATGAATCAGTTTTAATATCATCATTCCCTAATTCACAAACAAACTTTCCTTCAGTTGTTTTAACTCCTTCAGAAATTGCAATTACAATTGCAGGTTTCTTTTTTGAAAGTTCTTTTACTTTTTCTACAAAGTTATCTATATCTATATCTATTTCAGGTAAGAATATTGCATCTACACCTTCACAACCATCACCTTTAGCTAAAGCGCTAGCTGCAGTAAGCCATCCTGCATGTCTTCCCATAACTTCAACAATTGCAACTGTTGGATTTTTTACACCATATGCAACACTATCTCTAATTACTTCTCTAAATGTTGTTGCAATATATTTAGCAGCACTTCCAAACCCTGGGCAGTGATCAGTTATAGGTAAATCATTATCTATTGTTTTAGGTACACCTATAAAATTCTGTTTTTTATTTTTTAATTTTGCATAATCAGATAAAGATTCAACAGTATCCATTGAGTCATTACCACCTATATAAATAAATGAATCAATTTCATATTTGTCTAGAATCTTAAATATCTTTTTATAAGTTTCTTCATTTTCTTCTATACTTCCTAATTTGTATCGACAAGTTTGTAAAAAACTTGCTGGAGTTTGCTTTAAAATTTCAATATTTTTTTTATCACCTAAATAATCATCTAAATCTATAATATTTTCATCTAGCAATCCTTCAATACCATTTATCATTCCATATACTTTATCATAACCTAACTTTTTAGCCTCTTCATATACACCTGCTAATGAAGCATTTATAACAGCTGTTGGTCCTCCAGATTGACCTACAATTAATTTTTTCATAAACTCTCCTTTACAATTCATATTTATAATATCATTATTTATAAGCATAAATAAAGACTAATAAAAAAATATTGAAAATTATCACAATAATCTTCAATATTAATTCGTTTTTAATTTTTTAATCTTAACTAAAGATACAATTAAAAGTATTATATCTATTACTAAAGGTATTCCAAATACAAAAAAGAAAAACATACAATCAACTAGAAATAAATCAGTCCAATTATAAGCATCTACTCCTAACATTGGTACTGGATAATCAATACTCAGACATATAAATAAATCATATAGCAAATATGCTATTGCTAATATAAGTATTACTATAGTAATTGTTTTTACTATTTTCCATTTTTTCATAATTCTAACCTACTAATCCCTTATATTCATAACCTAATTCATTAATTGAATTTTCTATATCTTCTAAATCAATATTTTTATCTTCAACTTTTAATTTAGCTATACCTTTTTTTAAATCCACTTTTACTTTTTTAATATTATTTTTTTCTTCCAAGGTATCTTTAACTTTATTAGCACAATGTTCACAATGCATACCATCTATTTTAATTTCTATTACATTTTTATTAAACATATTTAGACCCTCCTTAACTTACTATTATCTCTCTCAATAACATTATATCATTTAAACAAAATAAAAGATGTATTAAATACATCTTTTAAATATATCTTTTCTTTTTTAATGTGCATATACTTTTATTTTACTTAATAATTTTTTATTAAAGAATAAAATTACTAATACTACTATAGCTATACATTTAAGCAAAAACCAAATAAATCCTGATTTATTCATAGTCGTTCCTTCTTCAAAATACTCTTGTGGATTATTTTCATTATATTTGATATTTATTTCATTTTTTGGTGTTTCATCTTTTGGAACATTATAAGTTATTTCATGATTGTTTCCATTTTTATCTTTAAAGTTATATTTATAATCAATAGATATACTATCAGATGATTCGATTGTTTCTTGATCATCTACATATATAGCTTTTGTATTAATATAATCTTTAGCTTTAATAGTTTGTTTAATAATAATTAGATCAAATAATACTGAAAATGATAAAGGAATTATAATTACACCAATAATTACTCTTTTAACTATTATTTGTGTTTTATCTACCATCTCAGCAGCTTTTTGAGTAATTTCTTCTATTTTACGTTGAGTTTCAATATCTACTGGTTGTGATTCATTATTATTGATATTTTTAATATTAGGTTTTTTAATTGTTACTACTATAATAACACCAGCAACAATTAAACAAATAATTCCAGCAGTTTTACCTGTAGACTTTTCATATTGAGTTTTACATTTTGAAGGATCTTTAGAGTCATAATAAACTGTCTTTTTACTTTCACTTGGATTACTTGAACTTCCTACTTTTGCTTTACAAGTATACTCTTTATCATTTACTCTGTAATAATAAATTGGATAATAAGTACTTCCATCACTATCATAACTTTCATTTGGATCTATTTGATAAGCATCTACTTGACTATCATACTTATCAGTATTACCTGATATAAAAGTTAAATATATTCCTAAACCACCAAATATTGCAATAACAAGTATTAGTATTAAGTTTTCTTTTTTCATTAAAATCACCTCTATAATTATATTAATTTTTTATCATTTTTTAACTATTTAAAGTATTATTTTCTTGTATATCTTTCTCTTTACTAATAAATAGCTTTTCATTTAATTTCTCCTTTATTATAGTTTTATTATACAACCACTTATTATTGTTTAAAATAAAAAACTACAAATAATCTTTGTAGTTTTTTTATCTATATAGACATTACATTATCATTTGAAGATGTCTTAGCTAATGTTGTAGATATTATTTGAGCTTTAGCATTTGCTGCTATTCCTTTAATAATAATTGCATTTTCTTTTTCTACTTCTATTCGACTTCCATCTTTAATAGTAAACACCCAACTATCATTAACTATTTCAGGAGTATGTTCTTGATCTATGTCAATAACAGTGAATCCATTTCCATTATTTATAACTGCACTAGTTGATACTTCATTAGTCTCAAAATCTGCGCTAGCTATATCACTATAGTTTATTATATTACTGTCGTTATCTATATAACTAACAGCTGTGTCAAGCGCTAATTGAGTATGATTTTCACCATTTATTACTTCTGAATTACCACTATTTAAATATATTTCATCGCCATTTGCTGCAGTTAATTTAAAGATTCCTGTATCTCCTAAAAGAGAGCCCACAATTCCACTAAATATAACAGCACTTCCACTATCTTTTACTACAGCTGATAAATTATCTTCTACACTCTCTTGAACCTCATAATCAATTTCACCGTCTACAGTTGAACCATCTTCATAAGTAAGAGCCTCTTTAGTAATTGGATCAACTTTCATATATAAATCTCTAGATACATAATCAAATCCTTCTGGTAATTGAGAGATACTTCCTACTGGATCACTTTTTATAAGCTCATACTTACCATTGTCACCTTTTACTACTTTATAACCTGAATATAAATATTCAACATCTCTTTCTTCACCTGTTAATTCTTTACTTGTATCAGTAGTCCATGAATATCTTGTTACTTCTTTAGAATGTTGAATAACTGTCCATCCTTTACCAACTTTCATTGGAGTAGACCAGTGAACTGTTTCAGTATATTTATAACGATATTCTTTAGTATGTTCATTATTACTTTGTTCTATTTCTTGCAATTGTTCAGTATTTTCAGAAATTCTAAATAAATCATGAGAATTCTCAAATTTCAAAAGTTCTTTTTCATCTTGAGTTATTTCTCTATAATCTTCTAATCTTATTAATCCATTTTTATATTCTCTTTCACTATCTATATATCTTTCTATATGTGTATCAGGATCCATATATAAATGAGCATGATCACCATCAATATCACATGGTGCAGTTGAAAAATGATTAATTACATCATTTGCAATAAGAACAGTTCCAGTAACTCCTGCTACTACTACTGTACCACCAGCAAATAACAATGTACCATTAATAAAAGCATCAAAAACTTTATTACCACTTTCAAAACGTAACATTATTTAACCTCCAATCCTTCTGCAAATTCATTTAATAAATATTTTTCTTCATCAGTAAGATTAAAGCTTAATCTAGTTAATTCTCCATTTTGTTCACATTTTGCTCCATACATTTCACCATTTTTTTGGTAAAGCATAAAGTCACCTTTGTTTTCAAAATTAACTTTAGCAATAAGTCTAACTCTTTCTTCTTCACCTGTATCACTAGTTAAAGTAATATATTCCTCATTATTTTTCATTTATATCACCTACTTTAACTTTATTATATACATCCATTTTTTTTAATTCAACAAACTTAACATTAATGTGTAAAATAAAAAGAGTATTTCTACTCTTATCTTCTTCTTCCTTTATTTGAACTTTTAGAAGTATCTATTAAATTCATATTAGTTAATTCATCTCTAGTCTTAGACAGATTTGAAGTATAAGAAAGTAAAAACTTTCTATACATGCTACCACTAGCAAAATGATTTCTTATTTCTTCAACTTCTGCACCTTGTCTTGTTCTATAAAAACTATCACCATATACTAAGGAAACATCATCTGTGAATTCTATAAATCCATTTTCAAGCAAAGGTAAAACTACATTTTCTTTGTTTTCTTCAACAACGAAAAATCCAGGATCAGGTGCAATGCATACTTTATTATTTATAATTGTAAATTTACTAGCATCACAGTTTTCTTTACTGAAGAATTGTATATAAGTAGGATCAACTAAGTATGTTTTTTCTCCTTCTAAAGTATCAAAAGAAGCTAATACAATACTATGTCCAGTAACTCCATTAAATACTTCATTAGTATTAACTGGATTAACTTTTATACCTAAATCATTTAAATAATAATAAATCATACTTTGAGCTAGATCACATTTATATGGATATAAATAATCATCCATATCTTTTCCTTCATAATCAGCAATTCTTTTTCTAACTTCATATGATAAATTACCTAATAAACTTTTTATTTCATCTTCAGTTAACATACTATTATTTAAACACTTATCTTCTATTTGTTTAATCTTTTCACTTGATTCAATATCTTTATTTATATCAAAATCAAATACTTTACTCATTTTATCATCACCATTTACATAATATTTTTCTAATTTATTGTATGTTATTATATTTTTTTAGTATTTCACAATATGATGTATCTTCTTTCTTAAACTTATTAAATATATATATTCTATTATTATATACAAAACCTATTTCGTTTCCTTTATCTATATCAAATATACATCTATATACTTTTAACTCTGGAGTAATAATTGCCATATTCTTACAAGCAAGACACTCAAAATTATTTTTATTTTTATTAGGTCCAAAAGAACCACATCTTTTAATTGTTAATTCTTCTTTAGTATATTTTTTTCTTTCTTCATCAATTGTTTTTAAAACAAAATCTATTTCATTTTTATTTAGTGTTTTATTTTTAAGTTCTGTTGCATTACCTTGATTAACCAAGTTAGTAAATTTAATATAATGTGCACCCAAATTATATGCTTCTCTACAAATATTAGAGATATTTTTATAGTTATCTTTAGTTAAAGAAGTCATTAATTTTACTTTAATATTTTTTTCATTTAATAATTTAATTAATCTATTTAAATCTTCTGTTTTTGTAATAGATATCTTATCATGTATTCCAAAATGATAAGATAAACCTATTTCATTAATATCATATTTTAATAATTCATCAATAATACTAGGATTATTAATTATTTCCAACCCATTCGTCATTATTTTATGTTGATTACATAACTTAAATAACGGAAAATAATCTTTATTTAAAATTGGTTCTGTTCCATTTAACATAACGATATATTTTTCCTTTAATTTACTAATTAACGATTTAGCTTCTTCGAATTTAAAATCACCTTTATATTTAATATAACAATGCCTACATTTAATATTACAAGTTGAACATAACATAACTGATACAAATCTACCATCATACTCATACATTTGATCATCAATCATTTTATTTAAAGCTTTATTTACAAAATAATTATTATCTTTTATTGGAATATTATATTTATTAAATTCTTTGATTAATTCGTCAATACTTGTAAATTCTTTTTTAAATGAATAACATTTACTTTCCATTTCAATATATATATGTGAATCAATTATTTGAATAAACATTTCACATATATTATTAGAATATAAATAATTATTACTTTCAAATCTAATTATTTCATTATAACCTTCATTTAATAATTTTTCTAAGTATTCATCATAATTATCAATAAGTTCTTCAGTTTTATTACTAGAAATAATTACATTATTTTTATACTCTTTCCTTTTATTATCTTTATCAAGATAAATATTATAGATTGAAAAATTATCAATTAGTTTAAAATTATTATCTTCTAAAACTCTTTTTAATTCATCAAAACTTAAGTCAACTTCAACAGTTATTTCTTTCTCTTCCATAAAACACCTACTGAAATAATTATACAACAAAAAAATAGTATTATACTATTTTAATACTATTTTCTTGAATTGTTTCTTTCCTTTTTGAATAATCATTCCATCTTTAAAATCGTCTTTAGTATATGTCTTTTTAACATCTGATTCTTTCTTTTGATTAACACTTATCCCGTTTTGTTCAATCATTCTTCTTGCTTCAGATTTTGATGGAAGCATTTTAGAATTAACTAATAAATCAATAAGACTAATTTCACCATCTAAAGACTCTAAAACAAATTCTTCTATTTCATCTGGAACTCCACCTTTAGCAACACTATTATATCTTTCTTCTGCTGCTTTAATGAATTCTTCTCCATGATACATTTTAATTATTTCCTCAGCGTATTTTTTGTGAGCATTAACAACATCTTCTTTAATCCATTTTTCAGCTTCTTCTAATGATAAATCAGTAGTTAATTTAAAATAGTCAAATAATAGTTGATCTGGTATACGCATTGCTTTTTCATACATTACTTCTGGTGCTTCATCTATACCAATATAGTTATCTAAAGACTTACTCATTTTCTCAACACCATCTAGTCCTGGAAGTAAAGGTAAAACCATAACATCTTGTGGTTCTTGACCATAATCTCTTTGTAATTCTCTACCTACTAAAAGATTAAATGTTTGATCAGTTCCACCTATTTCTAAATCTGCTTTTAATGCAACTGAGTCATATCCTTGCATTAATGGATATAAAAATTCATGTATTCCAATTGGAACATTATTATTAAATCTAGTATTGAAATCATCTCTTTCAAGTATTCTTGCTACTGTATATTTACCTGCTAAAGAAACTACATCAGCAAAATTCATTTTATTTAACCAATCGGAATTATATAAAATTTTTGTTTTTTCAGGATCAAGAATCTTTGTAACTTGTTTAAAATATGTTTCACCACTTTTTCTTGTTTCTTCAAAAGTAAGTGCTGGGCGTGTTTTACTTCTCCCACTTGGATCTCCTATCATAGCTGTAAAATCTCCAATAACGAAACAAATTTCATGTCCTAAGTCTTGTAAATCTTTCAATAGTCTTAAAGATACAGTGTGTCCTAAATGTAAATCTGGTCTAGATGGGTCAGCTCCAAATTTAACTATTAATTTTTTGTTTCCTTTTAATTTTTTTCTTAAAGAATCTTCATTAAATATTTGTACTCCTCTTCTAATGATTAATTCTATTTTTTCATCTTTTGTCATATTATTACCTCCTTATAAATAAAAAAAGGAAATACTTCGCAAGGACGAAATATTTCCGTGGTACCACCTTTATTCATGTAAAACATGCACTTATATCTTAACGCGACTAACGGTTGAACTCATAATATGTATTTCATTTAATAATATGCATCTATTTTCACCAAACATAGACTCTCTACTACATTAATTATTAAACTACTTATTATTAATCAAAGTTCAATATAAAGTAATTCTAACACATAATTTTTATTCATGCAAATTGTTTTTTTATCTACTTTTTACTAATTCTTTTTCTCCAGTTGACTCTTCTTTTGCTAATTCTCTATCTCTTAAAATAAATAATCTATTTTTACCAACTCTTACTACTGCACCATCTACAGGAATAAAAGATAAATCTGTAACAACTAAGTTATTTATCCTAACTCCACCTTGAGTAATAAGTCTACGAACTTGGCTTTTACTTCCTGAACTAAAGACTTCATTTTCATGAATACATTCTATTAAAGAAGTTTTTCCTTCTTTATCTAACGATTCTTTATCATAATATAATAACGGTAATTCTTTAGCTTTTTTAATGTCTGCATTTTGATATACAACTCTAAAATTATTATAAGCATCTTCAACTTCATCTTTACTATGGTATAAACCTAAAATATTCATAGCTAGTTTAATTTTTACATCTCTTGGATTAAGTTTTCCGCTTTCAATTCCTACTCTAATTCTATCAATTGTTTTTGAATCAACGTCAGTTGCTAACTCAAAATATGAAATAATTGCACTATCATCTAATTTCATTAGCTTAGCAAATGATGTTCTAGCATCCTCTGTAATTCCAACATAGTTTCCAAGTGATTTACTCATTTTCTCTTTTCCATCTATTCCAACTAATAATGGTACAAATAATGGTACTTGTTGATCTTCATCATAAACTTTTTGAATGTTTCTACCCATCATAACATTAAACGTTTGGTCTGTTCCACCCATTTCAATATCAGCTTTAGTCATAACTGAATCATATGCTTGCATTAATGGATAAAAGAATTCATGAATACCAATAGGTTTATTATTAGTATATCTATTATTAAAATCATCTCTTTCAAGCATTCTTGCTACAGTAACTTTTGAAGCTAATTCTATAACATCTTGAAATGACATTTTACTATACCATTCACTATTAAAATGTAATTCAGTTTTATCTTTATCAATTATTTTAAATATTTGTTCAAAATATGTTTGAGAATTTTTCATTACTTCTTCACGTGATAATTGATTTCTTGTTTTAGATTTTCCAGAAGGATCTCCAATTGCTCCAGTAAAGTCACCTATAATAATAACTGCAGTATGTCCTAAATCTTGTAATTGTTTAATTTTTCTTAATGCAACAGCGTGTCCTAAATGTAAATCTGGTGCAGATGGATCCATTCCAAATTTAATTCTTAAATATCTTCCTTCACTAGCAACTTCTTCTAATTTTTCTCTTAATGCTTCTCTATCATTTCCAGTTGTTCCTCTTAATAAATATTCCAAAGTTTTTTCAATATCAAACATAATAGCACCCCCACTTTTTAAGTGTCTATATTTTATCACAAAACATAAAAAAAAGCAACTTTTTATTGCTTAAAAAAGGTTTTTAACAATTTTATCCCAGTCACTCTTTTTATTTAAATTTCCAAATATTTCTACTTTATTATCTAAATCAACTTTATAAGCATCTCCATTACTATTAACAAGCATATAATTATATGATCTTTCTTCCATGCTTTTAAAGTCTATATCCAACATAGTATCTATTTGATTTCTTAAATTATTTATTTTTTCAAGATATTCATTTTTATCTAATTCAAATTTATCTTTATTATTATATCCATAAATACCTATTGGCATAAATTCAAACACTTGCCATTTTTTAAGATTTTTATAATTTTTAATTATATTATATATATTATATAAATCATCTTTATTCCCTTGATGAGCAACAGTATTAATACAAAAACTAATATTATTATCTTCTAAAAAATCTATTACTTTTATTTGTTTTTCAAATAAATTTCCACCAAATAATCTAAACTCTTTTATTATTTCATCATTTGACCCATCTAATGGAACTCCAATCATTTTAACTCTTTTTAATATATCAAGTTTATTTCTATCAAACTTTGAAATCTTTTTATCAGTACCATATACATAAATATCATCAATGAAACTTAAACCTACTGTATCTAGATTTATATCTAAATCCAAACTAATACATTTTTCTATTATAGGTATTATATTATCCATAGTTAAAGGGTCTCCCCCACTTAATGTGACTTTTTCAAGTCCTTTTGATTTAGCAAATTCTAAGAAACCAAATAAATGATCTATATCTAGATTACTTTTATTACAGAATATATTATAACATCCCATACATCTTACAAAGCAATCTTTAGCGATACATAGATTTATTTTTTTCTCAATTGGAAATAATTCATTATATAATTCATCATCTTTTGATTTATGTTTTACTAATTCTTTGCGAATATTATTATTACTTATCAAAATACTGTCTTTATCACATTCTCTATTAGTATTAAGTTCATAATAAACCATTTTATCTTTATAAACTTTTTTATTGATATTTACTTTTATATCTTCATCTCTTTTAACTATATTTTTTATTATTTTTAAAAGTTCTTTAGCTCTTATTTCAAATGGTTCTTTAAATTTTTTAATATTATATTCTTTACTAAAAAATAGATTAAAAGATTCTTTATTCAAATCTAAACTATTTCTAATAATAAGAATTCCCCTATTGTAATATAAAGGAGCATATATTTTGGTTAATGAATTTTTATTTTTTCTATAAAAATTATAAAAAATATCGTCTATTTTATAACATCTATATTCATCGATAAAATCAAAAATATAATACTTTGATGAATCTTTTAATTCTTTTATATTAGATACTTTTATATATTCCATAAATACCTCCTATAAATTATATTCTTCATATATTATGTTTGATATTTTATCAGTATATCTATTATCTATTTCATCAAGTCTTAATAATAGTTTTTTAACTATATTATTTTCTTTAATGTATTCTAAACATTCATTGTTTTCAATTAATGATAATCCACAAAGAATATATAAGATCTTATCATAATCATTTTCTATATTAATTGTCTGACTAATCTTTTTATTTTCTAATAGTGAAACTAATTCTATATTTAATTCTATATTTTCCTTACTATATTCATGATCTAATTTTTTCATATTAGAAATAATATCTATATCTCTAACTAATGTACATAAAAATTCAATTTTTTCTTTTTCTTTTGATTCAATATATAATGGTTCATTCTTAATTAGTTCTCTCCAATCAAGATA
>CAZOBH010000025.1:0-12533 GCA_964578175.1 uncultured Clostridium sp.
TTTAAGGAAATAGCTAATAATGGTGGTTACCAAGTAGAAGTTAGTGATATTACTAGTGGTGGTAAAACATTGTTATGGCATTCAACAAACAATGAATCTCAATTAAAAAATAATTATGATATAGCTATACTTCAAGAACAAACAGATTCAATGGAAAGTAATTTAACCCAATATACAAATGGAGCTAAAAATGTTGCTAGTTATTTAAGAAATGGAAATAGTAAAATAACTATTTATGTAAGACAATGTTGGGGATATAAATCTAATATAAATAATAATAAACATAAAGCTGTTCAAAATAATGCTGAAAGTGTAGCAAAATCAATTAATGGATATGTTATAAAAGATGGAGAAGCATGGGATAAAGGAATGAATTACAAAGATTTATATGCAGATGATACTCATCAAAATCAAGAAGGTGCATATTTATCTGCCCTATGTATTTATAAGTCTTTAACTGGAGATGATCCTACTAAAATAACTTATTATGCAGGAATAGATAAAAATTTAGCTATTAAATTTCAAGAAATAGCAAAAGATATATGTTAAAAGAAGTACTAATCTTGTACTTCTTTTTTATTATTATATTCATTCTTATATATATTAATTAATTCTTCATAGTCATTATAGTTTTTACTAAATTCAAATTCTTTATTTACCCTGTTGATAAAAAACTAGATATATTACACCTGAAACTAAGTACATATCTTCACTACCTTTATTTTCTGTTTATTTATTAATATGTATCAAATACATACCATCTTCTAGCTCCCCATCCATCATATCCATATGCTTTCTTTATTTCGGCATATTCAGCCTCTTCTGAATATTCACTAGGAATATCAACTCTTACTTTATAATTTCTTGTAATTCTATATCTACTTCCTCCATCATAAAGTACGATATGATCATTATATACTTCTCCAACGATTACATTATGTCTACCTATTCCCCAGTTAGATTCATCTGTTTTATCTACTCTATGATCAAAGAAATAGACTCCATCTCCTACTTTTAAATCTCTTAAAGTAGTAGGTTTAGGATATATTTGTTTATCTCTTTTAATACCTAATTTTTGATATGTAAATACTTCCAAATCACCACATTCTGAAGACATCATATCTATTCCGTTTTTCCCAGATATTACATCATCAAATGTACCTTTAAACTTTCTTACAGTCATATTTGTACCATAATAGAAGGCATCATCTGTATAATTACTTCCTCCCCATTTAACATGTCTTTCACCGACTTTACCTAATTCTCCTGCTGAATAATCCCATCCATACATATACATCCAACCAAGTACATATTCAGCTGTTAGTTGAAAATCAGCTACACTTCTTCCTTCACAAGTTCTTCCATAGTATTCAGAAAAAACTCCACCTAAACTACTGCTATATTTTTCGAATCCACCACGACTATTTATATAACTATTAAAATTAGCTGCAGTAAAATCATATAAATGTTGTTCCACTATTCTTAAAGTACCGCACGAAAATTGTGATTTAACTATTTTACTAGTGCAAGTAAAATCTAAGTTTCCAACTCCTCTTCTTATCCATTCTTCTCTTGCTATTTCTTCATTTTTCTTTCTTGCTTCTTCTCTATCATTAGCTATTTTTTTTCTTTCTTCTGCTGCTTTTTTCTTTTCTTCACTATAATCCTTTTTTAAATTTTTTTCATAATATTCACAAGCATTTTTATCATTAATAAAACAGTTTATACATTCACTCATAGGTAATACACCTAAAGACTTATACATTAACTGAACAATAGTAACCACAAAGAAAATAGATACCATTGCAATAACTCTTGGTATTATTTTTTTTGTAGGTTTTATCTTTTTAGGATCTTCACTAGTTACATATTTAAATATATCAATTGCTATAAATAGTAATAATATTCCAGGAACTAAAAATTTAATTAAATTTATTAAAGTACCAATTAACTCTGGTAATGCACCAGGAATACCATTATATCCTCCACATGATGCAAATGTATCTGCATAAACTACATCACATAAACATAAAATAATAAATAATACTTTTTTCATAAGTAACACCTATTATAATTATACCATTAAGATATAAATATTTATAAATAATAAAAAAACAAGTGTAAAACTTGTCTTTTTTTATTATTTTTCTATTAGTTTAGCATGTAAAACTACTCTTTTTTTACCTCTTTCTAAACAACTAGATAATGTTAATATTTTATCATTTTCATTTAATAAAATTTTATAATTATAAATAGATCTTGATTCTAGTTCTTTTAAAAATTCTAAATATTCCTTTTCATTTTTAAAATCAGTTTTTATATAGTAATCTTCTGGTTTTATAGAATAAGTAGAAAACACTTGATATTTATATGAATTATTTTCTGTAACAAATTCAATTATATGATTATCTTTATTAGTATACCAATCAGATTTTAATACATTTCCTAAAGTACCAAACATACTTCCATTTCTAGTATTATGACCGTAAATAACTATATTTTTATCATTATTATCTAATTCATTTCTAAAATCAACAAATACCCACCCAGCTTTATTAGTTTCTTTATTAAAATTATGTTTTAAATAATATTTATTATCTTTTGTTTGAACAACTACATAATCAATATTAGTATTATTTACTTTTATATAACCAACAGTATCAGGATTTTGTTTCTTTAATTTTTCCCAATCTATATTATATTTTTTATCTATCTCATCTAATTCTATAGAAGTATCTAATTCTTTTTTTATATCTCTATTCTTATCATTATCTTTTTTCCAAGTAATTATATTATATCCAGAATATATTATTCCAAATAAACATATAATTATAACAAAATCTATTATTAATAATTTTATTTTTTTCTTCATAATATACTCCTTATATTTATAATAACATAAAAAAGCAGATTAAATCTGCTTAATCATAGTTTATTCCTCCCCATTCAACAGCTGCAAATCCAGTTCTATTGAATTTAGTAAGTTTTTCTTCTTTAATATTAGTTTTCTTATCTACTTTTTTAACATGAATAGCTACTCTTAATAGTGAATCAGGTCTAGGACTTATATTTATCTTACTATTAGAATTTCTTTCTTCTGTTAATTCAAAATAAACTAATGATTTTTCATTCTTTTCAAGTATTGGCAACCAATACATTATAAATTCATTTCTTTCTCTAGGATTTAATCCAATTAAAGATAATTTTTCTTCAAGGAATTTAATTGCATTATCTTTTTCAACATAAAATCCAGTTTTAAAATCAACTAAATGATTTTTCTTTTCCTCCCAATATAATCCATAATAATAGTTTCCATTTTGATCGTATAAATCTCCATTAGGTTTTGCAGTTACTATCCAACTATTATTATATTTTGGATATGTAGTAGTTAAATTATTAGGATTATCAAATGTTACTTTTACTTTTGTTTCTTTTTTAGGATATAAATATAATACTGGTTTAGCATAATTTGCTTCTACTGTAGCTAATTTATAACTTTTAGTCTCTCCTGTTGTTGGATTGTAATAATATTCTACTCCTGTTTCATTAGAATATTCAAATATCATATAAATTCCAGATGGTTTTCCTTCATCATTTGTTCCTTTAAGTTCTTCAGCATCATACCATCCAGACATTGGATAATGGTAAATCATTCCTTTCTTATAATTACCCAATTCTTTTGTAAATGTGCCTTCTATATCAGTAATTATTATCTTATTTTTTGAATTTACTGCAACAACATAATTTTTATCTTTCGCTTTAAAAATATGTAAGATTTTACTGTATGAACCTGTTTCAGCTAGTTTATTTCCTGATTTATCATATTTTATAATACTTTTATTTTTACCAATATATATATTATCTTTTTCATTTAATACAACATTATAATCAACAAAATCAGATATCATCTTACCATCAAGATTATAGATTCTAATTGGTGCCATATCATCAACAGCATACATTATACCATAAGCAAAGTTTCCATCTACTTCAAAGGAACTGACAGTTTCATCTTTTATTATCACTTTTTCTTCTTCAGTTGATAATAAATATCCAGCATGACTTTTACTAGTAGTTATATCTGCTGATAATAATCCTTTTCCAACTGCTTCCATATTTGTATACTTCTTATCATATAATTTTGTTTTCTTTTCAATGTTATAAAAACAATAATCAGTATTATCTGAATCATTACTATTATAGTAAATAGTTCCATATAGTTTGTCTTTATCTCCATAAAAATATGCATTAGTATAATTCTTGTCTATCTCAACTTCAATAGTTTTTAAATTATCTTTATCTAATAACTTATATTTATCTCCTTTATTTAATAGAACATAAACATCGCTATATTCTGCAGATGTAGATAATCCATAATCACTTTCTTTTAGCGTATAAACATTGATACTTTTTTCATATTTATTATAATCAACCACATTTAACCCATTATCTAAATATGAAAATATTTTTTCTGAGTCAAAATGTTTTACATCATTTACTTTTGTTCCAAAATCAAATACAAGTCCAGATAATCTATCATATATTTTTAAAGTTTCATCAAAATACAAATATTCTGGATAAGAAGACGCTATAACTTTAGCATTCTCTGAAGTTACTGGTATTTTAGTTTCATCATCTTCATCAGTAATATATTTATCTGACTTAAATTCCTTTCCTTCAATAGTTTTAACTGTTACTTCTTTTACCTCTTCTTTTTCTTTCTTTTCAACTTGTTTTGGTTCTTCTTTTTCGTTTTTATCAAAGAACCCATTTAAATATAAATAACCACATATCCCTGCAATAATTAATAATATTATTATAATAATTATTAATACCTTTTTAGATTTTTTTGGTTTTTCATCAAAACTAATATTATTCTCACCATTTTCCATTTTTTTATCCTCCTATTATAATCTTATATCAAACTAAATTATTATTTAAGATACTATTTAATTTTTTAATATATGTTTTACATTTTATGTAAATAAAAAAGATATCATTTGATATCTTTTATTTAATTAATTGTACAACTATAACCTTGAGTTTCTAAATCTTCTTTTGCTTTTTCTGGACTAGTCATCTTGTCTAATTGATTCTTAGCAATTTTATCTACATCAAATCTAGATGATAGTCTTAAATGTTTGTTTTCAATATTTTGTTTACAATCAGTAAATGCATCTTTATATTGTGCCATACTATTTTTAACTGTAGTACATAAGTCTTGTTTTCCAATAACTTCTATTTGAGCATCATTATATGATGTTAAATCCATATCATATGAGAAGTCCATTGTTTTAATAGTATTTCCTTTAAATCCAACGTTAAATGTAATGTCAACACCACTTGCAGTTTGAGTACAAACTAGTGTCCTTTCTCTTCCACATCCAGTAACTAGTAAAAGTACTGCACATAAACATACACTTAAAATAATATTTCTTTTCATAGTATCTCTCTCCCTTCTACATTAAATCTATCACCTGCTAAATATTTTTACAATATATTTTAATAAACTTATCTATTCCCTCAACTAGATCATAATATGTTGTATAAAAATCACCAGTATACCAAGGGTCAGCTATATCTCTATCTAACAGTTTAATTACTTTATTATCTTTATCATCAAATATATTTTTTACATCTTTAATATTTGATTCACTCATACATATAAAATAATCATATTTTAGATATTCATCTTTTTTTAACTTTCTAGCTATGTGTTTATCTATAGGTATATTCATATCAGTTAACATCTTTTTAGCTTTAGGATACATTTCATTACCTTCTTCTTCGTTAGAAGTAGCTCTAGATGTTATTAGAAATTTATTAGAAAGACCAAGTTTATTTATTTTATCTTTCATAATATATTCTGCCATAGGACTTCTACAAATATTACCTAAACATACAAAACATATTTTTATCATATTTATTTTTTACCAACTGATCTTTCAAATTGTTCTTTAGCAGCTTCATAATCTAATGGTGTACCAGCTAAAACGTTGTTTAACTCGTCTATTGTTAATTCATCAGTTTCTAAACTTTGTATATTTTCCTTTAAACTTTCAAGTTCAGTTTTAGACATTGTATCTATTCTAGCATCTACATTTTCATTCATTTTCTTAACCTCCTATCATAATTTTAATGTATTTTTTATATTTTTGAAATATCTTTAATTATATACTCATATCCAAATGATCCTTCAACAATTTCAAATGTTATTTTATATTTTCGATCAACTTCAAATAAATCTTTATTAATTTTTTTATTATTTTTTTCTATATATGATAGTTGAATTTCAGTTCCATCCTTTCTATTTTATTTAATTATAACATATTAATATAGAAAATATTATTTATGAAATAATGTATATAATAAAAGAATAATTATTAAAAAATAAAAAGAATTTATTTAATAGTAATAAATTCTTTTCTTTTTACAAATTGTTTACTTTTTACTTTATTATTGGTAAAAAAATTATCAAAATCAGTTCTTCTAATCATATCATATACAACTAATCCATTCATATCTAATTTATCAAAGAAATCAACAAAATGTTCACCATCATATTTATCTTCATCAAATAATAATACTATTCTATATTTTTTATCTCGTCTTAGATTTTTAATTACACCTATATCACTAGATGTATCAATAAATAAATAATCTTCTCCTTTATCTTTATCAGATAAATATTCTTCTATTCCTTTATAACTATGACTTGTATCAGGTCTTTCTTTTGATAAATAATAACCTAAAATATCATTATAAGGATTATATCTATATTCTCCAAATAATGTCTTAATTGATTCGTCTAGTCCTCCTATAGAATCTCTTTCAAGTATTCTATTAGCAAATAAAAAATATTTAGTAAAAGTATCATCTAAATCTATAAGTTTTACTTCTCCATCAACATACATCATATTATTTAATTTAAAATCTAAAGGATAAATATGATGTTCTGTTAATTCTCTACAGTTGCGTATTAGTTTATGAGATATATTCATTTTTAATTCAAAAGGTGAATCCATTATTTGATCAAGAGTAGTTCCATTATAATACGGAATAACTACACCAGCATATTTTCCGTTAATGTATAATAAATCTTGTACTAAGTCAGTATATTCTAAATCTCTACCTATTCTTCTGATTTTTAATGCTCTAGTTTTCTTTCTTAAAACTGGGTTAGGTACTCTTTCTCCAAATAATGCTTTAACTTCTGGTCGATAAACTTTAATTGCAAAACTGTCATTAAGTTTATATACTATTCCAAAAGCTCCTCCTTTGCCTAATTTTTCTAAATTTTCAATAGCAACATCTCTTAAATAAACCATCTCTTCCTCCGCGTTGCATATTATACTATAAATCTTTTAAAAAGTAAATTTATAAAAACCAATATAAAAAGTAGATCTTTTGATCTACTTTTATCATACTTTATAAAACTTTAGTATCTACATCTATTAATTCAGGTTCTTGTTCTACTTCTACTTCAACATTATGTTTTGGTTTAAATATATCAACATCTAATGTAAATTCATTATCTAAATATCTTTGAACCATAGATTTATCAAAATCTCCTAATAAGATTCCTTTTCTACTTATTGGAATTCCACCTAAAATATTCTTTTTAGTAACACAAATACCTGTTTTTTCATCTACTAACCATTCTATTGGTTCAACTTTAGCCCAAATCTCTCTATTAAATCCATTTTCAAATACTGCTTTTTTAGCTCTTACATAATATGATCCTTCATATTCATAAATTGGATATTCTTCTTTTTCAAATCTTCTTTCTGTTCCATCATAGAATATCTCATTAGAATATCCCCATGCTGCATAACTATCATTAATTGGTTTAAGAAGACCATCTTCATATTTTTTTGTTAATTCTCTTGCTTCATCACTTTTTAATACATATTGAGGATAACTTCCATATTCAATTACTTTTATATCACCTTTACCATAGTTTTCAATATGATGAGCTGATATTTCATCTTTTATATCATCAAATTTAACAGCTATACGAATTGCATTATCTTCATTCCATACTGCTTCTTCATTAACTCCAAGTCTTCCATACGAATAAAATTTAGTAACTCCATCTCCAACACGAGTTGAAGTCCAATAATCACTACATGGTTTATTTAAAACTGGTGAACTTACTTCTAATCCGTTTTCTGCAAAATATTTACCCTTTAATATGTAATAATCACTACCTCTGCATATTGCATACAATGTAGTTTCAGCTTCTGAACCATATTTATCAAGTACTTCTAATTTATCATTACCATGTACTTGATCAACGCTTAATACAAAAAAATTCTTCATCGTAACCACCTTATCTTACAATAAAATTATACCATAATATATTTATTTTTAAAGTACATTTTTATTTTATTTTTAAACTATCTATCAAATTATTATCTATATCATATAAATAGAATATATTATTCTCATAAATTATATATGAACCATCAGTATTATCCCTCGGTAAAGATATAGATCCAGGATTAATATAATACTTTCCATTTTTAAAACTTAAATCACTTATATGAGTATGTCCTTGTATTAATATTTCTCCTGTTTTGAGAAAATTCTCATTATCTTTATTAAATCTATGTCCATGTGTTAAATAACAAATATTATTATCTAAATTATATTTAAGTATATTATCTATTAAATTAAACATTAAACTTCCATAAATATATGTATCATTATTACCTCTAATACATATAATATTAAAAGCATATTTATTAAGTAATTCTATTACTTCTTCTTCATCTCTTCCAGGTGTTAATAAGTCTCCTAAAACTATTAATTCTCTACATTGTTCTTTTTGAAATACTTCTAAAACTTTCTTTAGGTTTTTACTATAACCATGTATATCTGAAATAATCATTGTTTTCATATATTAAAAAAGAAGAATAAATCTTCTTAATATTCATCATCTCCATCTTCATCAGCTTGTAATTTCTTAAAATCAATTTTTCCAAGTAATGTTTTAGGTAAAGATTTACGATATACATATTTATATGGACATTCATAATGAGCTAAATTCTTTTTACAATATTCTTTTATATCATTCTTAGTAAATATACTTGGATTATATCCATCATTTAATACTATAAATGCTTTAGCTACTTCCATTTTATATTTATGAGGTACTCCTACTACTGTACATTGCATAACAGCAGGATGTTTTTCAATTACTTCTTCAACTTGTTGTGGATAAACATTATATCCAGATGATATTATCATTCTTTTAATTCTTTGATCATAGAATAAGAATCCATCTTCATCCATATGACCCATATCACCAGTATGAAGCCATACATGTCCATCATCATGTATTTGAAGCATAGCATTTGTTTCTTCTGGATTATTTAAATATCCCATCATAACAACTGGACCAGATATACATATTTCACCTTTTTCGTTTGGTTTAACTTCTTTTCTAGTTGCTTGATCAATTATTTTAATATAATTCATTGCAAAAGGTATACCTACACTACCTCTCTTATGAACTTCTTTATAATCACATGAAACAGCAGCTGTAGCTTCAGTCATTCCATAACCTCTAGCTATTTCTATATCACAACCATGTTCTTTTAAGAAAGCATTAATTTTATCTTCTAAGTTAGGATTTAATATATCTCCTCCTACTACTATATATTTAATACAAGATAAATCTAAATCATTTACATTATTAGAATTAGTTAATGCCTCAAATAAAGTAGGAACTCCCATAACTACATTTGGTTTATGTTTATCTAATAATACATCAAACTTTTTAGAATCAAATTGAGGCATAAGAATAGTTTGTACACCTAATGCATATGCAGTATGCATAGTAACGCTTAGTCCAAATCCATGGAATATTGGCATTATAGATAAGCATTTATCTCCAACTCTTAGTCTTTTTAAGAATATTCTACCTTGAACTACATCAGCTTCGAAATTAGAGTTAGCTAAAACTATTCCTTTTGGTTTACCAGTTGTTCCTCCACTATGTAATATTACAGCTGGAGTATCTTTATTAAGATTAAAATCTGGTAAATCTCTATTTACATAATAATTTTTGATAAACTTCTTCCAAGATATAAATGTACGGTCATATTTTACTTTTGGATATTTTCTTTTCTTTGTTAAATTATATCCAATTTTTAAATACCAAGGAAATGAATCAGATGCTGATACAACTATTACTTTTCTAAGTTTAGTATCTGATATTATATTCTTTATTTTTTCATAAAGCATATCTATTACTAATAAATATTCACTTTCTCCTTCATTTATATAATTTTTAATTTCATTTTCTCCAGATAAAGGATGAACCATACTAGCAACTGCACCAATTCTATTAAGTCCATAAACCATAATTAAAGCTTCTGGTGTATTAGGCATACATATAGTTACAATATCACTCTTTCTTACTCCAAGTTCATATAATGCACTAGCACATTTATCTATTTGATTTAAAAACTCTGGAAAAGTTTTAATTGTGCCAAAATAATTATATGCAGTATATTCACTAAAATCTTCAGCAGATTTTTTAATTCTTTCATACATAGTAATATCAGGAACAGTAGCATTTTTTTCTTCTTCAGTATAATACTTTTCCCAACGACCTTTTAATTTCTTTGGTTTACCATTTAAAAATGACATAAATTTTGGAAATTCCATAAACGAACACCTCTATATTAAATTATATCATTTTATAAAAAAGAAAAAAATATAGTAATATAAAATCACTATATTTTTACACATTATTTATATATTATTGTTCTAAATTCATTTTAAACATATCAACTAGTTTATCTTTTTCTTCTTTATTATTAATGACTACTACATTTTCTAAGTTATCAGGCAATTGCTTAGCAAATCTTACTTTTACTGGTTTTGAATTACTCATTAAAAACATATAGTTTATATTGTCCTTTACATTTGTTTGAACTACGATATATTCTTCGTTATTATCAAGTGTAATTAATTCTCCCTTTTCTATCATTTTATTTTCCTCCCTTTCCTTTATTTCCATCCATATCCAATCTATCCTCTTCTATATCTTCAACTGTTACATCATGATCTTTTAATGACTCATCTGCTTCATGCATGAATTTATCTTTTTGATCACCTTGAAGGCCAAGTCTATCTGCAGCTGATTCTACTAAATCATCTATTTGACCTTGAGTTAAATCAATCATTTCTCTTCTTTTTCTAGGTCCGAATAAAAGTAATGACATCGCACCAAGTCCTGCTATAGCTAAGGCTTCTTCTTTAGAAATATTATTAAAACCAAATGTCCAGTGTTTTGATGTTTGAACATCTTGTCCTACTACTCTTTCTTCCTCAACTTGTGATAATTCATCAATTCTATATGTTTCTCCATCGCTTCCTACTACCATTGTTCCAGCATCTAATAAGTTACCATCTGTATCTCTAGTAGGTATTTCAACTACAGTTCCATCATCTTTGGTAATTGAAATAGTATCTCCAATTTCGCCTTCTAAAGTATCTCTATATGTTTCACCATCAGTTAGTGATACTGAAGTTACTTGTGGTTCCCATACATCATTTGCAACTAAATCATCAAAATCAACCCAACCTGATACTGGTCCTCCAATATGTACTCTAATTGTTAAATCTTCAACTGATACTCCAAGTTCTTGTGCAGCTCGTTCTACTGCTTCATAAATAGTCTCACCTTCTTCAAATGAAACTTCAACTATTTCTCCATCATGTATTACTGATACTCCTTCAAGATCATACTCTCCTGACTCTCTTATACCTTCTCCAAAAGTACCAGTTCTATTAGCTCCACCGCTGTCATAATCACTCGATTCATGATATTCAATTCCTTCATCTACATATACACTTTCTCCAATTGTATCTGAAAGAACTCTTTCTGCTACTTCTTCAGGTGTCTCATAATCATATTCTTCAACTACTTGAGTAACAGCAGTTGGAGACTCTATAAATTTTTGAACAATGTCTTGAGTAGTAATTGTAGTTTGATTTCCAATCATAGCTAAAATAGTAGAAACAACTACAACTATAATTGGGATAATACTCCACTTCATTTTTTCTCTTTTAACTACTCTAAATGTTTCATCTTTATCTGGATCTTCAGGAGTTATCCTTGTTGGTTCATCACCTTCACCTTCGCCTTTACCTTTATCTTTATCATCGTCATCTGGAATAAATATTGGTGGAACTATAGGTGGAATTTCTTCTTCCGGTTTATGCATAACTACATAATCTTGTATTGCTTTTGTTATTTCATCTAAATGTACGTATTCTCCATTTGGTAATTGAATTCCTTTATTACCAAGCATTAATATTCCTCTACTAATAGCTTCAGCTTTTCCTGGTTCTCTAACTGAAATAGTTGCACTATCTTGATTTGTTATTTTACTATCTTCACTAAGTTTAATTGAACTTGCTTTTGCAATTGCTGCCTTAAATACTTCATCTAACATTTCAGGTGGTTCAACTCTAGCTCCAGTTCTTTTACATACACATACTGTATCATCTCCATC
>CAZOBH010000026.1:0-12186 GCA_964578175.1 uncultured Clostridium sp.
TCAGGGGGTTTTGGTTGAATTACACATCACATTAAGTCCGTAATGTGCTTCTTCTACATAAAGATTATTGTCTATCTTTATGTAATTTAATAATATAATATAAAAATAAAAAAATCAATTATTTTTATCAATTGATTTTTTATTTTACATCTATTTTGTTTATAAGCCTTTCTTTTAGTTCATCACCATCAGTATTTTTATCTTTTAAATACTCCATAGAATCTTTTTTAGCTTGAGCTAGTATCTTATAATCTGATTTTAAATTAGCTATTTTAAATTGCATATCTCCACTTTGTTTAGTGCCAAATATATCTCCTGATCCTCTTAATTTAAAGTCTTCTTCTGATATTTCAAAACCATCATAAGTATTTTCCATTATCTCAAGTCTTTTAGTATCCACATCACTTATTAAAATACATTTAGATTCCAAGTCTGATCTACCTACTCTTCCTCTTAACTGATGTAAAGTAGATAACCCAAATCTATTTGCATCAAATATTACCATCATAGTAGCATTAGGTACATCTACTCCTACTTCTATAACAGTAGTACTTATTAGTATATTAACTTTATTTTGTTTAAATTCATTCATGATTAAGTCTTTTGCTTGAGAAGCCATCTTACCATGAACTATATCAATACTAAATTTAGAACCAAAAGCTAAATTCATTTTATCTTTTAAATTATTTACAGTTGTTAAATCTATATTTTCAGATTCTTCTATTAATGGAGCTATTACGTAGATTTGATGTTTATTCTTTAATTCTTCATACATCATTTCTAGTACTTCTTTCATATCTTTGTTCTTCTTAACATATGTCTTAACAGGTTTTCTTCCTTTAGGCATTTCTTTAATAATAGATACATCCATATCCCCATAAATAGTTAAGGCATAAGTTCTAGGAATAGGCGTAGCACTCATATAAAGTACATCTGGTCTTTTACCTTTATTTTTTAAATTAGCTCTTTGATTAACTCCAAAACGATGTTGTTCATCTGTTACTACTAAACCTAAGTTATTATATTCTACTTCATCTTGAATTAAAGCATGAGTTCCAATTACTATATTAACTGTTCCATCTTTTAAACCATTGTATATATTTTGTTTATCTTTTTTATTAACAGATCCTGTTAATAATTCTATATTTACTTTTTTGTTTTTAAACAACTCTTTTATATTATTATAGTGTTGAATAGCAAGTATTTCAGTAGGTGCCATTAAAGCGCTTTGATATCCACATAAATAGTTATAATACATTGAAAGAAAAGCAACTATAGTTTTACCACTACCTACATCTCCTTCAATAATTCTGTTCATTTTTCTATTTGAATTTAAGTCATCTATAACTTCTTTTAATACTTTATTTTGATCACCTGTAAGTTTAAATGATAATCCATTAATAATATCATCTAAATCTTTTATATCACCATTTCTTGTAATTCCTGATTCTTTCTTTTCCTTATCAAGTCTTAGATAATTTACTTTAAACATAAATTCAAATAATTCTTCATATTTAAGTCTAAGACTTGCATCTTTTAATTTTTCAAAACTAGGTGGATTATGTACTATATTTAATGCTGTCTTTTTATTAGAGAATTTATATTTATCCATTAAATATTTTGGTATATTATCTTCTAAATCATTTCCGTATTTTAATAAACATATATTTATATAATTAGATATATTTTTTTGAGTAAGTCCTGATGTTGAATGATACACTGCTTCTATTTTTTCTTCATTACCTAAAGTTCCAAATTTAATATCTGATGCATTAATAATATTTTTAGTTTTATCATATTTACCAAGCACTATTACATTAGTACCTATTGTTAATTGAGGCTTTAAAAAAGCTCTATTAAAGATAGAAACCCCTATTGGTCCATTATTACTTGCTAGTCTAAAGTTTAACTTATTAAGTCCTCCTTTAAATCTAACTATTAATGGAATACTTTCTACTTTTCCATCCATTATTATTTTTTCATCTTCTTCTGCCTTAGATAGATCACTTCTTTTTAATACATCATAACGAAAAGGAAAATGACTAACTAATTCATCTACATTAGTAATACCTATTTTATTAAATAGCATCTCGGTTTTCGGACCAATTCCCTTAACTTCAGATAACGGTACCATTCTCACCACTTCCTGTTGCATATTATAACATATTTAATATTTTATTTCAAAGAAAAAAAGATTCATTATTAAGAATCTTTTTCACTTAGTTTTTTATAATAATTATATCTATCTATTGCATTATTCTTGTTTGTTTCATACATCTCATCTGCTTTAGCAGGATTTACTTTTTTAAGATTTCTATATCTAGATTCTCCCATTAAGAATTCTATATATTCATTAAATTCAGATTTACTATCTAATTTAAATTCTTTTGTTTCTGGATTATATCTAAATATTGGAAAATAACCTACTCTTGTTGCTTCTTTTTCTTCTTCTATAGTATTACTCATTCCTTTAAGTATTCCATGAGATATACATGGTGCATAAGCAATTATTATTGAAGGTCCATTATAGTTCTTAGCTTCAACTAAAGTATTTATCGCTTGTTGCATATTAGCTCCAAGTGAGATTGTTCCAACATATACATGTGGATAAGTTAAAGCAATTTTTGCTAAATCTTTTTTAAAGTTTTCTTTTCCACCTGCTGTAAACTTAGCAATTGAACCTACTTTACTAGATTTAGATGATTGACCACCAGTATTAGAATATACTTCTGTATCTAGAACTAAGATATTTATATTTTCTCTATTAGATAAGACATGATCTACTCCATTATATCCGATATCATATGCCCATCCATCTCCTCCTATAATCCAGTAAGATTTAGTTTTAATAAACTCTTTTAATTCTATAAGTTCAGGTATTTTTAAGTTTTCTACTGCTTCATATAATAAACAACTAGATTCATAATCTAAATTCTTATAATAACTAGCACATATTTCTTGATATTCTTTAGGAATAGTATTAATATTTTCTTCAATAATTGATCTTATTTTATCTTTTCTAATTCTATCAGCTATTTCCATTCCAAATCCAAATTCAGCATTATCTTCAAATAAACTGTTAGCCCATGGAACACTGTATGGAGTAGCTGGAATATTTCCACCGTAAATAGATGAACATCCAGTAGCGTTAGAAATTACTAATTCATTTCCAAATAGTTGAGTTAATAGTTTTATATATGGAGTTTCTCCACAACCTGCACAAGCGCCACTATATTCGAACTTAGGTTTAACAAATTGACTTCCCTTAACAGTATTTGGATTCAATAAGTTCTTTTTCTCAACAATATTATTGAATAGATATTCATTTTCTTCAATATTTTCTTTTGTTCTCGCATCACTTGCAGGAACCATTTTAATAGCTTTATCTCCTCTTTTACCAGGACATGTATTAAAGCATAATCCACATCCAGTACAATTTTCTATATTAATTCCAATTATGAATTTTAAATTTTGATTAGGTATCATAGCTGGAATTGTTTTTTCTTTTAATCTATCTGGTAATTTATTAAATTCCTCTTCATCTATTAAGAATGGTCTAATAACTCCATGAGGACATACAAATGAACATTGATTACATGTAATACATTTAGATGAATCATATATAGGTATTAAATCAGCTATATTTTTCTTAACATTTTTAGCTGTTCCTCCTTCAAATGTTCCATCTATATATTTTTCAACTTCACTAACTCTTAATTTATCACCCATTTTAGCATCTATTAAATCAAATACTGTCTTTTTATAATCTGGTAATTCATTTAATTTAATATTACTTGTATTTACCTCTACAAGATTATCTAATGCCTCATCTATGGCTTTTACATTCTTCTCTACTACATCTGGTCCTTTTTTACCAAACATAGCTTCTAAATTAGATTTTAATTGTTCTTTAGCAAACTTAAATGGTATTATCTTAGATAATTTAAATATTGCTGTTTCCATTACAGTATTTATTTTATTTCCAAGACCTACACTCATAGCTACTTTAGTAGCATTTATAGTATATACTTTAATATTTCTTTCCATGATAATCTTTTTATCACGATTAGTCATATTATTAAATAAGTCTTCTTCATTCATTGAAGTATTTATTAAGAATATTCCATCTTTCTCTAATTTATCTAACATATAATATTTATTTAAATAAGTATCTTTTGTACATACTACTATTGATGGATGATCTACATAATAAGTACTTCTTATTGGTTTTTTAGAGAATCTTAAATGACACTTAGTAAGCCCTCCTGACTTTTTAGAATCATATTCAGAATAATCTTGTGTATATGCTTTAGTGCTTCCTCCAGTAATTTTAATAATATCTTTAGATGCGCTAACCATTCCATCAGAACCAAATCCATATATTAATATTTCATGACAATCATTTGAATAATCAAATTTCTTTTCTTTAAGACTTAAATTAGTTACATCATCAAATATACCAATTGTAAATCCATTAAATCTCTTTTTATCATCTAGAAAATCATATACAGCTTTAATTTGATATGGAGTAGTATTCTTACTAGATAATCCATATCTACCACCTATTATATCTAGATTCATATCTTTTAATGCATCTAGTACATCTAAATATAATGGTGCACTAGAACCATTCTCTTTAGTTCTATCAAGTACCGCTATTCTTTTAACTGTTTTAGGCAATACTTTCTTTAAGTATTTAGAACTAAATGGTCTATATAAATGAACTTCAATTAAACCTAGTTCTTCTCCTTGTTTATTAAAGAAATCTATTGTTTCTTTAATAGTTTCACAAACAGAACCCATAGCTATAATTATTTTCTCTGCTTTTTTAGATCCATAATAATTAAATGGTTTATAAGTTCTACCTGTTATATGACCTATTTCTTCCATATAATTATTAACAATATCAGGTAAATCATCATAATATCTATTTCTTGATTCACTTATTTGGAAGAAAATATCATCGTTTTGATTTGTTCCTCTTGTAACTATATTATTAGCTAATGTTCTATCTTTAAATTCTTTTAATGATTCAGTATTAATTAATTCTTTAACTTTTTCCATATCAATAACTTCAACTTTTTGAAGTTCATGACTTGTTCTAAATCCATCAAAGAAGTTAATAAATGGTATTTTACCATCTAAGGATGATAGATATGGTACTGCAGTTAAATCCATTATTTGTTGAACTGAAGATGATGCAAGTATCGCAAATCCTGTTTGACGACATGCATATACATCTTGATGATCTCCTAGAATTGATAAAGAATGACTAGCTAATGTTCTTGCTGCTACATTTATAACACAAGGAAGCATTTCTCCTGCTATTTTATACATATTAGGAATCATTAATAATAATCCTTGAGATGCAGTATAAGTTGAAGCAATCATTCCATTTTGTAATGCACCATGTATCATTCCTGCTGCTCCTGCTTCACTTTCCATTTCAACTACTTTTACAGTATTCCCAAAGAAATTCTTTTTACCAAGTGTTGCCCACTCATCAACATGTTCTGCCATAGGACTACTAGGTGTAATAGGATAAATTCCTGCTACCTCAGTAAACCCATATGATACATAACTACATGCTTCATTTCCATCCATTATTTTATACATATTATCATCTCTTTCTTCTTTTTAATTATATAATATATTAACAAAATAAAAAAGAGATTAAATCTCTTTATTATTGTGTCACTGCTGTAACATTTAATACCCTATCAATATAAGTATAAGGTTTTGATTTATTAACTTGAATGTGAACAGTACAACCTACTTTACTAACTGATTTACCAGTTATTCTAATTGTATTTACATTTCTTACTGTTACAGTAATAAAACTACATGTAGTATACTTTACATCACCCACATTATATGTACTTTTATATTGAGCTTGTGTCAATCCTTTTGGTGTAATTGTTACATCTTGATAACTGTTTTTTTTTACTGAAAATTTTTGAGGTGTTAAAGTAAAATCTGATATTGCTTTTAAATTAGTTGAAGTACTTCCTCCACTTGTTGATCCTCCGCTAGTTGTTGATGTACTAGTAGTTGATCCACTACTTCCTGAAGTTGTTGTTGAAGAACTACTACTTCCACCACTTGAAGATGAACTACTTCCAGTAACAGTAACTCTTGCTTTAGCTGTCTTTCCTCCAGCTGTAGCATATACATAAGAAGTACCAGCTTGCTTAGCAACTAATAATCCATTACTATCTACTGAAACTATATTTGAGTATTGAGAGCGCCACTTAACAGTATAATAATCTTGTGCAGAACTAGGTGTGAACCTAGCACTAATCATTTTAGTACTTTTTACTTTCATATTAACTTGTGTAGTTGATAATGCAAATTTAGTTATTGCTATATTACCTACAGATACTTTACAAGTACTAGTTAATCCATTAACTGTAGTAGCAGTAATTACCGCAGTACCTTTCTTAACACCTTTAACATTTCCACCTGAAACTGTTGCAACATTTGAATTACTACTTGTCCATGTAATAGTTTTCTTAGCTGAAGTTGGATTAACAGTAGCATCTAACTTCATACTATCTCCGATTTTAATATTCTTTTGACAACCAGTTATAGCAACAGATGCTGGAACTGTAGCATCAACTGTAATTGTTGCTTTAGCTTCAATTCCATTATGAGATGTAACAGTAATCTTAGCTGTTCCTTCTGAAACACCTTGTACATTACCATTTTGATCTACTATTGCAACTGCTTCTCTAGAACTTGAATAAGATAAAATCTTTAATCCATTAGCAGGTGTAATAACTGGGTTTATTTTAAACTTTCCACCGATTCCTATTGTTTGATTAGGAATACTCATACTAGTAATTAGTACTTCATCACTAGTAACATTTACGTTTACTTTAGCACTTCTTCCATCACTTTCAGTTACAACAATTGCAGTTTTACCACCATGAATTCCTGTAACTAAACCATTTTCATCAACAGTTGCTACTAATTCATTTTGACTCTTCCAAGTAAATTCATCATCATCTAAAACTTTAGCTAATTCAATTTGAACATTAGCATCTTTTGCAACTGTATAACTTTCTTCTTTAAATTTTAATTCTTCTTTATTAGTTGCTACTTTAACTTTTATAGTATATGACTTCTTACCATTTAATCCTACATATACTTCAGTATTACCAACAGCAACACCTTTTACTTTACAATCATCTACTTTTGCAATCTTTTCATCCTTAGATTTACAAGTAATTTTCTTTTTTACATCAGATTTAGCACTAATTTCAATTGCTTGTTCTTCATCGATCTTAATATCAATCTTTTTAGTCTTAACTGTATATTTATTTTGATTAGAAAGTATAAGTATTAAAATTAAAATAAGTAATAAAAATATAACTACTGGTATAATAATTAACCATTTATTGATCTTCTTATTTGAACCTGTTCTTTGATCTTCAAATCCACTAAATGAATTTGTTTCATAGTTATTATAATCAGTTGTAGTTGTTGTTGTTGTTGTATTATTGTTATTAGTTTCAAATCCAGGAGACGCAGTACTATAACTTATACTATTACCTGTATTATTTTGTCCATATGTTGTAGTTTGAGTTGTTGTTGTAGTTGTTGTAGTTTCAGTATTAGTATTAGTATTATATGTACCAGATTGGGTTAAATCATTATTAAAATTATTGTTGTCTGTCATTCCACTATCATTACCATACATAACAGAACCCTCCACTTCTATTTTTATAATACCACATTTATAAAAATCGGTATATATTTTAACATATTTTAGGTGTAAAGTAAACAAAAAAGACTATGATTAGTCTTTTGTAACTATCCAAGCATCTGGTACTTTTCTTGTTTTAGCTTTAAAACTTCCATTTCTTGGATTTGTAACTATTTTACCATTAACTGATAAAGCACTAGATGTCCCACCATCTAAGTTAGCAGCATTAACTGCTCCATATTTAAGTAATACTCTTACCATATCTCCCATATCAGCTCCAACTGATGATACTTGTCGTCCATCAATTACTAAGAATAATACTATTCCATCTTTTCTTTGAGCAATGGCACTTCTAGGAGCAAGTCCCCATCCACCATTACCTTTAATATATGATGATTTTCCATTTACTATTAAGAATGGTCCATATTGAATAGCGTCTCTAATACCAGCTTTAAGCGCTTGACTGGCAGTCATTTTAGATAATATTAACTTATTTTCTTTATTAAATCCGATTATACCTCCTACTTTAAAAGCATAACCACTATTATTTATTACTAGTTTTCCTTTAGATATAACTACTCCTCTTGGTACTCCACCTTTACTATTATATCCTGGATCATAAAAACCAGATGCATTCATAGAAAGTAATCCATTGTTTTCTTTTTCCATTTCATATATATATTCACCCTTAGCTGTATTAACATCTGTTCCAACATATTTTGAAACAGCAATATGTACTTTAGATGGATCATATATAACTGCCATTTTTCCTTTAAAGTCTTTTTCTTTAATATCTATAATCTTATATAAATCATTACCTTTATCTTTTTTAAGTATCTCTTCTTCATATTTATTAGCATATATTGCATTATTAGATACATTATTAAAAGTAATTAAATTAGTATCAGTATCTTCAACTACTTCTACTACATCATTATTTTCTATTATTTTATTTATATTTTTTTCATTATAAAACCATTCAGCTAAATACTTATGAGATAAAGTAGTCATTGCACTTGTTACTAACCAATCTCTAAATCCATTATAAGGTCCATACAATAAGAAAAGTATAGAACATGCACCAACTGTATAGAAAGATATAAATAATCCTAGAAATATTTTAGGTATTAATTTAAGTTTCTTAGTAGTTTTTTCTTTTTTATTATTACTTACTTTTACTATTCCATATACAAGTAATAACATAGATATAATATTTAATGTCCATAAGATAAGTGACATAGTTCCATTTAATAAAGTATGACTATGAATAGATACTATATATAATGATGTAAATAATACTATTAGAAGTATTGATATATATATTATTTTATAACCTTTTCTCTTCTTCATAATTATTCCTCTATTTCTTTCCCATCAAAATTACCATCTTTATTAATATCCACAAATTCTGTGTAATTAGTTTTATACTTATCTAATTTTTTTCCACTAAATATGTTATTAGTTACCATTTCATTATATCTATCTATTTCATTATTAAATGACTTTATATCATTAACAAAATAATTATTTACACGTTCATAATTTGTAATAAAGTTACTTTGTATATTTATTAAATCTTTTGATTCAAATTCTTTACCAATTAATTTATCTTTTAAATCTTTACTAGAATCATTTATCTTATTAAGCATACTTTCAAGATTTTGATATCTTTTAACTAATGATTCATATTTATTAGATAAATCTTCTAAGTACTCTACGTCATTATTTATCCTTTTTAAGAAAGAAGTTCTTTCTTTAGAAAATGATTTAACTTGTTTTTCAAAACTATCATATTTTTCAGTAAGTTCTTCCTTTAATTCTATATCAGATTTTTCTTTAGCATTTAAATCTAATGTATATTTATAACCAATTGCTCCTACTATTAAAATTAATATAACCACTATCGCAATAATTACTTTTTTCATAAAATCACCTAAAAAAAAGTATATCAAAAATGATATACTACTTCAACACCTTGTTCATAAATGGATATAATAGTTTAGAAAATTTTTCTAATATAATATTAGCTTTATTAATAGCAACTCCCTTACCTAATGCTTTACCACCAATTGTTAATGCAGCAATTAAAGAAGTAACTAATAAGGAAGAAAAAACAGCGTTCATATGAAAATTTGTAGTTAAGATAATTGCTATTGCAGCTCCTCCACTACCACTTAATATTCCACAAATATCTCCTACTACATCACAACATATACTTGATACTTTATTAGAATTTTGAATTAAGTAAATTGCTAAACTAGCACTCTTAATCTTTCTAGATGCCATAGCATGGAATACTATCGGATCAGCTGTAGTAGATGATACTCCAATCATATCAAATAGAACTCCTAATAATATAAAAAATAATACTAGTAAGCAACTTAATATAATTGTTACATTAGGAATAACTAAATTAGAAACAAATGAAAATAACATAGATAATAAAAATGCTATTATCATAATTGTAACAACCCATTTAATATCAATTAAACTTTTTTTCTTTTTTGTTTTACTCATAATTCTCCTTTTATACAATAAAAAAAATGGCTATCAACGTGATTAACCTTGTACCTTAGGTCAAGTAGGATTTCCCATACTTCAACTAAGCCGTTACCAGCTTAGCGATTCCTCTTTACTGAAGTATATAGATATATATCTATGACTTGATTACCACTTAGAGTACACTATAAACCCACATTAAACTACACCCTAGGAGATTTCCTCACCAACAGTAGATTATTACTAGACTTTTTTGCAATAATAGTTTCATAATGCGATGCTTATTTAAGAGTCGCGAGCTTATAAATAAGTAGATCATTAATTCCCTATTATCACTCAAGACAAGCTACACTACTTACAGCTCTCGCTATAAATAGGTTAATCCTAAATCAAAGATATCCATAAAGGTTCATCATCTTTAAGATTAGGTTTCAGCGAATAAATGGAACGGTTACGTATGCCGTTACGATCGCCCATAAATTCTCAATCCAGCCTCACCCCAAACTGGGCGTTCGAAGCAAAAACCAGACAGTTCAACATGTGCTCTTTAACGAATTTTTAGGCTCGTCTTCGTAATAATGTATTGACTAGGATAATGTGCCATTCAATATATACATTATACAACAAAAGTACGATTTTGTCAATTTTAGTCCCATTATACAAACAAAAAAAGTATTAAAAATTAATACTTTTTAAAATGGCATTTTCATATTTCCATTAGACATTTGTTTCATCATTTTTTTCATATCTTCAAATTGATTAAGTAATCTATTAACTGCTTGTACATCTAGTCCACATCCTTTAGCTATTCTTTGTTTACGACTAGCCTTAATAATTTCTGGATGTCTTCTTTCTTCTGGAGTCATAGATTGAACTATAGCTTCAACATGAGCTAATTCTTTAGGATCTATTTTAACATTAGTAAGTCCCATCTTCTTAGCTCCTGGTATTAATTTAATAAGATTTTCAAGAGGTCCAAGTTTCTTAATTTGTTTCATACTACTTAAGAAATCCTCAAGATCAAACTTACCTGATTGCATTCTTTTAGCAGTTTTTTCTGCTTCTTTTTCATCTATACTTTCTTGAGCCTTTTCTACTAGGGAAATTATATCTCCCATTCCAAGAATTCTTCCAGCCATTCTTTCTGGATCAAATGAATCAAGTCCATCCATTTTTTCACTAGTACCAATAAATTTAATAGGTACATTAGTTAAATGACGAACAGATAATGCAACTCCACCTCTAGTATCACCATCTAATTTAGTTAAAACTACTCCTGTTAATGGTAAAGAATTATTAAATCCTTCTATTACATTAATAGCGTCTTGTCCCATCATAGAATCAATTACTAGTAATATTTCTTGTGGATTAACTCTATCTTTAATATTATTTAATTCATCCATTAATACTTCATCTATATGAAGTCTTCCTGCTGTATCTATAAGTACATAATCAAATCCATTTTCTTTAGCGTATTTAATTGCATTTTCAGCAATATCTACTGGATTTTTCTTTCCTTCTTCATATACTTCTATATTTAATTGTTTACCTATATCTTTTAATTGATCAATTGCTGCTGGTCTATATACATCTCCTGCAACAAGTAATGGTTTTTTAGCACATTTCTTTCTTAGATATAAAGATAATTTACCAATAGTAGTAGTTTTACCACTACCTTGTAGCCCAACTAACATAAGTATTGCTGGATTTCCTTTTAAATTTAAGTCTACTTTATCTCCACCAAGAAGTTCTGTTAATTCATCTTTAACAATTTTTACAAATACGTCTCCTGGTTTTAAACTCTTTTGTACTTCTTCACCTAAAGCTTTTTCTTTAACATTATTAACAAACTCTTTAACTACTTTATAGTTAACATCTGCTTCAAGTAAAGCAAGTCTTATTTCTCTTGTCATTTCTGAAATATTATCTTCAGTTATTTTTCCATAACCTCTAACTTTAGAAACAACATTTTGAAGTCT
>CAZOBH010000027.1:0-11706 GCA_964578175.1 uncultured Clostridium sp.
TAATGTTTTGAGATACATCAACTAAACGTCTTGTTAAGTATCCAGAGTCAGCTGTTTTTAATGCAGTATCAGCTGATCCTTTACGAGCACCATGTGTTGATAAGAAGAATTCAGATACTGATAATCCTTCACGGAAGTTTGATGTAATAGGAATTTCAACTGGTGTACCATCTGGTTTTGCCATTGTTCCACGCATTCCAGCAACTTGTGTAAATTGAGCAATTGATCCACGAGCTTTAGAATGCATCATCATGAAGATTGGGTTATCTTCATCTTGATCAGCTTTAATTTCAAGTTCCTTTTGTACTTGAGCTTTAGCTGCATCCCATGTAGAAATGACTTTTTCAAATCTTTCTTCTTCAGTTATTAATCCACGATTATATTGTTTATTAATCTTTTCTACTAATTTATTAGATTCTTCTATAATTTCATTTTTCTTATCACTTGTTACGACATCTGAAATTGAAATTGTAACTCCAGCAATAGTAGATTCTTTGAATCCTAAATCTTTTAATTTATCTAGCATTATAGAAGTTTCAGTTGTTTTATATCTTTTAAATACTTGTGCAATTATCTTTTCTAATGTACCTTTAGCGAATGGTTTTACTATAGGCATTTCTTTAATCTTTTCAGGAATATTATCTCCCTTATTTAAGAAATATTTTTGTGGAGTAATATTTTGAATATTATCCATTGTTGGTTCATTAATATATGCAAATGAATCAGGTAATATTTCATTAAATTTAATTTTTCCACAAGTAGTAACTAAATATTTATCTTTTTGTTCATCAATAAATATTTTATGTTTAAATGAACTAGCTGGAAGTGCAATTCTTGTATGAAGAGTAATTTCTCTTCTTTCATATGCCATTAACACTTCATCAGGATTCTTGAATATTCTTCCTTCTCCCTCTTCTCCAGCTTTTTCCATAGTTATGTAATAGTTTCCTAATACCATGTCTTGAGATGGAGTAACAATTGGACTACCATCTTTTGGACTTAAGATATTATTAGATCCTAACATAAGAAGTCTTGCTTCAGTTTGAGCTTCAGTTGATAATGGTACGTGTACAGCCATTTGGTCTCCATCGAAGTCTGCATTAAATGCAGGACATACTAATGGGTGAAGTCTAATAGCTTTACCACCAATTAATACTGGTTCAAATGCTTGAATTCCTAATCTATGTAATGTAGGAGCACGGTTTAATAAAACTGGATGCTCTTTAATTACTTCTTCAACTATATCCCATACTTGAGGATCTCTATTATCAATAAGTCTCTTAGCTGCTTTAATATTGTGAGCTATATCTTTTTCAACAAGTCCATGAATAACATGTGGTTTGAATAATTCAATTGCCATTTCTTTTGGAATACCACATTGATACATTTTTAGACTTGGTCCAACAACAATAACACTACGTCCAGAATAGTCAACACGTTTTCCTAATAGGTTTTGACGGAAACGCCCTTGTTTACCTTTTAACATACTAGAAAGTGACTTAAGAACACGATTTCCAGCACCAGTGATGCTTCTTCCACGTCTTCCATTGTCAAATAATGCGTCAACTGCTTCTTGTAACATACGCTTTTCATTTTGAATAATTATACCTGGAGCGTTTAATGCAATAAGTTTTTTCAAACGATTATTACGATTAATAACTCTTCTATATAAATCATTTAAATCAGATGTAGCAAATCTTCCACCATCTAATTGAATCATTGGTCTTAATTCAGGTGGAATAACTGGAATAACATCTAAAATCATCCATTCAGGTCTTTGATTAGATTCATAGAACGCATTTAATGCATCTAATCTTTTAACTAATCTAACTTTCTTTTGACCTTGGGCATTTTGTAATTCTTCAGAAATTTGATCAATTTCCTTTTTAAGATCTACTTGTTTAAGTAACTCTTTAATTGCTTCTGCACCCATTCCTACTTTAAATGTATTTCCATATTTTTCATAATATTGACGATATTCTTTTTCAGATAAAGTTTGTTTATTTTCTAATGGTGTAGCTCCTTTGTCAATAACTATATAACTAACAAAGTATAATACTTCTTCCAAATCTCTTGGACTCATATCAAGTACAAGCCCCATACGAGATGGAACACCTTTAAAATACCAAATATGAGATACAGGAGTTGCAAGTTCAATATGTCCCATTCTTTCACGTCTAACTTTAGAACGAGTTACTTCAACTCCACATCTATCACATACTATATTTTTATATCTAATTCTTTTATATTTACCACAAGAACATTCAAAGTCTTTAGTTGGTCCAAATATTCTTTCACAGAATAATCCATCTCTTTCTGGTTTTAATGTTCTATAATTTATTGTTTCAGGTTTTTTAACTTCACCATATGACCAACTACGAATCATTTCTGGAGATGCGATACCAATTTTTAATCCTTCAAATGAATTAACTGCTATCATTATTATTCATCTCCTTTCTCAAGACTTGATTCAAACTTGCTTTCTTCCTCTGCATCAAATTCATCATCTTCTATCGAATCCAAATCATCATCATCGTCAAATTCATCATCTTCATCTTCTTGATAATCATCATTTGGTTCTTCTACTGTTTCAATTTTCTTTGCAGGAAGTTCTATATCATCGATATTTGTATCAATATCATCTTTATATTCTTCATCTTCTATTTCTTTTAATTGATGTTCTTTTCCTTCATCATCAATAATACTTAAGTTTAATCCAAGAGCTTGTAACTCTTTCATAAGTACTCTGAATGATTCTGGAATACCTGTAATTTCGAAATTTTCTCCTTTAACAAGAGCTTCATAAACTTTAACACGTCCTAGAACATCATCAGATTTAACCGTTAAGATTTCTTGTAATACATGACTTGCTCCATATCCTTCTAGAGCCCAAACTTCCATTTCTCCAAATCTTTGACCACCCATTTGAGCTTTACCTCCAAGAGGTTGTTGAGTAACTAATGAGTAAGGTCCTGTTGAACGAGCATGTAACTTATCATCAACCATGTGATGTAGTTTAATCATGTACATAACTCCAACACAGATTCTATTATCAAATGGTTCTCCTGTTCTACCATCATATAGAACAGTTTTTCCATCTGCATCCATTCCAGCTTCTTTCATCATTTCAGCTATATCTTCAGTTTTAGCACCATCAAATACTGGTGTAGCAACATGAACATTAAGCTTCTTAGCTGCCATTCCAAGATGCATTTCAAGTACTTGCCCAAGGTTCATACGAGAAGGTACACCTTGTGGATTTAACATAATATCAACTGGAGTACCATCTGGTAGATATGGCATATCTTCTTGTGGAAGAATTAGTGAAATAACACCTTTATTACCATGACGTCCACTCATTTTGTCTCCAACTTGAATTTTTCTCTTTTGTGCTATATATACACGAATTACTTTAGATACTCCAGCAGGTAAATTATCATTATCCTTACGAGTAAATATCTTAACATCGTGAACAATACCATCTCCACCATGTGGAACTCTTAATGATGTATCACGAACTTCTCTAGTTTTTTCTCCGAAGATTGCATGTAATAATTTTTCTTCAGAAGTAAGTTCAGCCATTCCTTTTGGTGTAACTTTACCAACAAGAATATCTCCTTCTTTTACTTCAGTTCCAACTATAACTACACCATCTTCGTCTAGATTTTTACGTGCTTCATCACTAACATTTGGAATATCTCTTGTAATTTCTTCTGGTCCTAATTTAGTTTCACGACATTGCATTTCAAAGTCCTCTAAGTGAATTCCAGTATAAACATCATCTTTAACTAAATTTTCATTTAAAATAACAGCATCTTCGTAGTTATATCCATTAAATGTCATGAATGCAACAACCACGTTCTTACCTAAAGCTAATTCTCCTTGATCTGTTGATGGTCCATCAGCTATTACATGTCCAGCTTTAATCTTATCTCCAACTTTAACAATAGGTCTTTGATGTTGGCATGTACCAGCATTTGAAAATTCGAAATTAGCTAAATAATATTCGTCTTTTCCACCCTTAGTTTTAATAACAATCTTACGAGCATCAACATATTCAACAACACCATCAGCTTTAGCAACAACTACTGCTCCACTGTCTTTTGCTGCAATATATTCTACACCTGTTCCAACAAATGGTGCTTCAGCTTTTAATAATGGTACAGATTGACGTTGCATGTTAGCTCCCATCAATGCACGAGTTGCATCGTCATGTTCAAGGAATGGAATACAACTTGTAGTAACTGCAACTACTTGTTGAGGAGATACATCTACATAATCAACTTGTTCTGGTTTAACTAAAATGTTTTCTCCTCTATATCTTGCAGGAACTTGTTCCTCAATCATTTCATCATTATCATTAAGTTCATTAGTAGCAAGAGATATAATTAATTCCTCTTCCTCATCTGCTGTTAAATAATCTATTTGATCTGTTAATTTTTTATTTTCTACTTTACGATATGGAGTCATAATAAATCCATATTCATCTATTTTTGCATAACTTGCAAGTGATGTAATAAGTCCAATGTTTTGTCCTTCTGGAGATTCAATTGGACAAATTCTTCCATAGTGAGATACGTTAACATCACGTACTTCAGTTCCAGCTCTATCACGAGATAATCCACCTGGTCCTAAAGCTGATAAACGTCTCTTATTAGTTAACTCCGCAATTGGGTTAGTTTGATCCATGAATTGAGATAATTGAGATGAACCAAAGAATTCTTTCATTGCAGCAGTAATAGGTCTTATATTAATTAATGTTTTAGGTGTAACTTCATCCATATCTTGAGTAGTCATTCTTTCACGAATAACTCTTTCCATACGAGCAACACCAATTCTAAATTGATTTTGTAATAATTCACCAACTTGACGAATACGACGATTTCCTAAATGGTCTATTTCATCAAAATTACCAAATCCATTTAATAAATTTAAGTAATATGAAACAGATGCATATACATCAGGTATAGTTAATCTTTTTAAATCTATACTTTGATCATTACCTATAATAGTAATGATTCTCTTCTTATTATTAGGATCATATACTTTAATAGTTTGAATCTTATTATTATTATCTAAATCTTCATTTATTTTAGTTTCTTCAACATTATAACCATTTTCAAATATAGGTTTTAATTGTTCTAAAATATCTTTACTAATAACAGTTCCTTTTTCAACAACTACTTTCTTATCATCTTTAATATCTTCAGCTAAAGTTAATCCTAAAACTCTATCTAAAACATTTAATTTACGATTAAATTTATATCTTCCAACTTTTGCTAAATCATATCTAAATTCATCAAAGAATCTAGTAATAATTTGGTTTTTAGAAGAATCAAGTGTTGCTGGTTCTCCTGGTCTTAATTTTTCATAAATTTCAATTAAAGCTTCATCTGTATTTCTAGTTGAATCTTTAGCTAATGTATTTTCAAGATATTCATCTTTTCCAAATACTTTTATAATATCTTCATCACTAGATAATCCAAAAGCTCTTAATAATGTAGTAATAGGTACTTTTCTAGTTCTATCTATTCTTACATACAAAACATCTCTGGCATCAGTTTCAAATTCTAACCAAGTACCACGAGTTGGTATAATTTGAGAAGTAATGGATACCCTTCCACTTTTATCTACTTCTCTATTAAAATAAACACTAGGTGATCTAACTAATTGAGATACAATAACACGTTCAGCTCCATTAATAACAAATGTACCGCTATCAGTCATTATTGGCATGTCACCTAAAAAGATTTCTTGCTCTTTAACTTCTCCAGTTTCATGATTAAAAAGACGTACTTGTACCTTTAAAGGTGCAGCATAAGTAGTCTCTCTATCCTTACTCTCCCTTATAGTATATCTAGGTTCATCAAAATGATAATCTCCAAACTCTAATGATAAAGTTCCTGAGAAATTTTCAACTGGAAATAAATCTGTAAATACATCCTCTATTCCCTTTTCAATAAACCATTGATATGATTTCTTTTGGATCTCTAATAAATCCTTTAATTCATAAGTTTTCTTAATTCTAGAAAAACTTCTTCTTTGACGGTGGTCTCCGCAATTGATAATTTTATATGCCACTAAATTCACCCCTAACAATAATAATTAACAAAGAACATAATATTAACAAATAATACATTGCCAATTTATATTATTAGCATAAAGTGAGCAAGAAGTCAACGAAAAAAGTGATTTTGATAATGATTTAAACGGCAATGTTTTAATAATTATGGAAAATAAAAGAGTTAACTTACAAAAATGTATAGTTAACTCTCCTTTCATGATATATCTTAATATATATTTTTTTATAAATCAATAATAAATTTCACTAAAAGTGTAAAAAAAAGAAGTTAATTATTTAACTTCTACTACAGCTCCAGCTTCTTCTAACTTAGCTTTGATTTCATTTGCTTCATCTGTTGAAATGTTTTCTTTAACAGCTCCACCATTATCAGCGATAGCTTTTGAATCAGCAAGTCCAAGACCAGTGATTTCTTTAATTGCTTTGATAACATTAATTTTGCTATCTCCAGCACTAACTAATGTAACAGTTACTTGGCTTGGTGCAGCTTCTTCAGCACCTCCAGCTGCTGGTGCAGCTACTGCTACAGCACTTGGATCTACTCCAAATTCTTCTTTCATTGCATCTACTAATTCTTTAATTTCTAATAAATTCATTTCTTTTAAAGCACTTATAAAATCATCTTTATTTAATTTAGCCATTTTTATTTCCTCCTATATTTTATTTTTATTTATTTCCTTATAATCTTTTTATTCTTCTTTTTGTTTTGCATATAAATCTAAAGCGATAGATAAATCTCTTGGGATTGCCATCATACCACCAGCAAGCATAGTAAGTAATCCTTCTCTTGAAGGGATTGCTGCATATTGTGCAAGAGTTTCTTTATCAGCAACTTTTCCATCAATAATTCCAACTTTTAAAACTAATGCTTGGTTTTTCTTAGCAAAATCAGTTAACACTTTAGCAGATCCTACTTGATCGCTTCCAAATGCCATTGCACTTGGTCCTACTAAACTTTCTTTAATATCGATATTCATATCATCGAAAGCTCTAGACATTAAAGTGTTCTTATATACTTTATAATCTGCATCATTATCTTTAAGAGTTCTTCTTAATTCTTTTGCTTCTTCATCAGTGATTCCACGATAATCAAACAAAACAACTGATGCACTACTAGAAACACGATCTTTAATTTCATCAATTATTTCTTGTTTCTTAGCTAAAATCTTAGCATTTGCCATTTCACACCTCCTATTATATTTAAAAGTGCCACATAAAAAGGTCTTTGCATAGACAAAGACCTAAGTATTTATATTAAGTCCTCGGTAGGATTTATTTTTACACCTACTGTCTATGGCACCAAAATCAATTTATATTATATATTGTTAATTACTATTTGTCAAAAGAATTTAAAGCAACTTTAATTCCTGGACCCATAGTACTAGAGATTGAAATATTCTTTATGTAATCACCTTTTACTACAGATGGTTTAATTTTAATAATATTACTTACAAAAGCATTCATATTATCAATTAATTGTTCATCAGTAAAATTAGTATTACCAATAATTCCATGAACATTTCCAAAACTATCAGTTCTAAATTCAACACGTCCTGCTTTAACTTCAGATACTGCTTTAGCAACATCCATAGTTACTGTTCCAGTTTTAGGGTTTGGCATTAATCCTTTAGGTCCTAATACTTTACCTAATTTTCCTAATGATGCCATCATATCTGGTGTAGCAATAATTGTATCAAATTCAAACCAGTTTTCTTTTTCAATTTTATCAAGCATTTCTTGCTCTCCAGCAAAATCTGCTCCAGCTTCTTTAGCTTCAGTTACTTTAGCACCTTTAGCAATAACTAAAACTTTCTTATCTTTTCCTGTTCCATGAGGAAGAACTAATGCTCCTCTTAATTGTTGTTCAGCTTTTTTAGTATCTAAGTTTAAGTTTAAAGCTATTTCTACAGATGATACAAACTTGCTAATAGAAGTTTCTTTAACTAATTTAACTGCTTCTTCTTTTGTATAAGCTTTATGTTTTTCAACTTTATTAGCAGCTTCTATATATTTTTTACCTCTATTTTTCATACTTTCCTCCTTATGTGGTATATGCGGTATATCCTCCCACATAGGTATTAACCTATATGTTATTTTTATTAATTATTATTATTTAATTTCGATTCCCATGTTACGAGCAGTTCCAGCAACTATTTTCATTGCCTCTTCTACTGTATAAGCATTTAAATCTGGTAACTTAATTTCTGCAATTTCTCTAAGTTGATCTTCAGTTATTGATCCTACTACTTCACTACTTCCTTTAGCAGAACCTTTATTTACTTTAGCATATTTCTTAAGTAAAAATGCAGTTGGTGGAGTTTTAATTACAAAATCAAAACTTCTGTCATCATAAATACTGATTTCTACTGGAACTATATCTCCCATTTTATCTCTTGTAGCTTCATTATATCTACTACAAAAGTCTTGAAGATTGATTCCTGCAGGTCCTAATACTGTTCCTACTGGTGGAGCTGGATTAGCCTTACCTGCTTCAATAGCTAACTTAATTTTCTTTGTTACTTCTTTTGCCACGAAAAACACCTCCTATAAATATTCTCGTTTTCGCGAGTGGTTCAAATAGCTACCGCGCTTCCCACTTATTAACTATATAAATCAATATAGCGCTTCAATAATATCATATATATCTTTTAAAATCAAGGGATATTAAGCAACTTCTATTTGACTCATTTCAACTTCTACTGAAGTCTCTTGTCCAAATAAATCTACAGATAGATTTACCTTTTGTGTTGCAGTATCAATTGATTCAATTACACCAAACATTCCATTGAATGGTCCATCAACAATCTTAACTTTATTTCCTTCTTTAAGATCATTATCAGCATCTATTCTACTAATTCCCATATTTCTTAGAATATTATCTACTTCATATGGTTGTAGAGGAGTTGGTTTAGCACCTTTACCAGATGATCCAATAAATCCTGTAACTCCAGGAGTATTTCTAACTACATACCATGCTTCATCAGTCATAATCATTTCTATTAATACATAACCAGGAAACATCTTTTTAATCTTTTCTTTTTCTACTCCGTCTTTAATCTCAATTTCTTTAGTCTCTGGAATAACTACTCTAAATATATAATCTTTCATATCCATTGACTCTGCACGCATTTCAAGTCTTTCTTTAACTTTAGCTTCATATCCAGAATAAGTGTTAACTACATACCATTGTTTATCCATAATTTCACTCCTATCCTAATACGATTGCATCTTTTAACCATGCAAATACAATTTCAATTCCTAAGAAATAGAATACAAAAACAATTATTAAGCAAATGCATACAATAGTATACTTAACCATATGCATACGACTTGGCCATGTTACTTGTTTCATTTCATCTTTTACACCAACAAAATAATTTAAAAGTCTCTTAAATATGTTAGGTTTTTTCTTTTTGTTGTTCTTTTCTTCAACGATTTCTACTTTTTTCTCTTCTTTTTTAGTTTCAACTTTCTTAGTAGTTGTTTTAGTTTTTTTCTTTGTTTCTTTTTCCATAATATACCCTCAAAATTATTTTTCCAAAATAAAAACACTTCCGTGTCACCAATAAGATAACATAAAAGTGTTTTTTCGTCAATTATTAATTACTATTTAAAGATATTGAATTTTTAAACTTTCTTTCATTATATCGAGATTCAAATCTAGATTGTCTATATCTATATATAAATAATGCTACACCAATAATTATCATAAATATTGATACTATTTGAGCTATTCTAAATGGCCCTAGCATTAAACTATCAGTTCTAAATGCTTCAATAATTAATCTACCTAGCCCATACCATATCATATATAATGCAGTAGGTTGTCCTATCTTAACATATCTAAATCTTCTAGCTATTACTAGCATTAATAGACCTAATAGATTCCATATACTTTCATAAAGGAAAGTTGGATGATGATATTCTCCACCTATAAGCATTCCATTTATTACAAATTGTGGAAGATGTAATCCTTTTAAAAATTCTAAACTAACTACAGTTCCAAAAGCTTCTTGGTTAAAGAAATTGCCCCATCTACCTATTACTTGTCCAGCAATTAATCCTACTACTATGATATCTAGTATTTTTAAAAAGTCTTGTTTATTCTTTTTGCAGTATAAATATATAAATATTGTTGCAAAGATTATTCCACCATGAATTGCTAAACCACCATTCCATATTTCAAAAATCTCTAAAGCATGTAAACTATAATATGAAATATTAAACAATATGTAATATAATCTAGCTCCTATAACACCAAATATTATTCCATAAAATAACAAATTAACTATGAAGTCTTCATCTATTTTTTGTTTTTTACATTCAAATAATATTATAAAACTTCCCACAAGTATTCCTAAAGCTATCATTATAGAATACCAATATATTTGAATAAATCCTAAATCTATAGCGATTCTACTCATAATAACCTCCTATATATTCTCTACTTTTCTTTTAATAGGTTTAACTATAATATCATTAATTATAAAGTTAGCTATTGAAAATAGAATTGATATTATAAATAGAACTGGAAGACTAGTAAACCTAACTGCTCCTCCCATAGTCCATTCAACTATTTTTAAAATAAACATATTTATTGCAAAATAGAAAAGTCCTAAAGATAATGCAGTAAACGGCATTGTTATTTTTACTATTACCGGTCTAATTGTAATATTAAGAACTGATATTAGAAGAACAGCAACAATTGAATATAAATATAGGTGTTGATCATCTATTATAAATGATTTAAATACTTTAGACATCAATATAAATGTTATAGTATAAAGCACTAAATAAATTATTGCTATAATTCCTTCTTTAGCTAAATCTAAACTATCTTTTTCCTTTTTATTTTTCTTTGACATTCTTCATCACTTTCTTTAAAAATTCACCTGTATATGATTCTTTGCAATCAATGATTTCTTCTGGAGTACCAGTAGCGACAATTGTTCCACCACCATCTCCACCTTCAGGTCCTAAATCAATAATATAATCTGCAGTTTTAATCATATCCAAGTTATGTTCTATTACTATTACTGTATCTTTATTATCTACTATTTTATTGATAATTGCAAGAAGCTTCTTGATGTCATGAATATGAAGGCCTGTAGTTGGTTCATCCATTATAAATAGTGTTTTTCCTGTTGCTTTCTTTTGTAATTCTTTGGCAAGTTTTACTCTACCTGCTTCTCCACCTGATAAAGTTGTAGCGCTTTGTCCAAGCTTAACATATCCAAGTCCTACATCCTCCATAACTTGTAATTTATTTTTAATCTTAGGAATTGCTTCAAAGAACTTTAATGCTTCACTTACACGCATATCAAGTACTTCAGCAATATTTTTATCTTTATATTTAATATTAAGAGTTTCACTATTATAACGAGTCCCATGACATACTTCACAAGGAATATATACGTCAGGTAAGAAATGCATCTCTATTCTTTTTACTCCATCTCCACGACAAGCTTCACATCTCCCACCTTTTACATTAAATGAAAATCTATTCTTTCCATATCCATACATTTTAGCATCTCTAGTTGTAGTAAATAAATCTCTAATATCATCAAACACTCCAACATATGTAGCAGGATTACTTCTAGGAGTTCTACCAATCGGATTTTGTG
>CAZOBH010000028.1:0-11224 GCA_964578175.1 uncultured Clostridium sp.
ACATCTTTTATATATTCATTCTTTTTAATATTCTTTTCTATTTTACTAGTTGAATATTTAAAAAACTCTGGATAATCGGTAAGACCAGCTTCATCAATAATAGTTTGATCACTAAGTATATTATTACCTACTACTATTATATTTTTAGTTTTTAAAGAAGATAGATATTTAAATGACAAGACAAGAAAAACTACAATTACAATAAATATTAAAAAAGGTATTATTCTTAATTTAGTTTTTTTCTTTTTAACCTTTCTTGCCATTGTATCACCTACTCCCAATTAACAAATTCTTGTTCTACTTTTAATTCTACCCCATAATTTTCTTTTATTGTATCACGAACTAAATTAATAAGTGTCATAATATCATTTGCGGTTGCATTATTCTTATTAATAATAAAGTTAGCGTGTTTATCACTTATTTGAGCTCCGCCTCTTTCAAGTCCTTTCAATCCAACATCTTCAATCATTTTACCAGCAAAGTTATCTTCTGGATTTCTAAATACACTTCCAGCAGATGGATATTCTAAAGGTTGAGATTCAACTCTTCTTTTCTTTCTTTCTTCTAATACTTTTTCAAGTTCAGCTCTCTTTCCTTTTTTAAGTCCAATTATAGCTTCAAGACATATATATCCTGGATGAGTTTGTAAGAAAGAAGTACGATAATGGAAATTTAATTCATTATTAGTTAAAGTTATAACATGATAATCAGGAGTTAAGACTTTAATTCTTTTAACAACAAATCCCATATCGCTTTTATAAGCTCCAGCATTCATATATATTGCTCCACCTACTGTACCAGGTATACCTCCTGCAAATTCTAAACCTGCTAGGTTCTTTTTAACTGCAAATTGAACAAGTTTCATTAAACTATAACCAGCTCCAACTCTGATAGTTCTAGCACCAATCATAGATAGTTCATTAAATTCATCTAATTTAATAATAACACCATCATAATCTTTGTCACTAAAAAGAGTATTACTACCATTACCTAGTACCTTAAATTTAATATTTCTAAACTTACACATACGAATAAGTTCTATTAGTTTATCAACATTTTTAGGATAAATCATCAAACGAGCATTACCACCAACACGATATGTTGTATATTTTTTCATACTAACATTTTCTAATGTTTTACCTATTTCTCTTTCTTTTACTAAGTCAATTAACTCGTTCATAATATCACTCCCCGTCGATTATATTTCTAATTACTTCATATATTTTAGTAGCTGAATCATTTTTCCTTAATTTAATATTATTATTTACCATATCTTGGTATTTTTCTTTATCATTAAGAATTAATCTAATTTTATTAAGTAAGATATCTTTATCAAGATCTTTTTCTTTAATAACTATTGACGCTCCAAGTTTTTCTAAAACTTCTGCATTCTTCTCTTGATGATTATGAGTTACATATGGAGATGGAATTAAAATTGAAGGTAAAGCTAAAGATGTAATTTCAGCTATAGTTGATGCTCCAGCTCTAGATACAATTAAATCTGTATTTTTCATAACGCCAAGCATGTCATATAGATATGGCACTAACTTAACATTAGATGGAATAACTAGATCCTTATATTCTTCATAATAATTGTTACCAGTTACAAATAATACTTCATAATCTTCATTTTTAAATTCAGGTATTATTTCTTTCATCTTATTATTTACTGTTAGAGATCCTAAAGAACCCATAACAAATAATACCAATTTTTTATCTTTAGATAAACCATAATTCTTTTTACTAACTGGTGGAATACTTAATACTTCTTCACTTCTTGGATTACCAGTATAAATAGTTTTACTCTTTGGAAAATATTTAAAACTACTTGGTAGGGATATACCAATTGCGTTTACTTTGTTTTTTAATAATTTGTTAGAAAGCCCTGGTATAGAATTTTGTTCATGAATAAATGTTTTTATTCCAAGTGATTTAGCTGCATTAATTACTGGTAAAGTTACATAACCACCAATTCCTAATACTATATCAGGATTAAAATCTTTAATTATTTTTTTAGCTTTATTATAAGCTTTTTTATATTTTTTAATAACTTCAATATTTTTAAAAATATTTTTTCTATTAAGTCCCTTAATTTCAAGACCTACAAATGTAAATCCCATTTTAGGAATAATAGTAGCTTCCATTCTATCAGTTGTACCTATATATAAAACTTCACTATCTTTTTCTTTTTCAAGTATTTTATTAATAATAGCAACAGCTGGATATATATGCCCTCCAGTACCTCCAGCACAAACAACAACTCGCATATCATCACCCTAACAAAATTATACCATTAATTGCATAAAAAAAGAAGAAACTTGTTCTTCTTTATTTATTATTTTTATGGTGTACCAATTGTTTTTTGGTATCCAGCTTCTTCTTCTGCAGCGGCTTGTGCAGCAGCAGCTTCCTCAGCAGCTAATCTTTGTGCTTCAGCTTCTGCTTGTCTTTGTGCTTCTTCTTCTGCAGCTTGTCTTGCTGCTTCCTCAGCAGCGTGATCATTAGTCTCTTCTTCAACTACTGGTACTTCTACTTCACCTTCACTAACTTCTACTTCAGATTGTTCTGCAGCAGCTTGTTCTGCAGCAGCTCTTGCAGCTTCTTCTTCTGCAGCAATTCTTGCAGCCTCTTCAGCATCTTGTCTTGCAGCTTCTTCTTCAGCAGCTTGTCTTGCTGCTTCTTCTGAATCATAGTCAGATGTTTCACCCTCAACTACTGGTACTTCAACTTCACCTTCATCGATTTCTTCTTCAGTTTCTTGTTCAGCTTCTTGTGCAGCTTCTTCAGCTTGTTGTCTTTCTTCTTCAGTTGTATCTTCTATATCTTCACCAGTTCCAGTCTCAGTTTCTGTTTCTGTTTCTTCAACTGATTCTTCACCTTCAGATGTTTCTCCTTCTCCTTCAGTAGCTTCTTGTGAAGCCTCTTCAGCTTGTTGTCTTTCTTCTTCAGTTGTATCTTCACCTTCAGTAGCTGTAGTTTCTTCTTCTTGATTTAATGCTTCTTGTTGTTCAATAGCAGCTTGTGAAGCAGCTTTCATTTCTTCTCCTACTGAGATAGCAGTACTGATTTCAGATTGAATTTGTGAAATGTAACCTTGTACATATCTATCTTTAATTTGACTTCTAGCATCTTCCCATGAAGTTCCAAGGGCAGCTGCTATATTATCTCTTTCTTCTTGAGATAAAGAATCAATATAATTATCTGCAGCAGCATTTGCAGCAGCTTGAATTTGTTCATTATCACTAGTTACTGTGTAATCTCCATATGCATATCCATAAGCAAGACCTTCAGCAAATGAATGATCATCTAAGTCATAAGTTGCTCCATTTGCAGGATCAGTAACTGATATTCCAAATGAATATCCATTAGAATTTGCATATAAGTTTGCAGCACGTTGTCCTTCACCAAATATGTTTTCGAAATCATATTGAGCTTGAATAACTTCTTGTTGTTCTTCAACTTGTTCTTGTTCTTCTCCTGTTAACTCATCTTCTGAAATTTCTTCAGTAGTAGTTTCAGTTTGAGTAGTTGTTTCAGTAGTTGTTGTTTCACCAGTATAAACTACTTCAGTATCTGTAGTAACTCCTCCATCTAGATATAAATCTTCATCTATATGTCTTCTATTATTGATTAATGTAGCAACATCTTTACTATCTCCAGCATAATTTTCTAATTGAGATAATTGTGCTTTAGATGCTCTAATTATTTGTTCCATAGTTGGACGTGTATCTTTTGCACTTCCAATCATAGTATCATAATTAGCAACTGTTCCTTTAACAGCATCAACTGATGATAATCTTTCTAATAATTCATCAGATAATCTTGTATTTAATGAGATAGCAACTTCTGAAGCTAAATCTTCTTCTCCTGCATTGTATAATGCATTTACTAGATTTTGATGAACAGCAATCATTTGAGTATTTGCTGTAGCTCCATAAGTTATTTGTGCAGTGTCAAGTCCAGTTAAAATAGAAGTCATTTCTTCATGCATTTTATTACATAAACCATTTTGATCAACTATTTCAGTTAAACTTGCTTCAGCATCTCTTTCTTCTTGAGTACTATTTTCTTCATTCATTACTTGACCATTATCAAGTAAGTCAACTAATTCAGTTCCTGATTCAATAACATTTTCTCTTTGTGCTTCAGACATTTGATCAAAACTAATTCCGTATACATGTTCAGCAAGATATTGTTGTTCAACTTCTCTATCATTTCCATGGAATACTAAGAATTGAGTATGATCTACATCAGCAGATTCAACTAAATTAAGTCCTCCATAAACTGTATCAAATGATAATATTCTACATAAAGTACCAGTATCAGTATCTCTTGTAGCATCATCTAATACATAATTATAATATACATCTCTAATTACTTGATCAGATGCTTGTGTTGTATGTTCTTTATTGAATGTTAATACATCATTTTCAAATTGTGTAAAGAATGCTCTATCAGCATCACTATGGAATATTTCAGCTAAACCACTTGGTTCAACAGAATTCATATAATAAGTAATTACTTTTTCACGAGCAGATTCTAAATATTGTTCAGCCTCAGTTGGAGTTATATCATAATCTCCAAGGATTTCATATAAATCTGCAGGGTTTGAATAATTTGCGAATGTAACAAGAGTTAATGCTTCTTCATAAGATAAATCTAAATAAGCAGTTCCATCTTCTTCCATTCTGAAGTTTCCTTCTTTATGTGTTTGTTCATGGAATGTTTGAACTAATTGCATTGCTTCTTCAGAAACAATTCTTCTTTCGTCATTTTCATCCATTGAACTCATCAATTCAGCAAATGTAGCTGTATCATAATCAACAATTGCAGCTGTATCTGCTTGAGTTTGTTCTTCTTGTGTTTGATCGTCAGTAGCTGTAGTTTCTCCAGCTAATTCAGCATCTTCTTGAGCATCTTGATCTGAATCATTGGCATTGTCAACACTTCTACTATTTTCAATAGCATTTCCTATTGCGTGTCCAGCAAATCCAGCTCCAACTAATGCTCCAATTCCAGCAGCAGCAAGACCTGCATTTCTTAATGCATGTCCTTTTCTGTGTTCTTCTGGATCATCTTCAGTTAAATCATCATCGTCATCATATAAATCATCATCATCATCTAGGTCATCACCAAGATCTATTTCTTCATCTGCAGCATTTGCATATTCTTCTTCTACAGCAGCTACAGCATCAGCATCAGCAGTATCAATTACTTCGCTATTATTTAATGCATTTTCAATATCATCTGGTGTTAAAGAACTGTCTTTTTCTCTAATTCTTGTTCTTATTTCCTCTTCAGATACATCACTAATTGCGAATTTGTCTGCAGTTCCATCTGTATAAAATACATATAAATCATTTCCACATACTTTTATTCTCATATCTTATTTCCTCCTAATTACTAGTTAATCTCTTAACACCAGTATATTTATATCCAGCATTTAATAATGCAGTATCGTTATATTTACTCCACTTATAATCTGTATAAGCTTCTTTAATTAAACTACGTGTTCTATATTTCCATTTACATACTGTAGTATATTTAATTGTTCTCTTTTGTTCATATCCAACTACTTTATTATAAGTTGTATATAAAATTGTGTTCTTAGTTTCAACATTAGAACATTTTGTAGTAACACTACTTGATGAACTTGATGATGAACTTGTACTTACAATTGTGTCAGCTCCTGTTACAGTTCCAACACTTCTAGAGTATTTTTTCCAAGTAGTATAAGGTGTTGTTGTACAACTACTTCCACATCTATCCCAATCCATTCCAACGAATTCATATCTTGTTGATAAAGTATTTGTTGGAGGTGAAGATAAACTTACAAGTCCTGTATAACCCCAAGTACTAGTTGTTTTAATTGCATAAGTCTTTGTAGTAGTTGAAGTTGTTGTACTTGTTGTTGTAGTTGTTGTTCTATAGTATTTCCATCCTACACATGATTTTTCTGATACAGTTCCTGTTTCTTTAATATCCTTGGCTGTTATAGCATCACCATTTGAATATTCATATCCAGAAACTACTTTAGAAGAACCTAAATCAACAGATTCATATTTAGCAGTCTTAACGAATTTTGGTGGATTACTACAATCATATTTCTTTGTAGTCCATGAAGACCAAGATCCGTATTGAGCTGCAAACTTTTTAGAATATTGATATTCATATGTTTTTTCTTTCTTAGTTACTTTAATACTACAAATATTAGTATTTCCAGCATAGTCTTTTACATATCCATAAACTGTATGAGTTCCAGCAGTTGTAATTGTATAACTTGCATTCTTTTCATATGTAGTACTCTTACCAATTCCGTAACTATACATTCCACTAGTCTTATCTGACTTATCTTTAAATCCAATTACAATATTACTTGTATAATATCCACTTGAATTATAAGTTCCGTATATAACACTTAAGTTACAATTTGGTTTAGTAGCATCTCTCTTAACATAAATACTACATACTGATACATAACCATTTGAATCTTTTACATATCCGAATAAATAATGTCTACCATCTTCAGAAATAGTATAAGTCTTATTTCCTCCATATGTTTTACTCTTACCTATTCCATAAGCTACTATCTTAGCTCCATTATCAGTTGTTTTAGATTTAAATCCAACAGTAACATTAGATCTATACCAACTGTTACTTCCAAGTGTTCCACTCTTAACTTCTAGAACACAATTTGGATGAGATTCAACAGCTTTATCTTCATTCTTAATTGAAATAGTTTTCTTACAAACTTTAGTGTGTCCAGCTTTATCTTTTACATATCCATAAACAGTATGACTTCCATTTCCAGATACATTAATAGATGCTTTTCCGTTGTATGAAACTTTTGTAGATTCAGATAATCCATAAGACTTAACTCCTGATGTTGCATCAGTTCTAGATCTAAATCCTATTTTAACAGTTCCTGTGAAAGTTCCATTGTCTTTCATTGTTCCTTTTAATACATCAATTTTACAATCAGGATCAACAGTATCTTTTTTAACTGTTATATTACAAATTGCTGTTTTTCCATTTGAATCTTTAACATATCCATAGACCTTAGTCGTACCATCTTTAGATATTGTTAATGCTGTATTATTATTATATGTTGCAGTAGCAGATGTTGTTATTCCGTATGCCTTTATCTTAGCTCCACTAGCAGTAGTATATTTAGATGCAAATTTAACTTTTACATTTCCAACATACCATCCGTCTTCACCAAGTGCTCCTGAAGCTATTTCTAATGTACATCCAGGTCCTGGAGTTGTTGTTTTCTTAACAACTGGTTGTTGTTTCTTAGGAGTTACTATTGTAACTGTTTTACCAGTCTTTTTAGTTTCTTGTTTTTCACAAACACCAGCTGGATTATTACAATATGAATAACATCCAACATGTACTAAAATATAATCTTCATCATCATTACATTTTAAGTATACTTTCATTAAGTATTCATTTTCTTCTTTAGTAATTTGTACATATGAATTATTAGCATCACATGTATTACCATTCTTATCTGTAAATTCTAATAAAAGATGTTTATCAATCATTTCTTTTAAAGTCATCTTAGAATCAGAACCTACATTTTGAGGTAATCTTTCAGTTGTATAATATAGAATTGCTGCTTCTTTCATTTCTTGAATATTTGCATTAAATATTCTGTTAGTTAAAGCAGTTAAATCTACATTACCTGTTGCACTAGTATTAGTAGTGTTTTCACTACCACCATTAGAATTACCACTATTTGTGTTATTTAAAGTGCTATTAATTCTAGCAGGTAATAACCATAGTAATAATAGTACGAATATTATTACTAAAATTAATTTTAATAGGAAATCTCTTACTGGAGTTCCTCTCTTTACTTCCTCATCAGCGTACATAATTAATACTCCTCCCCCTTTGAGTTGTGCCGTTTATTATAGTCATAAACCGGCATTTTGTCAACATTTTCTCTTATTTTTATAAGAGTACATCCATTATTAAAATTATCTAAATAATAATCTTCAACATATTTGTGTTTTTTCAGCATATCATGCACTTCCTTTTTTATTATGCCTTTACCTATTCCATGTACAATTGCTACTTCATATTTACCCATTAAATAATTATCATTGATGAATTCATTTACAAGTATTCTTGCACTTCCTTTAATCTCTCCATGTAAATCTAACGTTGGCATCGTACTACGATACATTAATTTCGTCATATTTTTTCATTACTTCTTCTTTTGATGAGATAGAATATCTTCCACCTATTTTAGTAACGGATAAAGCTCCTGTAATATTAGATATCTTCATTGCTTTTATTAAATCATATCCGTTAATAATACAATAAGTAAATGCTCCATGAAAAATATCTCCAGCTCCAGTTGAATCAACTGCTTTCATTTTTAATGATGGTACTAATTTATATCCATCATGATATGTAAAGCATCCTTTATCTTCTAGAGTTATAATTATTTCACATTGGAAATCTTTTTTTAGTTTTTCATATATACTCATTAATGTTCTAATATCTTTATAGTTTACTTTTGTTTTAGTATAATCTTCTGCAAAATCATGTGAACAAACTATATAATCAACCATTTTACATAGATCAACAGTGTTTTCTCTCAATGAACCAGCATCTATTATTTTAATTGCATCTGGATTTGCTTTAATAGCATCTTTTGCAAAATCATATTCATAACCATCTAAGAAAATAACATCAAATTTATCATCTATTTCTCTTTTCTTCATATCAAGTTTATTTTCTTTATGAGTTAATACTGTTCTTGATCCGTTACCCATATTATTAATAATATAACTAGTAGTAGTATCAGCACCTTTTCTAGTTTCAAGATACTTAATATTTACACCAATATTATTAAATTCTTTTTTTATAACTTCTCCGTAATAATCATCGCCAACTACGCCAGCAAAGTATGTTTCAACTCCCCATTTAGCTAATAAATAAGCTACATTTGAAGAACTTCCTCCTCCACACTCTACTCTAGGAAGATCAACTCTAATCTTTTTGTTTTCAACTGGATAATTGTTAAGTGGTAGTGTTACATCAAATGCGGCATTACCAATACATAATACTTTCATACGTCTTCACCCTTCTATACTCTAATTAATTATAACAAAAAATATATATACTTTAAAGCATTTTTACAATTTAAATTGTCTATAAAACGATTAGTTTACAAACTATTTATTATTTTTAATATCATTTAAAATACTAATAACTTCATTATAAACTTTATTATCTTGTTTATTATTAATTTGATAAGGTTTAACAAAATCATCTATTTCACTTAAAACTAAATCAATATTATCTTTATTTACTTTATCATTTATTATCCTTAAACAAGTATTCTTATATCCCATTATTGCAACTCCTGACAAAATTTTATGTAACATTTTTAAATGTAAATATAATATCTACCCGTTTATCTTGATAGATATAAATCTTTTCAACTAAATTGATTATTAATTCTCTAGTTGGCTTTTCAAGTGATAAAAAATCATTTATATATTTTTCTATTTGTTTGTTATCTATTTTATTCTCTTCTATTTGTTCATTTTTAAGACTATCAATATTCTTTTTATTATTATCCATTTCTTTTTTTATGTTTTCACTTACTCTTAAGTATTGTTCTGCGTCTATTATACCTTTTAATCTATCCATATATGTTTTATCTAGACTTTCTGTTAGTTTATTATTTGTTATTTCTAGACTTTCAATTTGTTTCTTAATCTTTAAACTATTATCCACAAACTCTATATTACTAATTGATTCCTTTATTTTGTTTTTATCTAAATACTTTTTACATACATCTCTTATGTTATCTAAAGTAACCTTTTCTAATACCTCATAATTATTTGTATGGGTTGTGCAAACATGATATTTTGAATATGTTCTATAATAATCACAGGTAGTATAACTTCTTCCTGTTTTATTTTGATATCTAATTGTTATTCTGTGTTTACAATCTCCACAATATAAAAGTCCATCTAATAAGTAAAATCGTTTCTTTTCTGGTCTTTTAACATTTTTAGGTAGTAAAGTTTGTACATAGTTAAAAGTACTCTTGTCAATAATTGCTTCATGTGTGTTTTCAACTATAATGTAATCATCTGGATTATTTTTAACTGTCTTTTTCAGTTTATAATTAATTTTTTTAGTCTTACCCTGCACTGCATCTCCAGTATAAATTCTATTAGTTAAAATTGCTTTAATTGTAGTATCTACCCATACTCCATATTCTTGTGATACACATTTTATATTAGTACATTTAGTATTCCATACATAATTATAGTATGAGGCTGGAGTTTTTATTTTTCTTTTTGTTAATTCTTGAGCAATATAATGATATGTATTGCCTTTAAGAGCTAAATCAAAAATTAATTTAACCACTTCTGCTTGTTCTTCATTTATAATTAAATGATTCTTATTAGTTGGATCTTTCATATACCCAAATGGACATCTTCCTGATACATATAAACCATCTTTCATTCTAGAATGTAGGCTACTTTTAATTTTTTTAGAAATATCTTTTGCATACATATCATTCATTATTGCCTTAAAAGGTGCAATATCATTGTTGGTATTATCTATAAAAGTGTCTATACCATCATTAATAGCTATATATCTAATATTATTATTTGGAAAATACTTTTCTATTAATTCTCCTGTACCTATATAATCTCTACCTAATCTAGACATATCTTTAGTAATAATCATATTGATTTTTCCTAATTCAATATCTTTCATCATTCTTTTAAATGATGGTCTATCAAAATTAGTTCCAGAAAATCCATCATCTACATACTCATCTACTACTATATAATTATTTTCTTTAACATACTGATTAAGTAAACTTCTTTGACTTAAAATACTATCAGATTCTATATTTCCATCATCTCTTGATAATCTTATATAAAGTCCTACTTTAAAACTACTATTCCCTACCATTAATTACTACTCCCTTCTACTTGGGAATAATGAGTATGATTACATGGTAGCTCTCTATCTAAATAATTGCAAGTCATGTTTAATCTCTTTTGTAATTCTATTTTTAATACTTCAGTTATTATTTCATTTAAAGATTTAGATGCATCTTTAAATTTCAAATTAACTTTGTATTTAACCATAGAGTTTGATACCTCCAATTAATTCTATGGTTTTTATTTTTGTAATATTACTTGGTATGATCTTTGCATACCCAATAATATTACTTAAT
>CAZOBH010000029.1:0-3735 GCA_964578175.1 uncultured Clostridium sp.
CCTAATATTGTTGAGATGTATGATGTAGGTGAAGATAATGGTAATTATTATATCGTCATGGAATATATAGAAGGGAAGACTGTTAAACAACTTCTTAAGAAACGTGGTAAATTAACTGTTAGAGAAGCAGTAGATATTATGCTTCAATTAACAGATGGAATGGCAGAAGCTCATGATAGTTACATAATTCATAGAGATATAAAACCACAAAATATAATGATTAGAGAAGATGGAACAATAAAGATTACTGATTTTGGTATAGCTATGGCTTTAAATTCAACTCAACTTACTCAAACAAATTCAGTAATGGGAAGTGTTCATTATTTACCACCTGAACAAGCAAGTGGTAAAGGATCAACAATTAAATCTGATATTTATTCTATGGGTATTCTTTTTTATGAGTTATTAACTGGAACTCTTCCTTTTAAAGGAGATAATGCAGTAGAAATAGCTTTAAAACATTTAAAAGAACCTATGCCAAGTGTATGTAAGAAAAATAATACAGTACCACAAAGTATAGAAAATATTATTTTAAAATGTACTGCTAAAAATCCTAAAAATAGATATAACGATGTTAAAGAAATAAATAGAGATTTAAGAATATGTTTAGATCCTGAAATAATGAATCAAACTAAAGTTAAATTTAAATATCCAGAACATGAAACAGATGATAAAGATGTTGTTCCTACTATGAAAAATAAGAAAAGAGATCAAGAAAGAGAAAGAAGAAGAGAAGAAGAAAATAATGTTACTGGAGATGTTGAATTAGAACAAGTAGAAGAATTAACACCAGAAGAAAAGAAGAAGATGAGTAATACTAAAAAGATTATTTGGGCTTTATTAGCAATTTTAGTTGTTCTAGTAATTGTTCTAAGTATTATATTTATACCAGCATTCTTTGGAAAATCAGAAGAAATTACTATTCCTGATGTGTCTGGTATGACGACCGAAGAAGCAATAGAAGTATTAGAAAATTCTCATTTAAAAGTAGATGATGAGATAAAGAAAGAATCTAGTACAGAGTATGATGAAGGAGAAGTAATAAAAACTAGTCCTTTAGCAGGTCGTAAAGCTAAGAAAAATGACAAGATTACAATTTATGAATCAACTGGAGAAGAAAAAGTAACTTTAGGAGATTATAAAGGAAAGAATTATTTAACAGTTAAAACAGAACTTGAAAAAGTTTATGGATTAAAAGTAGATGTACAAAAGAAATCTATGGAAAACAAAGAAGGATTGGATGCTCAAGCAATACTTGATCAATCACCAAAAGCAGGTACTAAGCTTGTTAAGGGAGATAAAGTAATTTTATACATTCCTGATATATATGAAGTTTATCCTGATTTTGTTGCTGAAAAATATACTGTTAGTGATGTTGAAGATTTTTGTTCAACTTATAATATTACTTTAAATAAGAAACAAGTTGATAGTGAAGAAGAAGAAGGAAAGATATTATATCAATCAAGACCAGCTGGATCTAAGATAGTATCTGGTGCATCAATTACTATTCATATTGCTAAACAACCATCTAATACAAGTAATAATAGTAGTACAAGTACCAGTACAAATACATCTACTGGTAATAATTCAACTAGTAATGGAGATAATACATGATAGAAGGACAAATAATTAAAATAGTTAGTAATCAATATACTGTTAATTCAAATGGAAAAGAATATCTTTGTAATAGTAGGGGGAGATTTAGAAATGATAAAATCACTCCTATGGTTGGTGACTATGTAGTATTTGATCCAAATAATAATTACATATTAGAAATTAAAGAAAGAAAGAATATGTTAATAAGACCTGTGGTTAGTAATATAGATCAAGGTCTTATTCTTACTAGTGTAAAATTACCTGATTTTGATCCAGTATTATTAGATAAATTAATTGTTATGATGGAATTAAATAATGTAAAACCTATTATATGTATATCTAAAATGGATTTATTAAATGATTTAGATAAAGAAAAAATTAATAAGATATTTGATTATTATAAATCTATAGGTTATTTGGTATTTACTAATAATGATTTAGATGATATTAAAAAAATATTTAAAGATAAAACTACTGTTTTTACAGGTCAAACTGGAGCAGGTAAAAGTACTTTAATTAATAAATTAAATCCAGATATTAATTTTGAAACTGGTGAAATATCTATTGCATTAGGAAGAGGAAGACATACTACTAGACATATAGAATTAATTGAATTGTTTGATGGTAAAATATTAGATAGTCCAGGATTTTCTGCATTAGATTTTAATAATATAGATAGAGATAAGATTAGAGATGCATTTATAGAATTTAGAAATTATCCTTGTAAATATAAAGATTGTAATCATATTAATGAAGATGATTGTAATGTTAAAGATGCAGTTAGTAAAGGATTAATTTTGGAATCTAGATATTTATCTTATAAAAAAATAATAAATAGCAGGTGATTATATGAAAAAAGTATCAGTATCGTTTTTTAACAGTAAAAATATAGAAGAAGATATTATTAAAATAAATTCATCTAGTGCCGATTATATTCATATTGATGTTGGAGATGGAAAATTTATTGAAAGTAGATTTAATCCTATTAAAGAATTAAATGAATATAATGGAGCATTAACTAAAAGATTAGATGTACATTTAATGTGTTCTAATCCTTTAAGTTATATAGATGATTATTCTTTACTTAATACGGAAGATATTATTATTCATTGTGAAGTTAAGCAAGATATTTTGAATTTATTAGATCATATTAAATCTTATGGTATTAAAACTGGTCTTGCTATAAGTCCTGATACTGATATTTCTTTTATAGAACCATTTATAGATGATATAGATATTATCTTAATAATGAGTGTTGTTCCTGGTAAAAGTGGTCAATCATTTATTTATCATACGGTTGATAGAATAAAAGAGATAAAAGATTTGATTAAAGATAAAAATATTGAATTAAGAGTTGATGGTGGAATTGATAATGAAACTGTAAAACTAGTTGATGTTGATACAGTAATTAGTCAAAGTTATGTATTAAATGGAGATATAGAAGAAAGAATTAATAATTTGAGGTAAATATGAAAAAGATATTATTTTTAATTATGATTTTTTTATTAACTACTGGATGTACGATTGATTTAAGCGATAAAGATAATAATATAAAAGTAGATAATAATGATAAAGAAGAAGAAGTAACTACACAAAAAGTAGAAGGGAAAAAATCTACTGTTAAATCTCCTTTAACTTTAGGAGATACTGGTATTACAAGTAAGTTTAATGTTATAAATAATAAATATGAACCAGTTAGTGTTAAATTAGTGAGAGTAATGGATAATAGTTATATAGAAGATTATAATAATGAAAATCCAGATGATAAGATAAAAAAAACATCAGGATTTAAAACTATAGCTATTGAATATGAAGTAACTTTAACTAATTTTAAAACTGAATCATTTGGTACTGATGGATTATTAGAAACTGAAATACTAGATGTAAAAGGAGAGGTATTTAGAAAAGATAAAGTTAAACAAATAATAGATATAAAAGTATTAAATAAAGATACTGGAATACTTGAAAATAAAAAAGGAAGTGTTATAATTGCATTTCAAATTCCTAGTAACTATAGTAATTATATAGTTAAACTAGGAACTAAAGATCATGAAATAGCATATTTTAAATTATAGGAGGAATTATGATTTATTTAGATTATTCTGCAACAACACCAATAGATGAAGAAGTTTTAGATAC
>CAZOBH010000029.1:3745-10549 GCA_964578175.1 uncultured Clostridium sp.
AATCCCAATTCAATGCATAAATTAGGAGTAGAAGCAAAGAAATTAATTGATGCATCTACTGATCAAATTGCATCAATTCTAGGAGTTAAATCAACAGAAATTATTTATACTAGTGGTGCTAGTGAATCTAATAATCTAGCTATAATTGGAATTGCTGATAAATATAAAAATAGAGGTCGCCATATTATTACTAGTGATTTTGAACATTCATCTATTTATGGACCAATTGGTTACTTACAAAAAAATGGTTTTGATGTTGATTTTGTTAAAGGTAATGAGAATGGAAAAATAACTATAGAATCTTTAAAAAAATTAATTAGAGATGATACTATTTTAATAAGTATTACAGCAGTTAATAGTGAAATAGGAATAGTAGAAGATGTAGAAGAAATAGGTAAATTTATTAAAGAAAATTATCCTAAAATATTTTTCCATGTAGATATAACTCAAGCAATAGGTAAAATAAAAATTAATCTTGAAAACATAGATTTAGCATCATTTACTGCTCAAAAATTTTTTGGATTTAAGGGAGTAGGGGGACTAGTAAAAAAAGAAAAAATAGTTATTGAACCAATTATTCATGGTGGTAAATCAACAACTATTTATAGAAGTGGTACTCCTGCTACTCAATTAATTGCAAGTATGGCTAAAGCTATGAGACTTGTAAACAATGACTTAGATAAACATTATGAATATGTTGCTAAGCTAAACAATAAAATTAGATCTAAATTATCTAAATATGATAATGTTTATATCAATAGTCCTGATGATGCTTTACCATATATATTAAATATTAGTGTTTTAAAGGTTAAACCGGAAGTCATGCAACATGCACTTGAAATGAATGATGTATATGTTTCAACTCAAACAGCATGTTCAAATTCATCTGCTATGTCACCAGGAGTATTTGCTTTAACTAATGATCAAGAAAGAGCAAAATCATCAATAAGAATAAGTTTATCTTATAAAACTACAGAAGAAGAAGTAGATGAATCCTTAAAAATATTTGATAAATGTTATAATAAATTAACTAGTATAAAGGATAATTAATATGAAGTTTATAAAAATTAATGCTGTTTGGTGTCCTGCTTGTATTATTACTAATAAAGTATGGAAAAAAATAGAAAAAGAATATAAAGATTTAGATTTGGAAGAATTAGATTTTGATTTTGATGAAGATGAAGTTAAAAAATATAATATAGGTGATGTTTTACCAGTAGTTATTGTTTTAGATAAAGATAAAGAAGTAACTAGATTAGTTGGAGAACATTCTGAAAAAGAAATATATGAGTTTGTAGAAAAGTATAGGTGATTTAATGAAGAAAAAAATTTATATTTTATTATTACTATTATTTATAATACCTATAAATGTCTTTGGATTATCTGATGATTATACTGATATCATATCTGATATAGTTGGAGTAGAACCAAAAGATAATGTAGTAAATATCTATTTTTTCTATGGAGATGGATGCCCTCATTGTGCAAGGGAAGAAAAGACTTTAAATCTATTAGAAAATAAATATGGAAAAGATATTAAAATATATAGATTTGAAACTTGGAGAAATGAAAAGAATAGAAAAAATATGATTAAAGCAAAGAATGAAGTAGACGCTAAAAAGAGTGGTGTTTCAGAAAACTCTGTTCCTTTCACTGTAATTGGAGATAAATATTATTCAGGATATGGTGAATATGTCGCTACATCATTAGAAGAAGATATTAATTATTATTTGGAAACTCAAAGTAAAGAAGTAATAAAAGAGGCTAAAGAGAAAAAGATGTCAATTCCTTTAATTGGAGAAGTAAGTATAACTGAAACTTCAGTAGGTGTTGCTGCTATTATTCTTGGAATAGTAGATGGATTTAATCCATGTGCTATGTGGATACTTTTATTCTTAATAAATATGCTATTTGGATTAAAAAATAAAAAGAAGATGTTTATTCTAGGATTTACTTTCTTGTTTACTAGTGCATTATTTTACTTTATATCTATGTTAGGTATAAATGTAATTTTAGGTTTTGTTAGAACTGAAGTTTTAAGAATTATTATTGGATTATTTGCAATAGGGGTAGGATTATATAATTTATATGTATATTTTAAAGAAAGAAATGAAGAAGATGGATGTCACGTAGTAGATGAGGATAAAAGAAAGAAAATTGTTTCTAAACTTAAAAAGATTAAAAATGCTAGAAATATGTTCTTTGCATTACTTGGAATAATAGCTCTTGCTATTTCTGTTAATGCTGTTGAACTTGCTTGTTCTACAGGTTTCCCAGTAATATTTTCTGAGATAATGGTTGCTAATAATGTTACTGGTGTTGCTCGTATATTATACTTAATTCTTTATGTTATTTTCTATATGTTAGATGATATGGTAGTATTTACTATAGCTGTGTCTACATTAAGTATTGCTGGTATGACTACTAAATATAATAAATTAGTAAAAGTACTTGGTGGAATTATTATGATAATAGTAGGTATTTTACTTATATTTAAGTATAATTGGCTAACATTTAATTTTTAGACTCGTTTAGAGTCTTTTTTGTATTTTAGACTAATATATGATATAATCATGATGAAATTTGTTGAGGTGCTGGTTATGAGTAGTGATATATTTGAAAGAAGTTCTAGTAGAAAAAAAGATAGAAGTTTAAGACGTGAAGTAAGACAAATTAATAAAGAGTATGAATGGTACTCTTATATGTTAAAAAGAGATGCCTCAAGTGATGAAGTAGAATCTTTTTTTAAAACACAAACTGAAAACCTAAGAAGTGAAGTAAGAGCATATATGTCACTAGGATATAGTGAAGATGATGCCTTAAAAAGAATTCTACCAAAAGCTTATGGTTTAGTTAAATTAGCAAGTGGTATTAAATTAGGTAAGACTCATTACGATGTTCAATTAATGGGTGGAATATTACTTAATGATGGATATGTATCTGAAATGGCAACTGGAGAAGGAAAAACGATAACTGCAGCACTACCAACTTACTTAAATGCTCTTTTAGGAAAAGGAGCTCATGTAATTACACCAAATGCTTATCTAGCAAGACGTGATTTTATTGAAATGAGACCTTTATATGAACTTTTAGGTTTATCATGTGGATTAGTAGAAGAAGTAAAACCTAGTGAGAGAAGAGAAAAAATAAAAGAACGTCAAAAAGTATTATTTAATCAAAGACTTTCAACTTTAGATCTAAGAGGTTTAACTGAGAGTGAGATTTATGAAAGAAGATTAGAACTTGCTCAAAAATGTAGAGAAGATGCAACTATTCTATATGAACAAGAAGAATTGAGTGCAAGGCAAGAGGCATATTCAGCTGATGTTACATATGGTTCATCTAATGCTTTTGCTTTTGATTATTTATTTGATGGATTAGAAAAAGATCCAACTAAAGTTAGAGCTAGAAGAACAGAACCTAATTTCTTAGTTATAGATGAAGCTGATGAAGTATTATTTGATGATGCTGTAACTCCATTTACATTATCTGGTTCTCAAGAAGATGAGGAACTAGCAATTGATGATGAAACTGTATCTCAAAGAGAACAAGCAACAATTATATGTGCTAATGTAATGCAAGCAATTTATGATGAAGATAATTATTTAAGAACATTCTTAAGAAGAAGAAATCCAGATAGAACACCATTAAAAGATGATGGAATTCTATATGAAGTTAGTGATCCATTAGTATATGATCAAATAGTTACTGGTGAAGTAGATAAAAGTGTTGCTCATGAATATACACAAGCTATTATTTATTGTCCTAAAACAAAAGATACTCATTTAACTACTTTAGGTGAAGTAATGTTTTATTACGGATTTAAAAGAGATGAAGTAGATAGAGTAATAAATGAAAATAAAAGTAAAATATTAAGAATGCAATATAATGGAAAACCAATGTTTAGAAGGGACCTTGATTATACAGAAATAGATGGAAGAATATATTTAAGTTCAAGAGCTCTTACATATTTAATTGATTCTAATCAAAGTATTCCTGAATTACGTGATTCATTTAATAGTTTTATGGATAGTGAGTTTATTGAAAATTATGAAGATATTAAAAACTCTATTACTGCATGGGTAACATTAGAATTAGATAAAGATTATAAATATACGAGACCTAAAAACAGTAAAAATCCTAATGAAATAGTTCTTTCATTAATAATGGGAGGTCGTACTGCTGAAGGAAGAGTTTATTCTAAAGGACTTCAACAAGCAATTGAAAAGAAAGAAACATTAAAACTAGTTAACCAAGGATCTCCACTTTTTATAAGAGAAACTAAATTTAAAGATACATTAGCATCAATTCCAGCAGTATCATTCTTTGGAAGATACAAAAAGTTTTCTGGTATGACTGGTACATCTGCAGTAGGTGCATTTAGAAGATTATATAATTTAGAAACATACAAAGTACCAAGAAATAAAACAAAACAAGTAAGAGATCATGGAGATAGACTTTATAGAACTACTGCACAAAAAAATAGAGCTATCTTAATGGAAGTAGTTAAGTCTCATAGAAAAGGACAACCTATTCTTTTAACAACTACATCAGTAGAAGAAAGTAAAAAAATTCATGATTATTTAATTAATAATTTGCCTAAATATGGAATAAATATAGATATACCTGTATTAAATGCTGATATAGATGATTTAGAAAGAGAAGCAGAAATTATTGCTGGTGCAGGTAAAAAAGGAGCTATTACTATTTCAACTGAAATGGCAGGACGTGGAACTGATATAAAACTAGGAGGAGCAGAACCTACTGAAGAAGAAATAGAAAGATATTCTAAAGAAATATCTAAATCTCGTTTTAAAAGATATGCAAAGATTATGGGTCCTGCTAATGCAGCTTTAAAAATAAATAGTGATACTGAAAAAGAAAATATAAGAGCAGAAGCAATTAGATTATTAGAAGTATCAAGAAAAAGAGAAGAACAAGAAGTAATGGCTTTAGGTGGATTAAAAATAATTGGTTCTGGTCATTTTAGATATTCAAGAGTTGATGATCAAGTAAAAGGACGTTGTGGAAGACAAGGAAATCCTGGTGAAGTAGTATTCTTTAATGACTTATATGATTTAAGAAATTTAGGTGTTAAACCAGGAGTTCTAAAAAGACTATCTAGAAAATTAAAGATTGGACCAATAGTTGAAAAAGAAACAGATGATAAGACTCCACTTGGAGATATTATTAGAGAAGCTCAAGACTCATTAGAATCTCGTACTGAAAGTTCTATAAGTCAAAGTGAAAAATCAGAGATTCCTGCAGCTAAATGTAGAGATTATTTAAGAAGAGTATCTGATTCAGTAAAGCTTAAAAACAATTATGTAGATGAAATTGATTATATAATGGAAAGAACTTCGAAAGATATATTAGTTGCTGCATCTAAAAAGTTAAAAACTAGAGATGATGTAAATGATAATAAAAAACTTTCTAGAGCAAAACTTGATATGGATTATGTTAGAGAACTTTCACAAGAATTTTTAGGAGTTAATGTTACAACTGAAATGATTAATAAATGTAATACTGCTGAAGATTTAGCAAATATGATTTATAGATCAGCTTCTACTAAATTACAAGTTAGAACTATAATTGAAGGAAAAGATAAAGTAGAAGCAAGAGCAAGAAATATTTTAAATACATATTTAAACAGAACTGCATTTGATTTTAATGATAAAGTTGAACAAATTAAAAGACAAAGAACATTATCATCACTAATTCAAGGTAATAATGTACCAGAAGATTTAACTCCTTATATCATGGAAGCATTTGATTATTGTTATCAATCATCTCTTGCACAAGCAGTAAGAGAGGTAGCTAATCCAAAAGCAAATAAAAAACATTATGGACTTACTGATATGGTAATAGGTTCAGATTGTAGAATAGAAAGAGTAAGTCATAAAGAAGGAAAAAGAATACATGATGAAGAAGAAAGGATAATTGAAGAGACTAGAAAAGCTGGTAAAGCAATGAATAAATCTAGGATAACAAAAGTAAATATTCCATATTTTATAACAATAGTTAAAGAAAAATTAAAAGTTAATAAAGGAAGACCAAAAGATCAAGAAAAAAAGTCTAGATCATTATAAAAAAGTATTACGAATTTTACATAAAATTCACGTGTAATACTTTTTCTTTTATATTGGTTTGTGGTATACTTTTAATTGTAGTTTACAGAAAGGAATATAAGAAGAAAAATGAAATATGTATATTTATTCACTGAAGGAAATGCAGACATGCGTAATCTTTTAGGTGGAAAAGGTGCTAACTTAGCAGAAATGACTAACATAGGATTACCAGTACCTCAAGGTTTCACAATTACTACTGAAGCTTGTACTCAATACTATGAAGATGGAAGAGAAATCAATGAGGAAATACAATCTCAAATCAATGAATATATAGTAAAGATGGAAGAAATAACTGGTAAAAAGTTTGGAGATAAAGAAAATCCATTACTAGTATCAGTAAGATCTGGAGCAAGAGCTTCAATGCCTGGTATGATGGATACTATCTTAAACTTAGGATTAAATGAAGAAGTAGTTAATACTTTAGCTGAAAAATCAAATAATCCAAGATGGGCTTGGGATTGCTATAGAAGATTTATTCAAATGTATTCTGACGTAGTTATGGAAGTTGGTAAGAAATACTTTGAAGAATTAATCGATAAAATGAAAGAAGCTAAGGGAGTTAAATTAGATGTTGAATTAACAGCTGATGATTTAAAAAAATTAGCTAGACAATTCAAAGACGAATATAAAGCTAAAATAGGAAATGACTTCCCAGATGATCCAAAAGAACAATTAA
>CAZOBH010000030.1:0-8721 GCA_964578175.1 uncultured Clostridium sp.
ATTTTTCTTTAAAGATTGGTAATTCTTTCTTAATAACATCTGGATATACTAAATGTGTATTTTCTATAGCTTTTTCAAAGTCAAATATATTAACTTCTTTTCTATTATCAAAAACAGTAAATGAGAATGCTGATTTAAATAACGTTAATGCTATATCTGGATATCTTGAGTTTACTTCAAATACTCTTTTATATTCAGATGTTATATCAACTATAGATTCTATAATAAGCCTTTGTTGATATTTAGAATATTTAAATCTAACTCCTGTTGACTTTTCAATTTTAGGTAATGTTCCAATTATAATATCAATTGTTTCTTCTCTAGTTGGTTCTGGTACATCTATTCTTTGAAAACGTCTAGTAAATGCTTTATCTCTTAAAATATATCTTTCATATTCAGCTGTAGTTGTTGCACCAACAACTTTAATAGAACCACGTCCTAATCCCTCTTTAAATATATTAGCGAAGTCAAGACTTGATTCATCAGTAGCTCCGATTAACATATGTATTTCATCTACAAAAAGGATTACTTTCTCTCTTGTTTTAAGTTCATCTAACATAACTTGAACTTTACTTTCTCCATTAGGCATAGTTCCTAAAAGAGAAGCTGTTTTAATATTTATAATTGTGTACCCTTTTAAAGCATCAGGTACTTCATCTCTTTGTATTAAATAAGCCATTCCTTCAATTATGGCAGTTTTACCAACACCAGGTTCACCTATTAAAATAGCTGATTTTTCAGGAGTTAATAAAATCAATGTTAAAGCTTTTAATTGTTCTTCACGTCCAATAGCTGGATTTGTAACATATTCTTTTTCTGTATAATTCTCGCCATAACGTTCTAATATGCTAAAACTTCCTTCAGGCATGATACCAACTCCTTCTATTCTAGTATTAGTATACCATTTTTTTATATTTCAATAAACATTTTTTTCACGAAGATTGTATTATATCTCTAATAACTAAGTAATTCAATAAAAAAAATCCTAATTAGGATTCTTTTATATCATTATTTTCATCGTTTTCAGTAACAGGTACTTCTACTTCACCTTGTTCTACTTTATTCTTTTTAGCTTTTCTCTTTTTGTTTACAAGAACAATAGTAGTTAAAGCTGTAATACATATAACAACTCCAGCTGCAACACATATAATTGTTGTATTTAAATCTTTATCTTCTTCCTTTTTTGGTTCTACTTTAGGTTCCTCTACTGGAGTTGGTTCTGGTTCTTCTTTTCTTTCACCATCTACGAAATATGTATCAATCTTGTCTTCTTTTGCGTAATCAAGATCTAAAGTATATTCAATCCATCCTTTAACTTTATCATTTTCAACATATAAATAACTACCATCAAGATATTTAACTTTAACTCCTTCAAAATCAGCTTTAGATACAGTTTTATATTTACCCTCTTCTTCTGTTTTTGGTCGAGAATCATATAATTTTACTTTATCATTTAAAATCTCTAATTTATATCCCTCGTTAGGAATGAATAGAATGTCACTTGACTCAATTTTATCATCATAGCTAGAATAAATAACATAGCCCTTAATATCATTGTATTCTACATAATATAATCCTTTACTCCATTCATCTAGCATAAATATATTTTTATAACTTATTGTTGTATTAGCAGGAATTGAACCAATTACTTTAGTAGGTTGTTCACCTAGTTCATATCCTTCTTTTTCTTCAAATTTTAATACATTAGTTTTTGCAGGTAAATAAATATCATTATCAAGACATTGTCCAACTGATCCACCTATAGAATCAACCCATCCACTAACATCATTATATTTTATGTAGATCCATGAATCTCCACTTCCAACTTCATCATTGAATTTATCGTTTACTGAATAAATTGTAACCTCAGCTTCAAATGGAACTTTATCTCCTACTTTTTCAAACGCTTCTCCAGGCCCTTCATACAAATCTACTCCATTTTTATCTAAAACTTTACCTTTATGAGTCTTATTCTTATCAATATAATCATCCATATTGAAATTCTTTTTTGCTTTTATATCTTTAAGACTAATTTCAAAAGAATCATCTTTATAATCAAAAATAACATAATCTTCTAACTCCATGATAACTTCAATTTCTGTTCCAGCTTTAAGAGTTCCAGCTTTTGTTCTCTTTTCATCAGACCTATAATATGGAGCATTATCAGTAACTACAATCGCTTTATAATTAACAGATGGTGCTCCCATATCTGCAAATACTCCTATTGGTATAATCATTAATAATAAACTAAATAAATAAACTATCTTTTTCATATCATTTTCCTTTCTTATTTTTATTTATTAATTTAACTATAACTAATGCAACAATTGCAGTAACAATACATGCAACTAAACATATTGTCATAAGATCAGGATCACCTACATCTAAAACTGTAGGTCTATCAACAGCTACATCTAAAAACATCATACCTCCTATTGTATAATTAACCCACTTACATAAGAAGAAATGTTAAGAATTAATGCAAGTATAAATGGATTAATCTTTTTATAATCTAATACTTTTTTATATATAAATCCTTCTACTATAACAGTAAGTATTTCAAGTATATATAAAACTATATTCCTTGCTTGTAACCCATATACATAATTAAAATATACAGGTACTGTTACAACTATAGGATTTGTAACTATATTAACTAAGATTACATTTAATAGATCTTTTCTCTTTTTTACACCTAGTATTAATGCAACACATAATTCAATAACAATTGTTGCTACTAAACAAAAGATCATATATTTAGGCAGTTCACTTATCAGCATTTAATATTCTCCATGCTTTTACAAATGCCCATATAATCATAATTATTATTGAAATTACAAATACATAAAATATTATCTCATTATCTCTTATAAATGAATTATTATATATATATTTCATATTATCCCTCTTTCTTTAATAAACTTAGTAATATAAAAGTACATATTAATGACATTACTACTATAAATATAATATTTAATTCCATAGTTAATTTTATAAAGAATATAGGTACTGTTCCTAGGAATAATCCTATCGTTGTAAATCCAAAAGCTAGTCCTGGATGTTTTTTTAGTACTGATACAAGTATTCCTAAAGTAATAGCCATTGTCATTGAAAAGCACATTACTCCAAATAATGAAATCCACATATACTTATCTCCTAAACAAAGGAAAGGTATAGCAAGTACTGTAGATATTAAAGCAACTTTTCTAATACCAAATCTATCTGATAAAATTCCTCCTAAAGCCTTACCAAGTCCCATTATACAAAATAAATAAATCATTTGAGGCACTGTTTTATTCCAACTAGTAGGTATTCCATATCCCATGTATCCACGAATAATAACAACTAATGTTGCTAATACTATTACTAAGAATGGATTAATACTTTCTTTAACATAATTGAATTTAGTACAATTAGGACTTTTCTTACTATTTTTATAAGTATCTGCAAGTAATATAAATGGAATAGTAGTTAGAATTAATATAAGTACCAATATTGGAGGCCAATTATACATTGCTAATAATTTACCTGATACAACTCCAAATGATCCACCAGCAACAAATATAGCAGCGTGAGATAATTTACCATTAGAATTTTTTAATGTTACTTCTGCTCCATTAACATGAACAAAAGTATTACCTATACACAATATTATTAATGATATATATACTGATATACTAGTATATGATGATAATAATAAAGCAATAAAAGTTAATGAAAAACCTATAAGTGAAAAACTAATTTTAGGATATTTGTCACTTAAATGACCAAATATACTTTGTGGTACAAAAGCAAGTCCATCATATAAAAATGGTATTAACCAAACTATATTAGAACCACCTGTAACTATAGATAAGTAATAAAAACATACTACTTCTACTACAAAATGTAGATAAAAATATAAATACCCTACTCCAATATTTTTTAAACAAAAAGTTTTTTCAAACTCTTTTATCATATTCTCACCTATCCTATATAAATAATAGCACTTAAAAGCATAAAAAAAAAGACTTAAGTATTTTATACTAAAGTCTCTTTAGAACATCCAGAATCTACCCAATCAATATATTCTTTTGTTCCATCAAATTCAAAATATGCAATTTCAGGAAGATCATAGCTATGTAATTCTCTAATTCTAGTTGCTACTTTATCAAATAATTCTTTTTTAGTTTTAACAGATAATAAGAACTCCATATTATCATTAAATTCATTTTCCCAATTATAAAGAGATTCTAATTCTGTTATTTGAGCACAACCTATTAATCTTTCATCTAATAAAGTTTTTGCGACCATTTTTGCTTCATTTCTACTTTCAAAAGTAGTAGTAACAACAATATTATTCATTTTCTTTTTCCTCCAAATTTTCTTTAGCTACTGTAAGCATTAATTTCAATCTGTTTACTTGATTTGTATGACTTGCTCCTGGGTCATAATCAATTGCTACTATATTTGAATTAGGATAAAGTTTTCTTACCTTTTTAATAACTGCTTTACCAACTATATGGTTAGGTAAACAAGCAAATGGTTGAACACATACTACGTTTTCAATTCCTTCATGTATTAATTGAACCATTTCACCAGTTAAGAACCAACCTTCTCCTGTTTGATTTCCTGTTGATAAAATTCCATCTACATTGTTTGCAAGTTCTTTTATATCACATGGTTGTCTAATTCTAGTATCTTTAGTATGATTTCTAACTACTTGTTCATATCTATTAATAAGTCTTAATGCTTCTTGATATATTATTGGTGTAATCATACCAGATTTAAACATACGTGCTTTAATAATTGAATTATATACACAATATTTAACAAATCCCATTAAATCAGGTGCAGCAACTTCTGCTCCTTCTGCTTCAAGTTTAGAAACCACATTATCATTTCCAAATCTATGATACTTAATTAAGATTTCTCCAACTATTCCTACTTTAGGTAAATTCTTATTTTCTATTTTAATATTTTTAAAATCTTCTATTATATTAATTATATTTTGTTTATATTCTTTATATTTACCATTTCTAATAGATTTTAAAGTTATCTCTTCCCATTTTTTATAAGTTTTCTCTGTTTCACCAGCATTTACTTCATAAGGTCTTGTAGCATTACAAAGTCTCATTAATAAATCTCCATATACTACTGCTTGTAAAGCTTTATTAGCAAGTGGAAGAGTTATCTTAAATGCTTGTTCTTTTTCGAGTCCACTTAAATTAAATGATAAAATTGATACTTGTGGGAATCCTGCATCACGAAGTCCTTTTCTAATTAATCCTATATAATTAGTTGCACGACATCCTCCACCTGTTTGAGTAATAATTACTGATGTATCATTTAAGTCATATTTTCCACTTTTTAAAGCATGTATTAGTTGACCAATTACTATTATTGCTGGATAACATGCATCATTATTAACATATTTAAGACCAGTTTCAACTGTTTCTTCATTTGATTCCCTTAAATATACAGCATTATATCCTTCACTTTGAAGTAATGCTTCAAAATATGGCATATGATATGGAGACATATCTGGGAATAATAAAGTATGTTTCTTATCACTTTCTTTGAAATAATTCTTATTATAGATATATGGTTTGTAATTATTTTCATCTTGTCTTTTATTCATAGAAGCAATTAAAGATCTAATTCTTATTTTGGCTGCTCCAAGATTATTAATTTCATCTATTTTAATAGTAGTAAATAACTTATCATTTTTCTTAAGTATTTCTTCTGTTTGATCTGTAATAATAGCGTCAAGTCCACAACCAAATGAATTTAATTCTACCATTTCTAAGTTATCATATTGACTTACAACATCAGCAGCTCTGTATACTCTTGAATGATATGCCCATTGATCAACTACTCTTAATTTTGTATCTAAATGATTTAAGTGACATATTGAATCCTCTGTAAGTACACCTAGACCTAATGATGTAATCATAGTATCTATTCCATGATTAACCTCTTTATCTAAATGATATGGTCTTCCAGCAAGAACTATTGCTTTTTGTTTATTCTTCTTTAGAATTTTTAAATATTCTTCTCCTTTTTTTCTAACATCATCTTTAAACTTTTCTTGTTCTTTAAAAGCATCATGTATAGCTGATTTTAATTCTTTTTTAGAGAAATTATATTCTTTAAATTCATCAAGAGAAATAATTGTTTTATACATTTTATCTTCTTCAAGTGGAATAAACGGATTCATATATTTTATATCTTCTAATTCTAATTCATCTACATTTAATTTAATAGCTTCAGAATATGATTGAACTATTGGACAGTTATATGTATTATCGCTTTGATTAAATTCACGAGTTTCATACATAATACAAGGATAGAATATAGTTTTTATTCCTTTATCTAATAAGTTCATAATATGTCCATGAACCAATTTAGCTGGGTAACATACTGATTCACTAGGCATAGATTCTATTCCTTTTTCATATATTCTACGATTAGAATGATCTGATATTATTACTCTAAATCCAAGTTTAGTAAATAAAGTAAACCATAAAGGATAGTTTTCATACATATTTAAAGCTCTTGGAATACCAATTGTTCCACGATATGCTTTATCTTCATCTAATGGATCATAATCAAAAATTCTATCATATTTCCATTGATACATATTTGGTAGATTTGAAGATGTTCCAACATTACCTGCTCCTCGTTCACATCTATTACCAGAAACAAACTTCTTTTTACCAAACATATTTATAGTTAATGCACAATGATTTTCACATATTTGACAGCGACTGAAGAATGTTTTTATCTTCATATCTTCTATTTCTTTTGGAGATAAGATACTACTTTTAACATCTTGATCTTCATATTGTTTAAAGTTATCTAAAGCTATTAGTGCTACTCCATAAGCACCCATAAGTCCAGCTATATCTGGTCTAATAACCTCTTTTCCAGTTATATTTTCAAATGCTTTTAATACTCCATCATTTAAGAAAGTTCCACCTTGTACAACTATTTTATCTCCTAGTGTTGATACATCTCTTATTTTCATAACTTTTTGAATTGCATTACGAATAACTGAATATGAAAGTCCAGCAAATATATCACCTAGTGGTCTTCCTTCTTTTTGAGTTTGTTTTATCTTAGAATTCATAAATACTGTACAACGAGAACCTAAATCAATCGGATGTTTTGATTCAACAGCAAGTTTTACAAATTCTTCTACACTAATATTAAGTGATTTAGCAAGTGTTTCTATAAATGATCCACATCCAGATGAACAAGCTTCATTAAGCATAATTGAATCTACTGCTCCATCCTTAATCTTAATGTATTTCATGTCTTGTCCACCAATATCTATAATTGATTCAACACCAGGTAAGAAATAATTAGCTGCTTCATAATGAGCCATTGTTTCTATTTCACTAATATCTAGATTAAACGCTGTTTTTATTAAAAGTTCTCCATATCCAGTTGAACCACTACTTCTAATAATAGTATTTTCTGGTAATTTGCTATATAAATCTAATAACATATCTTTAACTGTATCAACTGGAGTTCCTTTATTACTTCTATAATTTTGATATAGTAAATTACCATCATAATCTATAGCTACTACTTTTGCAGTAGTACTTCCAGCATCTATACCAACAAATACATCTCCAGTATATGTTTCTAAGTTTCCTTTTTTAACAGATGCTTTTTCATGTCTTTTAACAAATTTTTCATAGTCCTTTTTATCTTTAAATAAAGCTGGTAAATCTCCTGATTCACTTTCTTTAAATTTAGATAATTTAGTAAGTATTTTTTTCAAATCATCTAATGTATATATTTTCTTTTTTTCTTTATCAAGAATTGCTCCGATACAAACAAATACTCTTGCATCTTCTGGAACTATTATTTCATCATCTTTTAAATCTAAAGTCTTAATAAATCTATCTCTTAACATAGATAAATAATTAAGTGGTCCACCTAGAAAAATAACATTTCCACGAATTGGTTTTCCACAAGCAAGTCCTGAAATAGTTTGGTTAACTACTGCTTGCATAATAGATAATGCAACATCTTCTTTTTTAGCTCCTTCATTTAAAAGAGGTTGGATATCAGTTTTTGCAAAAACTCCACAACGTGAAGCAATTGGATATATCTTTTCTCCTTTAGTAGCTAATTCATTTAAACCTTCAGTAGTTGTATTTAATAATACTGCCATTTGGTCTAAGAAAGCCCCAGTTCCTCCTGCACAAGAACCATTCATTCTTTGTTCAATAGTTTGATCAAAATAAATAATCTTTGCATCTTCTCCACCTAGTTCAATAGCTACATCAGTACCTGTTGCATATTCTTTTATAGCATTTTTACACGCAATAACTTCTTGAACAAAATTTACATTCAAAAACTTAGCAAGAGCTATTGCACCACTTCCCGTAAAAGTAACAGTAAATTTATTACCTTTTCCATAATCTTCTATAACTTTATCTAATAACGATTTAATTGTTTTCTTTGTATCACTAAAATGTCTTTGGTAATCCTTATATAAGATATTTCTATCTTTATCCATTACCACTACTTTAACAGTAGTACTACCGACATCTAATCCAATATCTAATGTTTTCATACACATAACCTCAAAGTATATTATAACATCTATATAAAATTAAAACAAACAAAAAGGAACTGTCCCCCCTGAAGGACAGTCCCATAAAAAAGAATAAAAAGGGGTTGGCTAGTGTGATACTAGCGACCAATTCGCCATTTCGAATTGGT
>CAZOBH010000031.1:0-8483 GCA_964578175.1 uncultured Clostridium sp.
TTTTAAGCGTTCATACTCATTCATAATAACCTCCATATATAATTTAATTATAATAAAAAATAAAAAAAAAATAATAAAAAATAGTAAATTTTACAAAATTAATGTAAACAAAAAAGATGCTTTACGCATCTTACATATAATTATCAGATTTAACTTCGAAATAAGCTTGTGGATGAGCACATACTGGACAAACTTTAGGAGCATCTTTCCCAATTACTATATGTCCACAGTTACGACAAATCCAAATTTTTTCTCCATCTTTACTGAAAACTAATTCATTTTCTATATTATCAATTAATTTTCTATATCTTTCTTCATGTTCTTTTTCAATCTTACCTACTTCTTCAAATAAATAAGCAATTTTAGTAAATCCTTCTTCTTCAGCGACTTTTGCAAATTCTTCATACATATCAGTCCATTCATAGTTTTCACCATCTGCTGCTGATTTTAAATTTGCTACTGTATCTTTTACTTCTCCACCATTTAATTCTTTAAACCACATTTTAGCATGTTCTTTTTCATTATTTGCTGTTTCTTCAAAGATAGCTGCAATTTGTTCATATCCATCTTTCTTTGCTTTACTAGCAAAATAAGTATATTTATTTCTTGCTTGTGATTCACCTGCAAATGCAGTCATTAAGTTTTGTTCTGTTTTACTTCCTTTTAGTTCCATAATAACCTCCTTTTCATATTATATGTTAATTACTTTTCATTTTCAATAATATAAGCACCTAGTTCTTCTTTTATCGCAACTAGTTCCCCATATAAATAATTTTGAAAATCATCTTCATTTTCAATACTATAATTAGTTGTATTTTTTTTATATTTTATATTCTTTTGATCACATAATAACTCTAAAGTAGCAGAAATAAGTTTTAATTCTTCAATATTCTTTTCTTTTTTATTTTCTAAAGATAAGTTAGAAAAACTTTTTATTAATTCTTCGTACATCTTATTCCTCCTTAGAAACTATTAAGTATAGTGCTTTAACAAATTCACTTTGTTCATCCCACTCTTTTTTAACTTCTTGATAATCATTTTCATATTCACTATCACTAATTATATTATCTCTTGTATAAGATAATCTCTTTTCATGTAATATATTTACATAAATACTATTTAACATAGATTGATACTCATCATAAGATATTTCATCTGTCCTTTTATAAGTCTTATTAATTATAGTTTTAGCAATTGATTCTTGTAATACTTCTAAAGTCTCATTTTGAATAAATCTTGCTTCTTTATATTTTTCTTCTCTATTATCTGTTACTTTTAAATCATCAATAAAACTAGTATAAATTACATTTCTTTTTAATTTATTATATATAAATGCTAAGTCATCTATTTTCATATCTTTAGCAATTATTTCTAAATCATAATTAAGATATTTTCCTTTATTAATAGCTTTATATTTACATTCTTCTACAGCATGAGCATCAAGAAATTTACCTTCACTATTAGATAAAGAATTCATTATATAATCTACATTCGGTATTATTTCATCATCAAATAAGAATCTTTTTTCCTTTTCAGATCTAGATAATTTATTAATCGCTTCTTTTCTACTTTCTAATAAATTATCATATGCATTCATAAACTTTTTATATAGTTTTTCATACTTTTTAATTCTATCTTTAGATGAATATAAATAGTATAAAGTATGAAGATTTTCATAATTATTAGAATGATTTAATACATCTGATGAATTATGAGCTTCAAATAAAGTTTCTTTAAACATATGAGAAGCTATATCATCAGCAAGTTCTGATATATTAATTATTTCATTCATAAAGTCTATATCAGTAGAATCATGATTTAATTCAAATTTGAATCTAGGATCAAAATATGAATTTATTATTTCTACTTTTTCTTTTTGTAAATTATTAGAATATGGTATATCAAATAAAATCTCTTTACCTGATTTTTCTTTACGTACTAAATTATCATATTCTTCACTTAATAAATCGTTAATCTCAATAATTTCATCTATTGAATTAGTTTTAGGTATAACATATCCATAATTTTTCTTATTCTTTTTATTTTTAGAAACTATTGAACTATCTTTAAAACTATTTTGAATAACTTTCTTTATATCTTTTAGTTCTCTTTCTTTTAAATCAAATAAAGTTATTATTTTTTGAATTACATTTATAAAATAATTACGATCTGGATAACTACTTCCTCTATTAAATATTTTATCTATTTCATGGTTAATTCTATCTAGTTTAGTACTGTTTTTAGATTTACCTAATTTATTAATTCTATCTACATATTTTTTAAATTTATTATTTTTTTCAAGTTCTTTTAAGAAATAAACAGATAAATCTTCTCCATCATATCTATCTTCTATTTTAATTTTTTCTTTATTATTTAAATAAACTTTAACATAAATACTCTTATTATTTGTTATTACATATTCATCATAAAAAGACTTAGCTAAATTACGAGCTATAATATTAGAATCATCTTCTAATATCTTAATATTATTTTCATAAGAATATTCTTTATTAAAATTTAATAAAAATTCTTTATCAGATTTATTTATCTTAGTTAAAATTTTATATATTTTATTTTCTTTTCTTTTAACTTTTTCATTATATATTTCATTGGTGTTAGCATCAATCTTATTAGTAGACGCAATAGTATACTTAATTCTATCTAAGTATTTTCTTGTCTTAGGATTAGTTGTTTTCTTAGTTAAAACACATGAACTATAAAAATACTCGAAGTCTGAAACAGAAAACTCTTCTCTCATTTTATTCACCTATTAATGATTTATATTTATCTTTTAACTTCATTAACTCTTCATATTTCTTAGGAGTATTATAATATCCATCTATTATATCTTCGATTAGATCTAATTGTTCATCTATTTTATCTAATACGTCTTCTAATGCATCTGATTCGCTTTGATTACCTTTTTCATCAAGTTCCATTATCTTTTCATCTAACTCATCATATTTGCGTTCTAAAGTTGTTTTATATTCTTTTAACTTGTCCATATCCATACTACCAACACCTCTATTATAATTATAGCAAAAAAAAAGATTAATTAAACCTTTTTTTTAATATTTACTTTAAATATAAAATGTCTATATCAACATCGCCTTTTATTCCATCTATTCTACCACTATTACTCATTTGCCAAATTTTATAATCACCACTGTAATTTGTCTTACTTGTATAATGTGCTAACCATACATCGTGATCATGTTCATCCCATATATTTTCAAGATAATACTTACTACTATATAAGTATCCAGTATATCCATATTTCTTAACAGAATCTAAGAATGTATCAGCAAGTTTAGTAAAATTATGATAACTAAGATTTAGTTTATTAAAATTAGACCAACTTTCCCAATCATATGAAATACCTAAGTCTATATCATAATCACCGATATTTTTAATAGCCCATTGAGCTTGATTTTTAGCATCTTCCACACTTGCTGCATAAGTATATACATATAAACCTACTTTAAGACCTTGTTCAGTTGCTTTTTTAATATTATCTGCATATTTAACATCTAAAGTCATTTCACCATTAAGACCTTTTTGATATCCAAGTCTTATAATTACAAATTCACATCCTGCTTCTTTAACTTTTTTAAAGTTAATATCTCCTTGCCATTTAGAAACATCAATACCAATCATTGTATTATCTTCTTTATATTTTTCTATTACAGAACTAAATTCTAATCCATCATCTTCTTTTTCTATTTGTTTAGTAGATTTAGCTTTAATAGTTGTAGTAGGTTTTTCTTTTACATATAAAACAAAATCTTTTTCTGTAACATTTCCTGAAGAATCAGTTATTTTATATGTTAAATCATAAGAACCTACTTTATTTATATCATAGTCACCTACAATCTCTTTTTTAGGTTTATTATCGTAATTATCTCCACCAATAAATTTATTAATTAAATCTACTTTATTTCCTTTATATATTCTTACAGAACTACTAGTAAATACTGTTGGAGCAATATTATCTACTACTTTTACTTCAATAGTAGATTTATATCTTTTATTATTCTTAATAAATTTAATATCAAATTTCTTAGATCCAATTGTTTCAGTATCAATAATTGAGTCTTCTTTTAAAGTAACATCTGGAACTAATTCTGATATTTTTTTATTTTCAAATACATCAACTTCAAAAGTATCTTGATCTAATTTAATCTCTTTATATCTAATCTTTGTAATATATATAAAAATACTAGTTATTAATAATAATATAAATACTATAATACTTATAATAATTATTTTTTTCTTTTTACTCACTATTTCAACTCCCAATTCTTCATAAAAGTACGGACAATATTATCAACTGTAAAACCATATTCTTCTTCCATTTCACTAACACTTCCTTGTTTAATAAAACTATCAGGATATGCAAATGAAAGAATACTAGCATCAAGTTTCTCATCTACTATTAATTCCTTTATTTTAGTAGTTAATCCACCTTCTATAATATTATCTTCTATTACAATTATATTATGAGTCTTTTTTATTGATTTAACAATAGTATTTTTATCAATTGGTTTTAAAAATCTTGTATTTATTAAGTCTGATTTAATATTATTTTTAAGTAATTCATCATGAACACGTTGACCAAGAGATGTCATTTTGCCAATAGTTATAATTGATACATTATCTCCGGTAGCTAGAATCTCACTTTTACCTAATTCTATTTTTTGATTCTTAGTAAATAATATATCTTCTCCACCTCTAGGATATCTAATCATTACTGGTCTATTTAATTCAAAAGCAAATGATAACATAAGTTCTAATTCTTTAAATCCTTTAGGTGCCATAATAGTTAAATTAGGTATGATTGAGAACATAGATAAATCAAAAAGTCCTTGATGTGTTTCTCCATCATTTCCAACAAGTCCTGCTCTATCAACACACATAACTACAGGTAAATTTTGAATAGCTATATCATGTATAACTTGATCATATCCTCTTTGATAAAAAGAAGAATATAAAGATATTACTGGTTTAAGTCCAGACTTAGCAAGACCAGCTGCAAAAGTTAATGCATGTTGTTCAGCAATACCAACATCAAAAAATCTATTAGGGTATTTTTCTGCAAACAAAGATAATCCTGTTCCTGTTTTCATTGCAGCACATACAGCAACTATTTTTTTATCATCTTTAGCAAGTTCTACTAGTTTGTTACCAAATATCTTAGAATAATCATCTTTACTTTCTTTAAGAGGTAATCCAGTTTCAATATTAAAAGCTGAAACTCCATGAAACTTATCAGGATTTTCTTCAGCAATTTTATATCCTTTCCCTTTTTTAGTAACTACATGTATTAACTTAGGTCCTTTTATATTTTTACTTCTTTTTAATATAGTTTCTAATTCTAATATATTATGTCCATCTACCGGACCTAAATAAGTAAAACCTAAATCTTCAAAAAACATATTAGGTAATAATAATTGTTTTAATCCTCTTTTTAAACGTCTAAATAAATTTACTGTTCCATATCCAATTACTGGAATACTTTCTAATACTTTTTTAACTGAATTATTAGTAGTATTGTGAAATTTACTACTTCTTATTCTTGATAAACATAAAGATATTCCACCTACATTTTTAGAAATACTCATTTCATTATCATTTAAAACTATTGTTATATCTGTTTTAGAATAACCACAATCATTAAGTCCTTCAAGAGCCATTCCACCAGTTAATGCACCATCTCCGATAACTGCTACTACTCTATATGATTCATGTAAAATATCTCTTCCTTTTGCAAGACCTAATGCAGCAGAAATAGATGTACTTGAATGACCTGTATCAAATACATCATAAATTGATTCATTAGATTTAGGGAATCCACTTATTCCATCTTTTTGTCTTAAACTTTTAAATTCTTCTCTTCTACCAGTTAATATTTTATGAACATAAGATTGATGTCCTACATCCCAAATAATTTTATCGGTTGGAGTATTAAAGACACTATGAAGAGCAATAGTTAACTCAACTACACCCAGATTAGATGCTAAATGACCACCATTAGTTGATACTACTTCTAATAAATAAGTTCTAATTTCGTTAGCTAATTCTTCTTTTTCTTTTAAAGTTAACTTTTTTAAATCCTTAGGTTTATTTATCTTGTTTAAAAGCATAACTTAATTACTCCTTTCAAGAATTATTTCTCATTACATCTAATATCTTATCAAAATCATCATCTTTAGCCATTTTATTTCTTTTTATCATTCCACATTTAGAACACTTATAAACTATTTTTAGTTCATCTTTTGGACCTTTTTCTACATTAATAGGTTTAAGTATTCCATGACACTCACAAAGTCTATCTCCAGGGTTATTATCAACATGAAGAGAACATAAACAATACGGACAGTGATCTCTTGCAGTATAACCAAGAGGTAATATTTCTTTTCCACATACTAAACATGTAAATGATTCATCTTTCATTGTAAATTTAGCTTTATCCATAAAAAACTCCTAATTAAGTATTTCGTTTATATGATTTTCTATAATTATTTTAATTTCTTGATATAAATTATTTAATTCATCTAATAATTCTAAGTATTCAGAATATTGTGGATAATTATTTAATTCATTAACCAAAGTATTATACTCTAATTCTAAATCTTTATTATTAGTTTTAATCATTTCTCTTTGTATAAATTTAATATAATCAAATTTATTTTTTAATTCTATATTATTATCTATTTGTTTCTTTACAATAACAAATCTTTTATATGTATTACTATCTTTAATATAATCTACTATTTCATCTAATTTAGTTAATATTTCATTATTTAACATATTCTCCATCAATACTCCAAGTTTTAACATCAGTTATATGTACTTTTACTATTTGACCAATTAGTGATTTATCTCCAGTAAAATTAACTAATTTTTTAGTGTCTGTATAACCAAATAATACTCCTTTTTTATCACTAATTCCCTCACATAATACTGATACATCTTTATCTAATATTTTTTTGTTAGACTCTAAAGAATAATTATTAATTAAATCATTTAATTTATAAAGTCTTTGCTCTTTAACCTCTTCTGGTACTTGATCAGTTAAATTAGCTGCTGGAGTTTTCTCACGAGGTGAATAAATAAATGTATAAGCACTATCATATTTACAATAATTGACTAAATCTAAAGTTTCATTAAAATCTTCCTCAGTCTCACCTGGGAATCCAACTATTATATCTGTTGATATAACAACTCTTGGTACTTTTTCTCTAATTTTATCAAATAATTCTTTATAAGATTCTTTAGTATATCTTCTTCCCATAAGTTTAAGTATTCTAGATGATCCTGATTGAACAGGTAAATGAACAAAAGGCATAATATTGTCATATTTCGCTATAACATCTATCATTCCATCTGTAAAATCCCATGGATGAGAAGTCATGAAAAATATTCTAGGAATACCGGTTTTAGCAACATCTTCTAATAAATTTTCCATAGTGTATACATAATCAAAATCTTTTCCATATGCATTAACATTTTGACCTAAAAGTGTTACTTCTTTATATCCATCTTTAACTAATTCTTCTACTTCACGAATAATATCTTTAGGATTTCTACTTCTTTGTTTTCCCCTTGTAAATGGAACTATGCAATAAGTACAAAATTTATCACATCCATATATTATATTTACATAGGCTTTAAATGGATTTTCTCTTTTAACTGGAATATCTTCAACTATATTACCTTCTTTAGAAAATACTTCTATTTCTTGTTTATTATTTTCAATAGATAAATTTAATACTTCAGGTATTCTATGTAGATTATGAGTACCAACTACAAAGTTAACAAAAGAGTACTTTTTCATTAAATCATTAACTACTCCTTCTTCTTGAGCCATACATCCACAAAAACCAATTATCAAATCAGGTTTACTCTCTTTTAAATGCTTAAGTCTACCTAACATACCAAATGCTTTATTATGAGCATTTTCTCTAATAGAACATGTATTTAAAACAACTAAGTCAGCATCTAAAAAATCATCAACCCATGTATATCCCATCTTTTCAAGCATAGCTTTAATATTTTCTGTATCATGTTCATTCATTTGACATCCATAAGTTTTTACAAAGTATTTTTTACCCACTCCAATTGTTGATAAATTAGTATTAAATATATATTTTTCATCAAGTTCTTTTTCTTTTGATCTTTTCTTAGCTTTTATATAATCAGGTAATTCCATATCTATTCCCTCTTTCGTTGTTATTATACTAAATATAAGTAAAATAAAAAAGTAATAATTAATTATTACTTTCTGACAACACCGTTTTTATTATACCATCTATTTTATTAGTTTTATTCTTTTCTAATACATCAATTTTAATATCGTTATAGTTCTTTTTAAAATACTTAACTATTTTATTCATTCTAGGTACTAATTCTTTAGAATCAAGATTATCCATGATAATTTCTAAATTTTGAAACTTAGTATATTTACCAAATTTATTTTTTAT
>CAZOBH010000032.1:0-7631 GCA_964578175.1 uncultured Clostridium sp.
CAAATAGATAGTTTTTGTTGAAATAATCGAACTTTTGTGTTATAATATAGAACATCAAAAGGGAGTATGCCTAAAGGGGGAAAAATTATGTCAATTCGTTTTGAAAAATTAAAAAAGTTATTTGAACAAGGGAAATTTAAATTAAAATCTGGAAAAGGTATTATTCAAAGAGACTTGACTTCAGAAGAAATATTAAGAGATTTACAAGAAAATCATAATCATTCATGGTATGAAGAACTTTATTTAAGAAATAAAGATACTTTAGACGATATTGCTTTATTTTATAGAGGAACAGAAGTTACATATAGAGAAATGTTTGAAAATATGAGAATATATGCTAAAGCTCTTAAAGAATTAGGAGTAGAAAAGGGAGACGAAATACCAATATGTATTTCTAACACACCTGAGTTAGTATACATATTAGGTGCAATAAGCATTCTAGGATGTAAAGCAAATATTTTCTCTGATCACATGGATGAAGAATATACCTCTAAAATAATAAGTGAATGTAATAGTGAAATAGCATTTATAGAAGATTCTAAATATGAAGGATTATCTAAAATTCTTTCAAAGAGTCATATTAAGCATATTGTAATGCCATCAATAGCATCATCATTAAAAGATGGAAATCCATACGAAGAAATGGATAAAGAATTTGGTGGATTAGAAAACACAACTGATTCTTATACTCGAATAAATGACAGTATAATGGATATTGATTTCTTTGTAAATTTAGGTAAACATTCTAATAAAAGTATTGAAAGCGATGTATCATTAGATGATGAATTTACTATAACATATTCTAGTGGTACTACTAGTAATAGACCTAAACCAATTGTTCATACTGTAAGAAGCTTTATAACTATAGGTAGATGTCACGATCCAGAGATTCAAAAGTCAGCATCAATGAAAAAAATGACAGTTGAAGCATTAATTCCTACATATTCTAATACAGATATTATATCTAGTATTTCTGATGCTTTAATGCAAGGTTCAAAATTAGCATTAGAACCATTTTATAGTAAAGAATCTTTCTTGAATTCATTAATAATAAATAAACCAACATATGTTGTTGCTACAAGAAGTTTTTGGATATATAGTGCTAAAAAGATATTATATGATAGCGAATATCAAGGAACAAAATTACCATTCTTATTGATTCCATTTGCGGTTGGTGAACCATTAGAAGTAAATGAAGAAAAATTACTTAATAAAGCGTTAAGAAAAGCATCAGCTGGTAAAGATATAATTAAAACACCAATTTCACCTGTTGTTATGTCAGTTGCTGGTGGTGATTGTGAACATGGTGGAATATTCTGGATGTTATTTAGAAGCATACAAAGTAAGAGACCAGGATATCTATTTAAGCATGAACCTATTGGTTTAAAAACATTCCCAATGGTTGAAACAGCAATTTTAGATGAGAATGGTAATGTCTTACCACCTGATACTTACGGAAGACTTGTTGCAAATTCTCCATGTAATATGAAAGGGTATAAAAATAGACCTAAAGAAACAGCCGAATTCTTTATAAAGGATGCAACAGGAAAAGTGTGGGGTGATTGTAGTGTATATGCTAAAAAGGATAAAAATGGTTATGTCACTATAAAAGGAAGAATTCCTAAAAGTGATGAAGATATTCCTGAATTTGTCATTTCTGATGCAATTCTAAGAGATACAAAAAATATTTTATCTTGCGAAGTTGTTGAAGATCAATCAGGATTAAAAGTTGCTCATATAGAGTTTCAACCTAGTGTAAAGAAAAAAGGACTAAAATCGATTTTAAGTGCTGAACAAAGATGTATGAAACTTTTGGGTAAAAGTGTAACAGATAATCTTGTATATAGAATACATGGATTTGATGAATCTTATGTTTTAAATGGTAGTGGAAAAAGAAACATTAATGTTTTAGCAGACGAAGGGTTAGAAAGATGCGTTAAACCAGAAATTACTCCTTCAGGATATAGTTTAATTAGTGCTGAGCAATATTTAGAAAGAAGAAATCAAAAAGGATATTCTAAGAAAAAAACATTGTAAAAATGTTTTTTTCTTTTTGAATAAAATATTTGTGTTATAATAAAGTAGAATAGAGGTATTTTATTATGAATTTAGCAATGGCTTTTACAAGTATTAGTTTATTATATTCACTTGCTTTAAATGCATTATTTTTTAGTAAGAAACATATAAAATCTTATGAAAATAGATTGTTTGGAATAATGTTGATGTCTAATTTTATTGGATTAGTAATAGAATTATTCATTTCTTTTTCAACAATTTTGCTTGGCTCAAAAAATATTATTCCTATATTTTTAGGAAAACTGTTTCTAGTGTATTTAATAACGTTTTTATTTCTTCTAGTCCTTTATACCACTATTATAACTGTAATGAAAGTAGATGATGTTAATCAAAATGATAAAGCAGAAAAAGCAAGAAAAATAATATTGACTTTAGATTTTATTGTTATTTTTATCGATTTTTTATTACCTACAAAGATATTTTATAACGGTGAAATTATTTATTCAACTGGGCTTGGTACAAATTTTGTTTTTTTAATATCGTTTTTATGTTCTTTTTACGTTATTATCATAAGTATTATTAATTATAAAAATATTTTGAAGAAGAAGATGATACCATTAGTTGCTTTCTTATTTGGACTAACATTATCTGCAATTATTCAAAAATTAAATCCAGGATTTACTATAGCTTCATCTGTAGAAACGTTTGTTTTATTTTTAATGTATAACACTATTGAAAATCCTGATATAAAAATGCTTGCTGAGATTAATATAGCAAAAGAAAATGCTGAACGTGCTAACCGTGCTAAATCAGATTTCTTATCTAGTATGTCTCATGAAATTAGAACACCTTTAAATGCTATAGTAGGATTCTCTGAAGATATTAGTACATATAGTGAACAACTACCTGATCAAGTTAGAGAAGATGCAAGAGATATTCAAACAGCATCAAGTACACTTCTTGAAATAGTAGGTAATATTCTAGATATTAATAAAATAGAAAGTGATAAAATGGAAATAGTTGAGATTCCATATAACTATGTTGAAGAAGTTAAAGCACTTGCTAAAGTTGATTCAGTTAGAATAGGAGATAAACCTATTAAACTTGAAGTTGATCTTGCTGAAGATATTCCATATGAATTACTTGGTGATAAAGGTCATGTTAAAGAAGTAGTTAATAATTTACTTACTAATGCATTAAAATATACTGAACAAGGTACTGTTACATTAAAAACGAGTTGTATTAATGAAAATGGAATGTGTAAATTAATTATTAGTGTTAAAGATACTGGGCGTGGTATTAAAGAAGGAGATATTAATAAATTATTTAATAAGTTTGAAAGACTTGGAATTGAAAGAAATACTACTACTGAAGGTACTGGACTTGGGCTTGCAATTACAAAGAAATTGGTTGAACTTATGGGTGGTAAAATAAATGTTCAATCAGAGTTTGGTAAAGGTTCATTATTTGTTGCAGTTATTCCTCAAAAAATAAGTAGAATGAGTAAACCAGTTGATGAAAAACAAAATAATTCAGTTGGTACTGCAAATGAAATAGATTATTCTACTAAAAAAATATTAATAGTAGACGATAATAAATTAAATATTAAAGTTGCTCATCGTGCTATTGATCCACTTGGATTTGAATTAATTGAAGAATGCTTAAACGGAAAAGAAGTATTGGAAAAAATAAATTCAGGTAGTAAGTATGATGTTATTCTTATGGATATAATGATGCCTGTTATGGGCGGAGAAGAATGTTTAAGTGAACTTAAAAAGATAAATGAATTTAATACTCCTTGTATAGCTCTTACTGCAGACGCAATAGCTGGAGCCAAAGAAAAATATATAGAAGATGGATTTGTCGACTATATAGCTAAACCATTTACTAAAGATCAAATAAAAGAAAAATTAGAGAAGATATTGAAGTAGTAAATATCTTCTTTTTTTGTTATAATCGTATTTGGTGATATAAATGAAGATTGTTATAGTAGGAGTAGGAAAATTAGGTGAATATCTTGCCCATGAATTAGTTAATGATAATAATGAAATAACATTAGTTGATTTAGATTTTTATGGAAAAGAATATTTAATTAATAATGAAGATGTTAATTATATAGAAGGTAATGGAGTAGATTATGACATTTTAAAAGAAGCAGGAGTAGGTTCAGCTGATATATTAATATCTGTTATGGATAATGATGAATATAATATAGTATCTTCATTAATTGGTGAAAAATTAGGAGTTAAACATACCATTGCAAGAATTAGAAAACCAGAATATACGAAACTTGCAAATATCATAAAAGAAGATTTAAAACTATCTATGACAATTAATCCAGAATATTTAACAGCACTTGAAATAGTACAAACTTTAAGTATTCCTAGTGCGTTATCAGCAACTTCATTTTTAAAAGGAAGATTGGAAGTAGTATCTATTCTAGTTAAAGAAAATAGTAATTTAAATAAAATAAAGATAAAGAATCTTACTAAAAAATTAGATAATAAAGTATTAATTTGTTCTATTGAAAGAGAAGGGAAATTTATCTTACCTGGTGGAGATGATATTATTTATGCAGGAGATAAATTAAATATTACTGGAACTAGAACTGGTATAAATTCATTTCTTAAATTTGATAATTTAATCACAGATAAAATAAGAAATGTAATTATATCAGGAGGATCAAATATAGCTATTTATCTTTCTAGATCATTAATTGAATTAGGAATGAATGTTAAGATAATTGAAAATAATAAAGAACGTTGTAAATTACTTAGTGATTTATTACCAGATGCTTTAATAATTAATGGAGATGTATCTGATCAAAACTTATTACATGAAGAAGGAATAGATGAAGCAGATGCTTTTATATCTTTAACTAGTATTGATGAAGAAAATATTATTCATTCAATGTTTGCTTCAATTGTAGGTGTAAAAAAGATTATTACTAAGATTAATCATATAGATTTAGATGGGGTTATTGAAAAAAGTGGAGTTCAAACTATAGTAACTCCTCATAAAGTAGCAGCCAATCATGTTGTACAATATTTAAGAGCTATGGAAAACAGTGGAGATTCAATAGTTGAAGCTCTTTATAAGTTTGATGATGGACTTGAAATGTTACAATTACATGTAGAAAAAGAGTTTGAAGGAATAGGTATTAAATTAAAAGATTTAAATTTAAAAGATGGAATATTAGTTGTTGCAATAGGAAGAGAAAAAAATATAATTATTCCTAATGGTAATGATGTGATTTTAGAAAATGATACATTAGTAATTAGAAATGGAAATGATTATCCACTTAAAAATTTAAATGATATTATAGGATAAAAGTATGAGAAATCTAAATATATATAAGTATATAGGAAAAGTTTTAATAGGATATTCTATATTATTCCTAGTTCCAATAATCGTATCATTTATCTATCATGAATCTTTTATACCATTTCTTATTCCTGGATTATTATCTTTAGTAATAGGTAATCTTTTAAATAGTTTAAGAGTAAAGAAAAGTAGTATTTATGCTAGAGATGGATTTATTATTGTAGCTCTTTCCTGGATTATTATTAGTTTGATTGGTGCTTTACCATTTGTAATTAATAAAGATTTAAATTATGTAGATGCTCTATTTGAAACAGTTTCAGGTTTTACAACAACTGGAGCTACTACTTTTAATGATGTTGAAGTATTAAATAAAAGTATCTTGTTTTGGAGAAGTTTTACTCATTTCATTGGTGGAATGGGAGTACTTACTTTTGTAATGGCTATTATTCCATTATCTAAAAAAGATAAAAGTATGCACGTATTAAAAGCAGAGATACCGGGACCACAAGTAGGTAAATTAACTCCTAGTATTAAAAAAACTTTATTTTATTTATATGGAATATATTTATTATTATCATTTATAGAAGTAATACTATTATTAATCGGTAAAATGCCATTATTTGATTCTATAGTCATAACTTTTGGTACAGCTGGTACTGGAGGATTTAGTGTGCTTAATACTTCAATTGCTAGTTATAGTGTCTTTTCAAAATATGTAATCGCTATTTTTATGTTGTTGTTTGGAGTTAATTATAATATTTATTTCTTAATCTTAATTGGTAATATTAAAAATGCTTTAAAAAGTGAAGAACTTAGAGTTTATTTAACTATATATGTTATTTCAGTATTATTTATAGTTTTAAATACATATCAAATGTTTAATAATTTATCAGAAGCTTTCTTATCTGGAATATTTCATGTAAGTAGTATTTTTACTAGTACTGGTTATAATATAGGTGATATAAATATTTACCCAAGTGATTGTAGATTTTTAATGTTATTTTTAATGATAGTTAGTGCTTGTGCTGGTAGTACTTGTGGTGGATTAAAAGTAGGAAGATTAGTATTAGGTTATAAAATTATTAAAAGAGAACTTAAAAAATTAGTTCATCCTAATAGTGTTCAAAATATTTACTATGAAGGTAAAAAAGTATCAGAAGATATAGTTAATAGTACTACTACATTTTTACTTTTATATGTTGTTTTATTAATTGCAGAAATATTTATTATTAGTTTTTCTGGATATGATGTTGAAACATCTATTAATGCAGTATTTTCAACATTTGCAAATGTAGGTTTATGTTTTAATATAAGTAATTATGCTAGTTTCTCATGGTTTCCTAAAATAATTTTAAGTATTGGAATGCTTTTAGGAAGACTTGAAATATTTCCAATGTTAGTTATTCTTGCTGATTTAAGAAAAAAATAGTATTATGTAGTAAAGGAGGAAGAATTAATTTAGTTCTTTCTCTTTTTTTAAGGAGAATATATGAAGTATAAGAGAATACTAATTAAATTAAGTGGAGAAGCATTAGCTGGATCTAAAGGAACTGGAATTGATTTTGAAAAAGTACTAGATGTTTGTAAAGAAATAAAAGAAGTTTCACAATTAGGTGTTGAAGTAGGAATAGTTGTAGGTGGAGGAAATTTCTGGAGAGGAAGAAGTAATCAACAAATGGATAGATGTACATCTGATTATATAGGAATGCTTGGAACAACTATGAATGCCTTAGCATTAGGTGATGCATTTAAACAATTAAATCAAGATGTTCGTGTTCAAACTGGTGTTGAAATGAGACAAATAGCTGAATATTATATAAAAGATAGAGCAATAAAACATTTAAAGAATAAAAGAGTAGTAGTCTTTGGTTGTGGAACAGGATCACCATTTTTCTCAACTGATACTGCTGCAGCATTAAGAGCAGCTGAGATTGATGCTGATTTAGTAGTTAAAGCAACTAATGTAGATGCTATATATGATAAAGATCCTAAAAAATATGAAGATGCTAAAAAGATAGATAATATTACTTATATGGAAGTTCTAAATAAAAAGATAAATGTAATGGATTCAACAGCAACTACTTTATGTATGGATAATGATATACCAATAATTGTTTTTGATATAAATAAAGTAGGTAATTTAAAAAAGGTAGTTGAAGGTAAAAAAGTTGGAACAATAGTTACTAAATAGAAAAGCAAAAGCTTTTTTTTTTTTATTTACATAGTTTTACACAAGTTAAAATCTAGTTTGTTGTAAATAAAAAGGCCATATAATAAAATTAAATTAGAAA
>CAZOBH010000033.1:0-7472 GCA_964578175.1 uncultured Clostridium sp.
AGATATATATAATGTAGAAAATGGTATTGTAAAAGAAGGAATTGACTTATAAAAGAATAACTTTAACACTACTGAGACTGAATAAGTAAAACCTGAAACTAATACAATGGATACCAGTATGGTTGATATGTCATTGTTACAAGGAATAGATATGAACTTTGGAAATGCTACTCAAGTAGTTAATAATGTAGAACCTGTTGTTGATAATCAAATGAATCTAGATAATAATATAGTTCAAAATGTACAACCAGAACCAATTGTTAACAGTCAAGTTGTTAGTCAAGAACCAGTTAACCAAAGTGTAAATACTAATTATATAGATCCATCATTTTTAAACAATAGAACTCAAACATTTACTCCACCTAAAAGAGTTGATAATTCTTCTGTAGATCATCAAATACTTGGTGGTACGATTGATTTAGATTTAAATAGTAGTCCTGAACAAGACGTAAATTACTGGGATGAATAATTTACATAAAAAAGTCAAATAGACTTTTTTTTGTTTTATATAATACTAAATTTATAGTACACTTAAATTAGATATAATTGGGAAAGGTTGTAATATTATATCGAGCGCCAGACATAATGTTGACGAGGTTAGTAGGTTATCGAAAATTCGGCGGGTACTACTACGGTTTAGTGAATCGTAAGATATATAACAAAAAATAAAATCGAAATTATAACAAAAAGTATATCTCCACTGTTTTTTGACATGGAGGTTTTTATATGTGTGGAATAATTGGATACATAGGTAAAAAAAGAAAAATTGAAGAATCATTAATTGAAAGTTTAAAAACATTAGAATATCGTGGATATGATTCAGCAGGTATTGCTTATGTTACTAATAAAGTTAATATAGTAAAAAGTAGTGGAAAAATATCTAAATTAGAAGAAAAGATTGATAAAAATATTGAAAGTAATTTAGGTATTGCTCATACTAGATGGGCAACTCATGGTAAAGCAACATCTACTAATGCTCATCCACATAAAGTTGGTTCTGTAACATTAGTACATAATGGAATTATAGAAAATTATCTAGAACTTAAAAAAATGTTAATAGATAATGGATATAAATTTAAAAGTGATACAGATAGTGAAATAGCTGCTGCATTACTAGATTATTTAAAACAAAAAGATATATGGAATAATTTGGAAGTTATAAAAGAATTTGAAACATATATTAAAGGAAGTTATGCTTTAGCAATTATATTTGATGATGAATTAGATGCTTTATATGCTGTTAAAAAAGATAGTCCTATGGTAATAGGTGTTGGTGATACAGAAAAGATTGTTGCATCTGATATATCTGCAGTTATTAAACATACTAGGGAATATATAATTCTAGATAATGGTGATATTGCTAGAATTACTGAGGATAATTTTAAAATATATAATAGTAATTTAAAAGAACAAACTAAAAAGATAGAACAAGTATCATGGAATGTAGAAGAAGCAGAAAAAAATGGTTATCCACATTTTATGTTGAAAGAAATCAATGAAGAAAGTAATGTATTGAAAGATACTATTCATGAATATATAGAAAATATTGATTCTATTATAGATAAATTACCTAATTTCAGTAAATATAATAAAATTCATATAGTTGCATGTGGATCTGCTATGCATGCTGGACTTATTGGTAAATATTATTTTGAAAATATGGCTGGTATTGAAACAATAGTAGAAGTTGCTTCTGAATATAGGTATAAAAAAGTATTTTATGATGAAAGAACATTAGTAATACTTATATCTCAATCAGGAGAAACAGCAGATACAATTGCTTCTTTAAGAAAAGCTAAACAAGATAATATTGATACTTTAGCAATTGTAAATGTAGTAGGTTCTACTATTGCAAGAGAAGCAAAAGAAACTTTATATATTAGAGCAGGAGTAGAAATAGCTGTTGCTACTACTAAAGCATACTTATTACAAGTTGCAATGCTTATGCTTATAAATATTAAGTTTATGATAGAAAGAAATGTTATAAATAATTCTAAATTAAAAGAATTATTAGAAGTTCTTAATGAATCACCAAAATATGTAGAAAATGTAATTAAAAATGATAAGTTATATTTAGATATTGCTAAAGATATATATAAAGATAAAGACTTATTCTTTATAGGTCGTGGAGTAGATTATGCAATAAGTTTAGAAGGTAGTTTAAAACTTAAAGAAATATCTTATATGCATAGTGAAGCATATCAAGCAGGTGAATTAAAGCATGGAACTATTTCATTAATTGAAGAAAATACTCCAGTTATAGCTGTTTTAACTGATAAAGATATATATTTAAAAACTATAAGTAACATTAAAGAAGTAGCAGCTCGTGGAGCAAAAGTAATTCTTATTACTACAAAAGATTTAGATGATAATTATGACTTTGTTCATAAGAAAGTAGTAATAAATAGCAATAATAGTTATATTAATCCGTTACTTACAGTTATACCTCTTCAATTAATTGCGTATCATGTTGCTGTATTAAGAAAATGTGATGTAGATAAACCAAGAAACTTAGCTAAGTCAGTTACAGTAGAATAAAAAAAGAGTTCATTTGAACTCTTTTTATTTATACTTTTTCAATAACATATTTTATTATATAGCCTTTTTTATCTTTTTGAAAAACAATATCATATTTATCCCAATCATTAAGACTATTTCTTATTTCTTTAATTTTATCTTTATCACTAGTTTCAATTGATCCATATACAACAGTTATTTGATGCTTAGTATTTTCATTATTACTACTAATAATTTCGCCTAAATTATATTTAACGATTATACCTGTTTGAGTGCCATCATTATAATTCATATTAAATTTAAAAGCTTGATGCTCTTCTTCGCCTTGAACTGCCATATATATTCCAAAACCTAATATAGCAACAAAAAATATAGCAAAAATAATAATTGGTAATTTAGAAGCCTTTTGAACTTTATTAAATATTTCTGAAGATTGTTTTATAGCTTCATATTTTGCTTTAGCTTCATATTCATCAGCTGAGTTTTTAGCTCTATTACTTTCTGCTTCTGTATATTTTATTTCATCTTCATCTGGTGAATAAGTAAAAGTAGAATTACAATAGTCACATTTCATCTTTTTTATAGTTTCATCTTTAATATCAAGATTAGCTCCACAATTAGGACATTTAATTTGTTTTATTTTCATATATATCTCCTTATTACAAGATGATTATATCATTAAATATTAATAATTAACTATATAAATTTAATGAAATTATATTTTTCATGGTAAAATGTAATAAATGCAACCAACTTTTTACAAAAAACAACCGAAAAGTGGTGGTCTGCTACTAGTAGCAAATTATAAAATGATTCTGAAAAGGAGGAATTTTTAGATGAATAATCAATTTTCAGAAAATTTAAAGAAGATTAGAAAAGAACATCATCTTTCACAAGAACAACTAGCTGATGAACTTGGAGTTTCTAGACAGGCGATTTCTAAATGGGAATCATCTGCAGCATATCCTGAAATGGATAAAATAATTGCATTATGTGATAAATTTAATTTAAATATAGATGATTTATTACATAAGGATATAAAAGAAGTAAAAGGAGAAGAAGAAAGTAAAAGAAAATTAAATAATATAATTGATGACTTTTTAAAATTTATAACAGATACGATTAATTTGTTTAGTAATATGAATTTTAAAAGTAAAATTAAATGTTTAATAGAACAAGCAATAATAATTTTAATTTTATTTATAATCTCATCTATAATGAAGATGATTATAGGACATTTATTTAGTGAATTACTTGGAATGTTACCTAATAATTTAGAAACATTTATAAGAAGCATTTTCTATTTTATATTTAATCTATTCTGTGTAGTAGTTTCATTTGTAATTATAATTCATATTTTTAAAACAAGATATTTAAATTATTATAATGATTTAAAAATGGAAACAGATAATGAAAAAACAAATATTAATGATGAAATTAACGATAATAAAGTTGAGTTAAAAAATAATGAAAAGAAAATTATCATTAGAGATCCAAAACATAGTGAATATAGATTTATTAATATATTATTTAAAATCGTAATTTGGATAATAAAACTATTTGTTTTAGGATTTGCGTTATATGTAGCTTTTGCTTTAGTTTGTTTATTTATTGCATTTATTCTATCATTTTTAGTATATAAAACAGGAATATTTTTTATAGGTTTACTTATTTCTATATTATCTTGTTCAGTGATTGCTGTTATTGTATTAATGATAGCTTTAAACTTTATCTTTAATAGAAAAAATGATAAGAAGAAAATGATATATAGTTTTATAATAGCTTTAATCTCATTGGGGATTGGTATAGGTTTATCGATTACAGGTTCATTGAATTTTGATGTGTTAGAAGACAATGAAAGCATGTTAAAAGATGAAATAATAGAATATGAAATGAAAGATAATATGTTTATTTATCCAGAATATGGTGTAGAAATAAACTATGTTGAAAAAAATATTAATAATATAAAAATTGAATATTCTATAAATAGTTTCTGTAAAAGTGAAGCAAGTGAAGAAAAAGGAATGATTCATTTAAATGCATATTGTGATCAACCAACTAAAATGATAAGAGAATTTTTAAAGAAAACTAATGATAAGAAAATAATAGTTATAAATGATAATATTGAAAGAATAACAGTATACGCAAACAGTGAAAATATTAAAAAATTACAAAATAATTTAACTAAATACAATGAAGAAAGAATTAAGCAAGATAATATCATAGAAGAATATGAAAGAAGAATATCAGAACTTCAACAAGAAAATAATAAGTTAACTAATGATTTAGATAACTGTGAAAATAATTAAAAAAATTGAATAAAATATATAACATTATTTTGTTAATTGGAAATATGTTTTTAAAAGATACTATTTTATAATTCTATTTAATAAAAAAATAGTCCATAAATGTTCGGGAAATAGTAATATTCTAAGTAGTTAGTTTAATAAAAATATACTATTATTTGTGCTATAATATCTATGAAAGGTAGGAATAAAAGTGGAGTATGTTTTAGAAACAAAAGATTTAAAAAAGCAATATAAAGATTTTAAAGCATTAAATGGATTAACTATGCATGTTCCAAAAGGTTCTATTTATGGATTTGTTGGTAAAAATGGGGCTGGTAAAACAACATTAATTAGATTGATAAGTGGATTGCAAACACCTACAAGTGGTGATTTTAAAATATATGGAATTAGTTATAAAGATAATAATATTAGTAATGCTCGTAAAAAAATGGGAGCAGTTGTTGAAACTCCATCCATATTTCATGATTTAACTGCATATGAAAATATAAGAATGCAATATGACATTCTTGGTATTAAAGATTATAGAACTATAAACGATTTATTAAAATTGGTAGGACTAGAGAATACTGGTAAAAAAATGGCTAAAAATTTCTCACTTGGTATGCGTCAAAGGTTAGGAATAGCAGTTGCATTATGTGGTAGTCCTGAATTCTTAGTTCTAGATGAACCAATAAATGGATTAGATCCAGAAGGTATCGTAGAAATTAGAAAACTCATTAAGAAATTAAATAAAGAAAGAAATATAACTATTTTGATATCAAGTCATATTTTAGATGAATTATCTAGGGTAGCTACTCATTATGGGTTTATTGCTGATGGTAAGATTATTAAAGAAATGAGTGCCGAAGAATTTGAAGAAGATTGTAAAAAGAGTATTAATATCGTAACTGATAAGCCACTTGAAAGAGTTCTTAAGGATAATAATTATAATTATAAACTTATTGGAGATACAACAGCTAATATTTACGGAGAAATAGAAATAACACCATTAGTATTACAATTACATGAAAAAGGTATTTCAGTAATTAAATTAACTGAAAATGAAGAGAATCTAGAACATTATTTCTTCTCACTTCTAGGAGGTAAGAAGGATGAGTAAATTAATTAAAGTAGAATTAAAAAATATTTTTAGTAAGTTTGATATTAGATGTACTTTGTTAATGCTTACTTTATTAGGTTTTGTTACTGGTATTTTAAATAAAGGTAACTCTTATCCTTCATGTGAGGGAATATTTGAATGGACAATGGTATTAACTTTACTTATTTCAGCTTTAGGTGGCTTATATATAAGTAGAGATTATACCCAAAATACAATTAGAAATAAAATAATTGTAGGTCATACAAGATTTGGAATATATTTGTCAAAACAAATAGCTATAACTTCAATGTATTTAGCATGTGCACTATTATTTATGGCATCAACAATTATTTCTAATTATATGTTTGTAGGAACTACTAATCTTAATAAAGAAGCATTGTGGACTGGTATACTTGTATCAATTTTTGTAGTAATAGTCTTATCAACACTAACAACTTTTATTGCAATGTCTATAAAAAAGGAAACTGGTGGTTTAATGCCACTACTTGTAATGTTTGTTATGATGATGCTAAGTGCTTGGATACCAGAATTTGTTAAAGGAAAAGTAATTGATATTGCAAATGATATTATACCAACTTCCCAAATGATGTTATTAAATATCCAAACGGTTGATCCTCATCCAATAATACATATATTATATACACTATTGTTATCATTTATTTTCTTTATTAGTGGACTTACAATATTTAAAAATAGTGATTTAAATTAATCGCAATATTAAGATATTAGGAGAATGTAAAAATTCTCTTTTTCTGTGGTAAAATATTATATATATATTGATTGCTACGATAAGTAGCATAAATGTAAAGTAATGTTGCTGTTATTAAATGAAACATCAATGTAGAATTAAAGTCAGAAAGAAGGAGATATTATGACATTAGGTCAAAAATTAAAAGAGATAAGAAAAAGATTTGGATTATCTCAAGAAAGTCTTGCTGAAATAATGAATGTTTCAAGACAAGCAATAACTAAATGGGAAAGTGATGAAGGACTTCCAGATGTAAGTAATTTACAAGAATTATCAAAAGTATTTAATCTTACAGTTGATTATTTATTAGATAATGATAATTCATTACCAGCTTTATCTATGAAGAAAGAATTAGATAAAGATAAATATGAAATGAATGGAAAAGGTTATAAGCAAATATTAAAGGACTATTATACTGAACCTTGGGAAATTTATGAGTTATTAAGAAGTGAAAACAAAGGAAAACTTGCATCGTTTGTAAGTGACTGGATAGTCGGTGCTGGTGCAATGGAAACTATTGATGCACTAAATGATACAACACCATATTATTTAATTAAAAAAGATGGTTTAAAACTACTAGTAAATATTCATGATTATATTCTTGAAGTAATTGAATTACCAGGAAATACAAATGATAAAAAATTTGTTTATGGTAAAAATAAATTTAAACAATTTAAAAAATTAAAATTAACAAAATAATCAGAAGATTAAAATATTAAGAGAATGCAAAAATTCTCTTTTTTCTGGTATAATGGATATGAGGTGTGAACTATGAATGAATATATTAATTTAGATGAAA
>CAZOBH010000034.1:0-7352 GCA_964578175.1 uncultured Clostridium sp.
TTTCATATTAGAAATAATATCTATATCTCTAACTAATGTACATAAAAATTCAATCTTTTCTAGTTCTTTTGATTCAATATATAATGGTTCAGTCTTAATTAGTTCTCTCCAATCAAGATCATTTTCATGATATTTTATAGGTAATAGTATACAAGAATCATTAGTATAATTATTTAATAAATATTCATATGCAACACTAGGATGTTTTTTATAATTATTTTTATCAATAAATTTACCAATATCATGTAACATAACTGGTGCTATATAATCTTCATAATTATCTTTATATATATCAATTAAAATATTTGTACAATCTATTAAATGATTAAAGACATTATCATTATTATTTAAAGATTTTAATAATTTATAATTCTTATTATTTTCTATAGACAAAGTCAATTGGTACATCCCTTTCCTCTTTTAATTCAACAGTTGAATTATCATATTCATTTTTTAAAGCAATCATTGAATCAAGACATTCTTTTAATTCTTCTTTATTAACTATTGGAGAAGTAGGATATATCTTTAAAGCACCTGTTGCTGTTTCACTTCCAAATGGTTTATAACTCTTAGAAAAAGTTATTTTAAAATTAATTTTATTTTCTTCTAACATTTTTAAAGTATATAAATAAAATTTATGATTATAATCTAAGAAATCTTTTTTAGTTTGTTGATCTGAATTTACAAAGTCATTATAACTTCTTCCATCATTTGGTTTAGTTATAATAAATAAAGTTGCTATTCCTTCTGTATCCATATTTATTACTTCAAAATTATCTTTTTCATCTAAATAATTTCTAATGTATTCAGTATTAGAAAATAACTTATATATTAATTCTTGGAATCCAGTAACACCAAATGTTTCTAAAGCAATATATGCTGAAACTGGACCAATTGAAGATCTTGTTAATTCTAATGTATATTCAAATGGAGAATATTCTCCAAATTTAAGATCATCTATATCTTTATTAGATCTATGTCCTAAATTCATAACATCATCAAAGTCTTTTGCCATAAAAATACTTGAAATATATGGGCAGAATCCTGTTTTATGGAAATCTGCTCCAAAGGAATCTGCATATTTTATTTGAGTAATTTTATCTCTCATACTTTTTATTTTCTTAATCTCTTCCTCATTCATACCAAGAGGATTCTTATCAAAGTCATAATCTTTAAAAAATAACCATGCCCAACCAATTACTGCATCTACATGAATATGTGGAATATAATTTAAATTATATTCTTTTACTAATTTATCTCTTAAGTTTACAACTTCTTTTATAGGATCTATTATTATTTCATTAGTTGTTCCACCATTAATAATTATTGCACCTATTACTTTTCCATCTTCTAAAGAACTACGTAAAGACTTTTCTAGTTCAATCATATCTACTTGTCCATTTTCAGTTACAGGTAATCTTAAACAAGCATTTTTACCTAATCCTAGCCAATCACATACTTCTCTATGACATGGATGTGATTTTTCATTTGATATAACAACAATGTTTTTGTTTGTAATACCATTTTCAATACTATCTGGTATTGCTTTTTGAATACCTATCTTAACAGCATATAAATTTGTACCTTTTCCACCAAAAGTAAATATTCCTCTAGATTTATTACTATCCCATCCAACTAATTCAGCTAAATATTTAGATGTTAATAATTCAGTAGTCATTAAATAACCACATGATTCATCTTGTGCAAAATTAGGATTATAAATTGATGTATAAAAAGATGAAGCTATACTCATTACATTTGCAGGTGGAGTAATATTTATCATTGCTCCTGGGTTTTCCCATAAAACTGCTCTTTGAAACATACTAGAAAATTCATTAATAATATCTTCTTCATTTCTTGGATTAATAGGTAAATGTTTATCCTTCATAAATTTGGAATAATTATCTATTTTCCCAGTAACTAAAGGCCTTTCTGTATCAGAAATATATTTTCTTGTTTCTTTATCAATTTTATTAAAAATATCTACTATTCTTTTTGTCCCATTATCTTTATCTCTAAGAAAGTAATTGTTTAAATCCATAATTTCCTCCTATTTATTTAATAATTCTCTCATTCTATCATTTATTCTATATATATCATCTTTAGTATATTGAAATTCAAATATATCTTGATATGTCCATATATCTTTACTTAATATTGTAGCGTCTAAATTATATTTATTAACAACATCTTCATATACTGGCATAACCCATAAATGAGTTGATGAAGGTTTTTTATAATGCTCATCATAATACATATATGCATTTTCTATATTAAATTCTTCTTTTAATAATTTTCTAACTTTAGCTACATAATTTAAACATTTTTTATATAATTCTATATCCATATAACATAGTTTTTTATATATTCCTTTAGTAGCAATTATATAAAACCCAGGTATTGGAATTTGAGCATCTTGAGTAATTTTTATATCATCATCTTCATATATAGGAATATGACATTTATCTAATTTATCTGCATATTTTTCCATAAATTCTGCTCTTGATAGACTAGTAGATTCATAAAAACATTCATAGTTTTTACTGCCACCAATACAAGCAAAATATTTCATGTTTTCTTCTGGGGTTGGTAATTCATCCAACTTATATACTTCTATTTTATTCATATTAGTCTAACTCCTCTTTAAGTCTATTTATAAAATCATTATTAAAATTCTTTTTATAATCATCAGAAAAACTATCTAAATATTTATTTATATATGGTTGATATAGATCTGGAGAAATATTATTTTCTTCTAATTTATCAATAAAATATGGAATAATTATAATTCTAAAACCATCTTTTTCTTCTCTATAAATGCCTGTTAACGTAGCGCCTAAATCAAGTAATACTCTTCTTATCGTATGCTCTAAAACTGCTAAATTATCTACTGTTTCACTACTATCATACCATTTTATATTTTTTTCTTTTATTTGACACAATCCAGGTACATTTTTATATTCATCTATAGTTTCAACTAAATAATATTCATTTTCGTATATTTTCATTCTTACTCCTCATATAATTCTTTTAAATATTCTATTAAATCACTAAATACTATATTTATTTCTTTTTTAGAAAACTCAGATAATAAATCATTTATACATTTATTTAAATAGTTTGAAAAATTATTATGATTTGTTAAATATAACTTAGATAATAATAATCCATTATCTATATATTTAAAATTATCATTTATACACATTTCAAAAATATCAAGAACTGGTATAATTGCTTTTTTCTGAATTATTTCATTATTTTTATATGAATTTATTATTATATTACTAAGTTCTTTTATCTTTTTATAATATGCTTCTTCATTTTTATTTCTAAGTAAATAACAAGATAAATCAAATAAAACATCTATATCAGAATTAAATAAATCAGATACTAAATGAGCAAGGTCATTTGGAGGTATACAAAAATCGTTATCTAAATAAGATACTTTTCTTTCTGCACGTAGTACTGTACTCATTATCTTTTCTCTTAAATCAGTATCGTTTCCTTCAAATCCAGTATATCTAGAAAACTTCATTTCATATTTTAATAATTGAGGTTCTATATCATCTTTTTCAAATCTCTTTATTCCACTTCTTAATAATTCTATATCGTAAAGATAACTCCAATTAAGTAAAAAATTAGTTTTCCATAATCTATTTATACCTATGAACTTATTATCATTTTCAAAAAATGCATCTTCCCAATCTAACAAATAAATAGTTTTATCTATTACTATAGTATTTCTAGGAAGAAATCCTCTATATAATACTCCTTTTTTTAAAAAGACATCTAAGATACTAAAAATAATATTAATATCAATGTTACTATTTTCATTACTATAAATTTTTTCTTGTAGAGTTGTTCCTAAATATTTAGTAACTATGTAATATTTATTATTAACTTCATATAATTTTGGAGTTACTATCTTTATTGTATAATTATCTATTTCTATATCATTTAATAAATCTTTAGCTTTTAAAGCTATTCTTTCTTCATCAATTCCATCTTCTTTTTTTGTTTTCTTAACAATATATTTTTCATTATTAAATTCAAATACTCTAAATCTATCATTTACATCTATTAATTCCGAATTTAAATAAAAATTATATTCATTACTATTAAATGCTTTATCTATTGTTTCTTCTATAGTATTTTTTTCAATTTTATTTATTTTACAATCAATATTTAATTCATCAACTAATCTCTTCATTAAACTTTCTCCTAAATTCTTTTATCTTTCTTTTGGCTTTAGTTGTTTTAACTGAATCCAACCATTCTTCTCTTGGTCCAAAAGAAGTCGGGTCTGTTATAACAGTTACTCTATCCTTTGAATGCAATCTTGAAGTTAAAGGGACATATTCATCATTAACCTTAGCTGCAACAAGAGTATTACCTAAGTCTGTATGAACAGAATATGCAAAATCTATTGGTGTTGAATCAAGTGGTAATTCTATAATGTGTCCATTTGTAGTATATACATATATTTTATTTGAAAACAATTCCAATTTTACTTGTTTTACAAAATCTTGATTATCACCAAATACTCTATTTATTTCCGTTAATGATTTAAAAAATTGATATTTCTCTTTTAAATCTTTTTGCATCTCAACTCTTGCATTTCCTTTACTTGTATCCCAATAAGCAGTTAATCCATGAGTAGCAATTTGATCCATTTGATGAGTTCTAATTTGTGCTTGTACAATTCTATCATTTTCTCCAAATACACATGTATGTAACGATTGATACATATTAGTTTTAGGATTACATATATAATCCTTAAATCTAGAGTTTATTGGTTTATACTCTGAATGAATTAGACCAAGTGATAAATAACAATCAGGAATACTATCAACAATTACTTTAAGAGCTAGTAAGTCATGGATATCCGACATTCTACCACCTGCAGATAAAGTTTTATAAATACCAAAAATATTTTTAGTTCTTATTTTTATATCACTAGGAATATCATGATCTGATAAAATCGTGTATATTTTATTAAGCATATCTTCTAATAAATCATGACTGTCTCTTTCAAGAATTGTTCTCATATCACCAACTTTTTTATAAGCATCCGGTTTTAAGTGTTGTAATGATAAATCTTCTAATTCACTTTTAATTTGATATGCTCCTATATAATATGCAATAGGTACGAATATTTCCATTGTTTCAATTGAATTTTCTTTTCTTTTAAATTCACTTTTAGATTGAAGTGTTCTCATATTATGTAATCTATCAGCTAATTTAATAATAATAATTCTGACATCATTTGTTATACCTAAAATTATTTTTCTAGTATTAGCCATATTTTGATCTTCTTTAGATGAAAAGTTCATTTTACTAATCTTAGTTACTCCATCAACAAGATTCGCTACATCTGCTCCAAACTCTTCAGCTATTTCTTCTTTAGTAAAATCAGTATCCTCAAGTGTATCATGAAGTAAACCTGCACAAATACAATCACAATCAGCGTGCATTTCAGATAAAATATAAGCAACTGCTAATGGATGATAAATATATGCTTCGCCACTCTGCCTATACTGTCCTCTATGTAATTCTTCCGCATAACGATAAGCCTTTTTAATCTTTTCATGTTCTGCTTCATCAAAGTTGTAAGTTTTAACATTATCAAGCAAGTCATCTAGTTCATACATATTATCACCTCTTTCTCAAAACAAAAAGCACGCAACATAAATTACGCACTTTTTTCCACAATTCTATACATTTTTTTGCAGCAGCATAAATAATAAATATTGAAGAATATTATTATTTTTTTTGATAAACTTTTAGATAAAATGAAACATTTGACCATAGCTACCTCACAAAAAAATATTAATTCCAATTTACTACTTTAAAATTAAAAGTCAATACTTTTTTGAAAAAATTCTTTATTTTTGTTTTTTTTAAAGAGACATAAAGTCACTTAATTAGTATTATATCATTGTATATATAAATTATTAACAAATAAAAAAACTAGAAATTCTAGTTTCTATTTTTCAAATCTAACAGTTATGTCTTTACTTCCTAAATCTTCTAGGTTATCAATATGACCTATTTTAGTATAACTATAACTTGTATCAAATGATTTATAGAATATAACTAAACAATTATCTCCATAAAGCATTACATCACCTTTTTCAATATGTTTAGGATTATATGAATTAGTTGAAAGTGAATCATTCATATAAACATATTTCTCATTACCGTTTAATTCATTCATATTAAATTCTTTTGGTAATAAATTGATAAACTCCATAGATGTTTTATTATTATCTAAGTTGAGTATATATTCTTTTTCATTAATAACTACTTTTATATCAGACACTTTTACATCACTATCCTTAGTTTCACTCATAGAATTATTAGTTTCATTATTTATATTTTTAGAAGTATTAGAACATCCAGTAATTAATAGTAAAATACAAAGAACTAAAAATAATACTTTCTTTTTCATTATTTTAGACATTATAAACTCCATTCAAAACTATTATTATCTTTATCTACATATCCTGAAATAACTTCACAATTAAAGTTCTCTTTTAAAACTTTTTCTAGTTCTTCCATAGCACTTTTTACTTTATCATCATTGAAACCTTTAAATCCATCTATTGGGAAAAAAACGTAATTAGTTTTTTCATCTATTTTTCCTTCATTACTTTGTCTCCATGTCCATCTACGAGTTCTTACTTGATTACCAACTGCATATACTACTTCATCAACATCTGGTTTTTCAATATCATCTGTTCCCATTGGAATAAATGTATCATCTTCTTTAGCATATCTCATCTCTATATCTAAATTACTTCTTGATAGATCATGTGTTCCCATTGGTAATGTATATTTTAATGATATTGCGTTATTTAAATTAACTAAAGGATTTATACTAGGTAACTGTTTACCTTTAGAAATTCTTGTAAACATTGCTTCAACTGAACATTGATATTTATTAGGATTAATTCCTAATTTTAAAAATGCTTCTCTGTATGGAATAATAAGTTCATCTTCTTTTACTCTTTTATCTAAGAATCTTTCCTCTGCTAAAGTAATAGAATCTTTTAATAATTCATCTATTTTTGGATAACTTTTAGAATTATTAATTCCTTTTGCTACTACAACACCAACAAAAAGATCATCTATTTTATCAAATATTTCTTTTTGAATTATAAACTTCATTATAATTTCTCCTTTTTATATTATTTGAATAAAAAAACAATATCACAAATTATTAGTTATATCAATTCACTATATAATAGATATAATTTTTTTTATTCATTAAATATTCTTTCTAATAAAATCTTCTATTTTATCAAATGGTATAACCTCTAAATTATCATACAAATCAGTATGAACTGCTC
>CAZOBH010000035.1:0-1166 GCA_964578175.1 uncultured Clostridium sp.
CATATGTTAAGACATAGTTTTGCTACTCATTTATTAAATGAAGGTTGTGATATATTAACTGTTCAAGAACTTCTTGGTCATGAATCATTAAGCGCTACTGCTATATATACACATATTACTACAGATAGATTAAAAGAAGTATATTATAAAACTCATCCAAGAGCTAAAAAGAAATAAAAAAACAAGTAATTATTTACTTGTTTTTAATTTTATAAATTGCATCACTCATTTTTATTATTCCATATATTAATAGAATCACCATTAATACAGTATATAAGATATCTATTAATTGACTTGAGAATAAGATAAGAATTATTCCTAATATTAGAGATCCTACAGGCAATGAATTTGGATAATATATCATTCTAATAAATCCATTTATCAATACAATTATTCCTATTAATGTAATTGCCATATTAATAACATTTATCGGATTAAATATAATATATAAAGCAATTAAAATTATCAAGATAGATTCTACTAGTAAACCAATTGCTTTATTTTTATTAATATTTTTTAAATCATATGCAATAGTTAACGAATTAATAGCGTAACTTAAAAGTAGAACTGGGAATATTATAATTCCAACTTTCAATAAGAATTTAGAACCTAAAATACCAGATATAGATATTATTAGTAATATTACAGCTTGTACTATATTTAAAATAATATCTTTTTTATATTGTTCTTTATATTCTTTTTGAAATTTATCTCCTTCAATAATAATATTTTTTTTGCTCATATAAACCACCAATTAAATTATAATATTATTCTTGGAATTTATCAATTAATGATGTATCTACAGATCTATTTGGATTAGCGTCTAAATATGCTTTGTTATAATTTTTAATCATTCTAACAGCTTCTTTACCAGTATAAATAACTTCTCTTCCAGAAGGTTCTGTAACTCTTAAGAATATCTTTCCTCTAGTATCAATATCTTCTTCAATTTCAATACCAGTAGTTCTTTTAATGAACATATCTCTATCATAATTAAGATTCTTATAATCTGGAATAAAGTCATTATTATTAGATATAAATCTATTATTAGTTTGAGTTACTCCTGGTTTTTGATTATTATTTTCAGGTATAAATTTATTTGTAGTTGGTACTTCTTGATTATAGTTATTATCTGGAATGAATTTATTTTCAACAGGTGTTTCTTG
>CAZOBH010000035.1:1266-7047 GCA_964578175.1 uncultured Clostridium sp.
TTGTTATCAGGAATAAATTTATTCGTTGTTGGTACTTCTTGACTATAATTATTATCAGGTATAAATCTATTTTCATTAGGTACTTCTACAGTTTGTTCTTTAAAATCAGGTTCTTGGTTATTCTCTGGTTTTGTTTCTTGAACCATTTCAGGTTGATTAGTATTATCATAATTTGGTTCTACATTTTCACTTGGCATTACTAAATCATTAAATTGTGGCTCAGTATTTACACTTTCTTCTTTAACCGGTGTAATTTGTTCGTTGTTATATTTATTTAAGAAGTCCTTAATCATATTTTCATTATTATTATTGTAATTATATCCACTTGCTTGAGTTAAATTATTAAAATCGATTTCTTCATTTTGAATATTTGCATTTTCATTATTTTCAATATTTACATCCATTGGTAGGACTTCATTAACTTTTATATTTTCTTCATCTATTACTTCAATAGGTGCAGTGTCTTCCAGTTTTGGTGGAAGTTTAACTATATTATCAATATTAGAAGTATCTACAACTGCTCCTGGTCTACTTGAAGTATATAAATCATTATAAGATTTAATTTGATCAATAGCTTTTTGTCCAACTAATAATTTAGGTTGTCCTGATCCATCTTCAATAGTTAATGTAACTTTTCCATCTTTGAAACCTTCTTTAATATTTATATCCAATGTTTCATGTATAAATTTATCTCTGTTTTCATTTGGATAATTTTCTTTATCAGGTTGTAAAGATACATTAGCATAATTTAATCCATCACATATTTTATATAGTTCAGGAAGACAATTTTTATTAAATGATTCTATTTCATCGTTTGTTATTAAAGAGTAGAAAGAAACAACTAATTCATTGATTACTTGATCTACTTCGTATTCTTTTCCTTTATAATTAGGACAAGTTTGACTAATAAAATAAGTAATTGTTACTTTTATTTTATTTATAAAATTTATATATTCATCCATTTTATTCGATTCATTTATTGCTTTTGAAAGATTTGTAGTTACTGTATTCATTTCATTTGCTATATCTGAAATGCTCTCATTATTATCATTTATTCTATGAATACCAGAGTTATCAAAATATTTTTTTAATATATCTGAAAGCATAATAAAAGAATTATCTATGATTTTTTCTAATGCATCTTTTTGAGGACTTATTTCTAGTTCTTCTAATTGTTTAATAAATTTAGATAATACATCATTAATAGAACGAGTTCTTATCTCATCAACTGTTGTTACATTATTTACAAAATCATTTAGATACTTTATTAATAAAACATTATACTTATTAATTCCCTCTTTATTCATAGTATCACCATATTATAATTATAATATATTATTTAAAATTTATTAAGTATTATTTTAAATATTATTAATTTAACATGTATTTATTGTCAAAAAAAATTAATTATGATATATTAAATAGCAGTTAAAGCAAGTGCGAAAGACGTAATTAGTGATTTATTTTAAAAGAGAGTCTAGTTAGGTGAAAGTAGATAAATAATAGCTAATTAAGATCACTTTCAAGTGCGTTTTATGGATAAGATAGAACCGGTTACGCGTTATAGTATTGAGGTAATTAAATATTACAAATTAAGGTGGTACCACGAGAATTCGTCCTTATTGGTATCACTTTTTTTATTGAAAGAAGGGATAGTATGAAAAAATTTAAAGAATTAGATGGAAGAGACGTAAGTGTAGTTGAAAAAAGTATTTTAGACTCTTGGGGAGGAATAGATGCGATAACTGAAAAACAAAATAAACTAAGAGAAGGAAGTAAAGATTTTGTCTTTTATGATGGACCAATATACGCTAACGCTAAACCAGGGCTTCATCACGTATTTGCTAAAACTATAAAAGATTCTTTTACTAAATATAAAGTAATGCAAGGATATAGAGTTCTAAGAAAAATAGGACTTGATACTCATGGATTACCAATTGAAGTTAATGTTGAAAAGAAACTTGGATTTAAAACTAAAGCAGATATTGAAAAGTTTGGAGTAGAAAACTTTTGTAAAGAATGTAATAAAGCAACAGCAACTAATATTGATGAAGTAAATAATGTTACTGAAATAATGGGTCAATTTATTAATTGTAAAGATCCATATGTAACATGTTCTAATGAATATATTGAATCTGAATGGTGGGTAATGAAAGAATTATTTAAAAAAGATTTAATATATTATGGAAATAAAGTTCTTTGGTATTGTCCTCGTTGTGGAACTGAATTATCAGCTAATGAAGTGTCTCAAGGTTATGAACAAGACCCTGTTAATTCAATTATCTTACCATTTAAATTAAAAGATAAAGATGAATACTTTTTAGTATGGACTACTACCCCTTGGACTTTAATAGCAAATGTTGCATTATGTGTTAATCCAAATTACAAATATTTAAAAGTAGAATCTAAAGGATATGTATTCTATATTTGTGAATCTCTTGCTGATAAAGTATTAGGAGATGAATATAAAGTACTTGAAACATATAAAGGTACTGATTTAGTTGGAATGGAATATGAACAATTAATGCCATTTGTAAAAGTAGATGGTGAATGTTTCAAAGTAGTTAGTGATACTTATGTAACAGATGGAGATGGAACTGGAATAGTACATATTGCTCCTGCATATGGACAAGATGATAACAGAGTTTGTAAAGAGAATGAAATAGGATTTATTAATCCGGTTGGACCAGATGGATGTTATGTAGAAGGACCATGGAAAGGAAGATTAGTTACTGATAAAGATCTTGAACTAGAGATTATTAAATGGTTAAAAGAAAATGATAAATTATTTAAAAAAGTTAAAATGGTTCATGATTATCCACATTGTTGGAGATGTAAGAGTGCTTTAATTTCATATCCAAAACCAGCTTGGTATGTAGAAACAACTAAATATAAAGATAAAATTATTGAAGCTAATGAGAAAATAAATTGGTATCCAGATTATGTTGGAGAAAAAAGATTTAAGAATTGGCTTGAAAATATGGTTGATTGGGGAATATCTCGTACTAGATATTGGGGATGTCCTATGCCACTTTGGACTTGTGATTGTGGACATATTGAATGTATTGGTTCCGTCGATGAATTACAAGAAAAGATTATTGAAGATGTCGATGTAAGAAAAATGGAATTACATAGACCTTATATTGATGAATTACATATTAAATGTCCAAAATGTGGAAAAAAGATGAGTAGAATTTTAGATGTACTTGATGTATGGTTTGATAGTGGAGCAATGCCTTATGCTCAATATCATTATCCATTTGAAAATAAAGAATTATTTGAATCTCAATTTCCAGCTGATTTTATAGCTGAAGGAGTAGATCAAACACGTGGATGGTTCTATGTATTATTAGTTCTTTCGACTTTAATTAGTGGAGAATCAAGTTTTAAAAATGTTGTAGTTAATGACATGATGCTAGACGCTAATGGAAAGAAAATGTCTAAATCAACTGGTAATATTATTGAACCAGTAGAAATAATGAAAAAATATGGTGCTGACACTATTAGATGGTATATGATGTATGCATCTCCTGTATGGACACCTTTAAAATTTGATGAAAATGGAGTAAAAGAAGTATATTCTAAGTTCTTTAATCCATTAAAGAATACATATACTTTCTTTCAAACTTATGCAAATATTGATGGAATAGAAATAGAAAAATGTGATATTCCAGTTAAAGATAGAGAAGAGATAGATAAATGGTTATTATCTAAATATAATAAATTAGTAAAAGATGTAACTAAATATATGGATGAATATGATCTTAATTTAACAGTTAAAGCTATTACTTCATTCGTATCTGATGATTTATCAAATTGGTATATTCGTCGTAATAGAGATAGATTCTGGGGAAGTGAATTAAATAATTCTAAGAAAGCTGTTTATATGACAACTTATGAAGTTCTTTTAGGATTGACTAAATTAATTGCTCCAATCTGTCCTTATGTATCAGAAGAAATTTATAGAAATTTAACAGGTAATGAATCAGTACATTTTGAAACTTATCCAACATATGATAAGAAATTGATAGATGAAAAAATAGAAGTAAAAATGGATTTAGTAAGAGATTTGATTTCACTTGGTAGAAATGTACGTGAAACAGAAAGAATTAAAGTACGTCAACCTATTAGTGAAGTAATTCTTGATGGTAAAAATAAGAGAATTTTAGGTGATTTAGTAAATCTTATTAAGGAAGAATTAAATGTAAAAGAAGTAGTATTTGAAAAAGATTTATCTAAATACATGAATTATGAAGTTAAACCTAACTTTAAAGTATGTGGACCACTTCTTGGAAAAGAAATTGGTGAATTTTCTAAAGTATTAAAAGATATTAGTAATGAACAAATTAATAAATTAGAAAATGGAGAAGAAATAGAACTTTCTAAGTATAAAATTAATAAAGATATGGTTGATATAAGAATTAATTCTAAAGAAGGATTTAATGTAGCAATGGAGAGTAATAACTTTATTATTTTAAATACTAATCTTACTGAAGAATTAATTAAAGAAGGAAATGCTCGTGAATTTATAAGTAAAATTCAACAACTTAGAAAAACAAAAGACTTTAATATAGTGGATAGAATTACTATTTATTATGAAGAAAATGATGAGTTTGAAAGCGTGTTAAAAGATTTCTCTGAATTTATTAAAAATGAAACATTATGTGTAGAATTCGTTAAGAAAAATAATCTTAAAGAAGAGTTAGATATCAATGGTATTTTACTAAAAGTTGATATAGAGAAAAAATAGGTCATGTAAATGACCTTTTTTATGTTATAATTATTTCGAATAGGAGGCTATTATGGAATATTTTATTAAAGGTGGTAATTTACCTGTTGTTATATGTAAGTTAAAAAAAGGAGAAACTATGCTTACCGAAAGTGGAGGTATGATTTGGATGACTCCTGATATGAAGATGGAAACAGAAACCGGTGGAGCAGGACAAATGTTTAGTAGAATGTTAAGTGGAGAGTATTTCTTTAGAAATAGATATACTTGTACTGCAGATGAGGGAGAAATAGCTTTTGGTTCATGTTTTCCTGGATCAATTAGAGTTGTTGAAATAAGTGAAGATAATTCTGTAATAGTTCAAAAAAAAGGTTTTTTAGCAAGTACTCCAGATGTTAAACAATCTTTATTTTTACAAAAGAAAATAGGAGCAGGAATATTTGGTGGAAATGGATTTATTATGCAAAAATTAACTGGTAAAGGGCTTGCTTTTATAGAAATAGATGGAGCAACAGTTGAATATGATTTAAAAGCTGGAGAAAAGATGATAGTTAATACTGGTTATATAGCAATGATGGATGCAACTTGCAAAATGGATATTAGAATTATTAAAGGAGTTAAGAATGTATTGTTTGGTGGAGAAGGACTATTTAATGCTACAGTTGAAGGTCCTGGTAAGATTTTGATTCAGACAATGCCTGCTTATGCATTAGCTGGAGCATTAGAAGAATACATTGTTAAAAAAGATACTTCATCAGAAAATGAAACAAATGAAGAATAAAAGTGAAAATTTAGTAAATTTTCACTTTTTTTTGTGCTATACTTTATATAGTGTAAAAAATAGGGTGATTGTATGAATAAAAAAGGATTTACATTAATAGAATTATTAGCAGTAATTGTAATATTAACATTATTGTTTGTTTTTGCTGTTCCAGCAATATCTAGATATATAAATCAATCTAGAGGTGAAACATATGAAGCACATGAAGCAAGTATAGAACAAGCTATGGCAAATAAAATGAGTGAGTGTGTAGCTAAATCAACAGAGAACT
>CAZOBH010000036.1:0-6960 GCA_964578175.1 uncultured Clostridium sp.
CTCTATCTCTTCCTGATTGAGGTCTTTCATATCTATACATTGTTCCATTATAATATACTTTTATAGGTTGAACTGCATCACCATACATTTTATTTTCAATATAACTTCTAACTATACCAGCAGTTCCTTCTGGTCTTAAAGTCATATTTCTATCTCCACGATCTTTAAAATCATATGTTTCTTTTGTAACAATATCAGTAGTTTCGCCTACTCCTCTATGAAATAAATCACTACTTTCAAAAATAGGGGTTCTCATATAATCATAATTATAATTTTTCATTAACATATCGATTGCATTATCTACATATTTATACTTTCTCCCTAATTCTCCATAAATATCATAAGTTCCCTTTGGTTTAGTAATCATATTTCCTCCTTATATATAAAAAAGGTGATACCTATAAGGGCGAATAATCGCGGTACCACCTTAATTTTGTCTCAATGTTTATAACGTTAACTACCCGCTTCTACTTTTCTTAAGTGTCTTCAATTTATCATCAATTAAGTATTTGCACCAAACATACTCTCTCTAAAATTTAGATAAATTTACTCCTCTCAATAGAAGATACTTTTATTTTAGTACTACTTTTTATATTTTTCAAGGAATATTTTATTTAACTATATATAAATCAATATCTTTTTTCTTATATGATTCATATAATTTATTCCAAATAATACTTTCAACAACTCTACTTTTCTTAGGATCAACTAAATATCTTATAGTTAATTCTACATGATCTAATACTATCTTAGTATATATAATTGGATCATATTTATTAAAATAAATATTATTATTAGTTCCCACTACTTCACTTTGATTCTTCATTTTATTAATTATATATTTAATATTATCTACATTATTTACTATTCTGTATAACTCTTTTTTATTCTTAGCTAAATCACATTTTAAATCTACATTAACAGTTAATTCATTCCATACATATTTAAATCCTTTTGTATAGTTCTTTATATTCTTAGTAAATACATAAGAATTAGGTAAACTAATCATTACTCCAGTAGATTGACCTTTATCAGTAGTATTATCTATTTCTAAAATATCAAAATCAAACGAAGATATACTCATTACATCTCCTTTAACGCCATCTACTTCTATTCTATCTCCAGTAATAAATGGTCTTTTAATTCTAATATGTATTCCAGCAAAGAAACTCAATACGCATTCCCTTAATGCTACTATAAATGATGCTCCTAAAATAGATATTAAAGTTATTAAACTTTTAACATAATTATCCCAAACAAAGAATAACATTATAAACATAATAATGTTAATAATAATTTGAGCAAATTGATTGGCACTATATTGTTTTAATAAAGGCACTCTTCTTCTTATTAAATATTCTATAAATCTTTTTATTAATATAAAGATTGATATTACTAGTATTGAATTAAAAACTAAATAAATATAAGTAACACCAATTCCAGTAATAGAACTTAAGTAATTATAAAAATCATCCATAATTATTCCTCATTATTAATAATTTTAGCTAGTTGATGAAATAAGAAATCTCTAGTTGCTTCTTCTTTTTCAGCTTGTATCTCTTCAATTAGTTTTAAATATTTTTTCTTTTTATCTTCATTAATATCCATATATGCTAATCTTTCTTGTATTTCATCTAGTTCTGATAATGTACCATCTTCAGGTTCTCTATCTTCTAGCATTAAACGATATAGTCCAGTTCTTTCTAAATCATCATTGTTCATTGACATCTTCATCACCTATTATCATTATAAAATAAAATAGAAGATTTTTAAAGTTATCTTCTATTTATTATATATTTATTGTTTTCGTAATCTATTAATACTTTATCTCCATATTTAATATTACCATTAATTATTTCTTTTGAAAGCAATGTTTCTATTTCACGAGATATTATTCTTTTTAGTGGTCTTGCACCAAAATTAGGATCAAATCCTGTATTTACAAGTTCATCCTTAGCTCTATCTGAAAGAACTAAACTAATATTAATATTCTTTAATCTAGTTTCTATCTCTTTTATAATTTTATCTTGTATCTTATAAATTGAGTCTTTATCTAATTTATTAAATACTATTATCTCATCAATTCTATTTATAAATTCAGGTCTAAAACTACTCTTAACGATGTCTAGTACTTTATCATCTCTTCCTTCAAGTATTTCTTCACTTCCTAGATTACTAGTCATAATTATAATAGTATTTTTAAAATCAACTGTTCTACCATTACTATCAGTACATCTTCCATCATCAAGAATTTGTAATAATAAGTTTAATACTTCTGGATGAGCTTTCTCTATTTCATCAAATAATACGATACTATATGGATTACGTCTAACTGCTTCTGTTAATTGTCCTCCCTCTTCATATCCTACATATCCTGGAGGAGAACCTATTAAACGAGAAACACTAAACTTTTCCATATATTCTGACATATCAATACGTACCATATGTTTTTCATCATCAAATAATTCATAAGCAAGAGTTCTAGCTACTTCTGTTTTACCTACTCCAGTTGGACCTAAAAACATAAATGAAGCAATAGGTTTATTAGGATCTTTAATTCCACTACGACTTTTTAAAACAGCATCACTAACAAGTTTTAAAGCATTATCTTGACCCATAACTCTTTTTTTCATATTATCTTCAAGTTTTAATAGTTTAGTTTTTTCACTTTCTTTAAGTTTAGTAACAGGTATATTAGTCCATTTAGAAACAACAAGAGCTATATCATTAGAATCAACTATATTACTTAACATTCTATTTTCGGAATTTTTATTAAGTTCAGCTAATTCTTTTTCAAGTTTAGGAATAGTTCCATGTCTTAATATAGCAGCAGGTTCTAGATCATAATTATTTTCTGCTTGTTCTAGATCAAATCTAGCTTTATCAAGTTCTTGTTTCTTACTTTTTATTTTATCATTTAATTCTTTTTCTTGATTCCATTTACTAGTTAATTCTTTTTCTTTTTCTTTTAAACTAACAAGTTCTTCATCTATTTCTTCTTTTCTATGCATAGATAAATCATCTTTTTCTTTTTTAATAGCTTCTCTTTCTATTTCTAGTTTCATTATCTTATGAGTTAAATTATCTAAATCAACTGGTACTGAATCCATTTGTACTCTAATTGTTGCACATGCTTCATCAACTAAATCTATTGCTTTATCAGGTAAGAATCTATCAGTTATATATCTATTGGAAAAAGTTGCAGCACTAACTAAGGCACTATCTTTTATTTCAACTCCATGATGTATTTCAAATTTATCTTTTATTCCACGTAAAATAGTAATTGTATCTTCAACTGTTGGTTCATGAACTATAATTTTTTGAAAACGTCTTTCAAGAGCTGAATCTTTTTCGATATATTCTCTATATTCTTTTAAAGTAGTTGCACCAACAACATGAATATCTCCTCGTGCAAGCATTGGTTTTAGGATATTAGATGTATCCATTGCTCCATCTGTTCTACCTGTTCCAACTATCATATGTATTTCATCGATAAATATAATAATTTCTCCTGCACTATCTTTTATCTTTTTTAATATTTTTTCAAGTCTTTCTTCAAATTCACCACGATATTTAGCACCAGCAATTAATGAAGCTAAATTAAGTTCCCATATCTTCTTATTTTTTAAACTAGATGGTACATCTCCTTTTACAATTTTATTAGCAAGTCCTTCAACTATTGCTGTTTTACCAACTCCAGCTTCTCCAATTAATACTGGATTATTTTTAGTACGACGAGAAAGTATTCTTGTTATTGATCTTATCTCATCATCTCTACCAATTACTGGATCAATTTTTCCTTTTTTAGCTTCTTCTGTTATATCTCTTCCATATTTTTCTAATACATTTTCTTCTTGCTCTGGATAATTAAATTTATTATTCATATTATCACCCCTCGAGTATCATTATACTCCAGTTTTAGCAGTTGTCAAGTTAGAGTGCTAATTATTTATATTTATTATAAATTTCTTTTAAATTCTTTGAAGTTACAGTTTTTTTAATTCCAGATTTAGAAACTTCTTTATATACTTCTATTAACATTTTATCTATTTTTTTATTTATATTAGCTGTTTTTCTTTTATTCATATAATACTCTAACTCAGTATTATTATTAAATTTATCTTTATTATAAGTAATTGCAGCAGATAATGTATCACAAACCATTTCTGCAAAAAATTTATATGGCATTAATATAGTTGGATCATCTAAGTTTTCATCGTACCAATATTCATAATGATGTTTATTTCTTCCTTTATGATGTAACCAAGCTTTAGAATATTCATTTACTTTTTTACAATTTCTTATAGGGCTATAATCTCCTTGAAAGTATTTAACACCTTCAAAGAATTCTACTGGACTATATTTAGATAGATCATGAACAAGTCCTTGTAAAGGAATACCTGCTCTTATAGATAATTTAAAAACTATAAATCTATGTTTATTAATAGTATGTAAATGTAAAAAAAATTTCTTTAATGTTATTTTATATTCCATATAATCACCTATTTAATTATACATTTAAATAAAAAAAATAGAAGTAATAACTTCTATTTTATTTCAGTAATTTCTATTTGATATACTCCATTTGGGCTTTCTACATCAACGATATCTCCAACTTTTTTGTTAAGCAAAGCTTTTGCAATTGGACTTTCGTTTGATATTTTACTTTCAAATGGATCAGCTTCTTGACTACCAACAATCTTGTATTCATCTGTATCATCATCATCAACATACTTAATAGCAACAGTTGAACCAATTGATACTTTATCTGTATCTATTTTATCTATAATCTCAGCGTTTTCAATCATCTTTTCAATTTTCTTAATACGTCCTTCTATTTCTGCTTGTTCATTTTTTGCAGCATCATAGTCAGCATTTTCTGATAAATCACCTAGGGCGCGAGCTTCTTTAATAGCTATTATATTTGCAGGACGACGTACATTAATTAACTCATCTAATTCTTTTTTAATATCATCTAAACCTTCTTGAGTTAAATATATCTTCTTTTCTTTCACTTTAATGCACCTCTTTCATAAACACTTATAACAAGATACTACAAAATGAGCTTTTTGTCAAGTATAAGTAGTTAACATCGACCTTTTTAGATCATATTTATTCTTTTAATTGATTCATTTTTTCCTATTATTTTCATAATATTATATAAGTTAGGAGTAGTAGTTTTAGTTGTTATTGAGACTCTAATAATATTTGATAAGTCTGCAATACTACCATTATACTTATTTTCATTTAGTTTAAAGTCCTTCATATCAGTTGCATAATTATAAACAGATGCAAGACTCTTTATCTTATTAAACCACTCTTCTTCAGTATCTAACTCATCATAATAATTATTTATATAATCAATTAATATATCTTTTTTATCTTTAATATCTATTTCATATTTAATATTATCTTTATTAAATAATTCTTTATAAATATACCAAATATTATCTCTTACTTCACTATAACTAGAATAATCTTTTCTAGGTTTTTTCTTTTCTCTTTCAATATTAATAAAATCTATACTCTCATTTTTATATTTTACTAATAAATCATATAATTCTTTATCATATTCTTCTGTATATTTTAAAAGCCCCTTATAAAAACTATCTTTATCTAAATAACTTAAATAATTTTTTGATATATTTAATAATTTATCCATATCAAATAAAGATCCTGATGTAGATACTTTTTTAAAACTAAATTTAAATTTATCTATACTTTCTCTAGGATTAGCTAAATACCATTCTTCAAAATTAGAATTAGCTATTGTTAATAAATATAATTTAATAGCTTCTTTATCTATTCCAAGTTCATGATAGTATGATATAGCTGCTTCTTTATCTTTTCTTTTAGATAATTTTCTTTTTGAATCTCCATCCATAATCATTATCGGAGATATATGAGCATATTTTGGTAGTTTAAACTTTAACACTTGAAATAATTGAATATGTATAGGTAAACTACTTAACCATTCATCCCCTCTTAAAACAAGAGTTGTATGCATTAAATGATCATCTATTGCGTGAGCAAAATGATAAGTTGGTAAGCCATCAGATTTAATTAAAACAACATCTAAATTATTTTCTGGGAATTCTAATTCACCTTTAATTAAATCTTTAATCTTAACTTTATTATTAATGTTTCCAGGTGACTTTAAACGAATAACATATTTTTCATTATTCTTAATCTTATTTATTTGTTCATCTAGTGACAAATCTCTATATTTTGCATACTTTCCATATATACCTATTTCTTCTTTATTCTTTTCTTGTTCTTCTCTAATATCATTTATTTCAGATTCTGATAAAAAACATGGATAAGCTAAGTCTTCTTCAATTAATTTAGCGACATAGCTTTCATATATTTCTTTTCTTTTACTTTGAATATATGGGCCATAATTACCTGTTTCAGTATCAGCTCCTGTTACACCTTCATCTATCTTAATACCAAAATTATTTAAATCTCTAATTATATTAATAATACCATTATCTACTTCTCTTTTTTGATCCGTATCTTCTATTCTTAAAAAGAATATTCCATCAGTATCATGTGCTGCTTTATTCGCAACAAAAGCAGAAAATAATGAACCCATATGTACAAATCCAGTTGGAGATGGAGCAAATCTAGTTACCAATGCACCTTCTTTTAAATCTCTTTCTTTATACTTATCTTCATATACTTTATAATCTTTAACATCTTTAAATATTAAATTAATTAAATCTTTCTTTTCCATATAAACACCAATCCATATAAAATATTAGCATAAATAATTATTTTTTCAAAATAAAAACTAACTATTTCTAGTTAGTTTTATTTACAAAATGGTGACCAGTACGGGATTTGGACCCGTGAATCCTGCCGTGAAAGGGCAGTGTGTTAAACCGCTTCACCAACTGGCCATTAATGGCGCCTCAACTAGGACTTGAACCTAGGACCCCTTGATTAACAGTCAAGTGC
>CAZOBH010000037.1:0-6516 GCA_964578175.1 uncultured Clostridium sp.
TACTATCACCATATTTCATATAATTATCCAGTATTATTTCCTTTCTTGATTATTTGACTTTTTAATAGGAGTATTATTACTTGGATTATATACAAAACTTCCTGTTTTCTTTTCTTCCTTTGGTTTAGGTAATCCCATTTCTTCAAATTTTTTGTCTAGTAGTTCTGCTAATATTTTAGCTTTACTTTTCATATATTTCTCCTTTCTCAATAAACATTATCAAGAAAAGAAAAACCATATACGATGTATATGGTTTAATCGTATTTATCATTCAAAGTATTACTTTGTTGGTTTTACCACCTAACTTAATAGGTTGGTGCAAGGTCATAAAGCCAATTCTCTCGCTTGCTCTTGATAACATAAATTGTAATTTAATATTAACATAAGAATTTATTTATGTAAATTATTATTTCTACATATGAATTTATCCATTGAAGATAATACACCTGGTAATACAAATAGAATTAATATTACTGCCGCAAATGTACCTTGAGAAATTGTTTCACATATTTTGGCAGCTATCGCTGATGCAAAACCAGCTACTACTAATGTAACAATAATAAGTATCGAAGATGAACTAATTATTGTATGAATAGACATATTATAAGCATTAATAACTGATTCTCTCACTCCCATTGTTAATCTTGACTCTCGATAATACGAAGTATAAACAATTGCATAGTCTATTGTAGCTCCCATCAGTATCGCTTGAACTATTAATAATGATATAAAGTATACAGATCCACCTGTTACAGAAATAGCACTCATAGTTATATATACTGCTGTTTGAATAATTAAAACTAAGACAAATGGAATAATCAAATCTTTAAATGTTACAGCTACAACTATAAATATAAATATCATTGTTAATAATGTAATTCTATTTAGTTCTCCATTAAATGTTTTGCTCATTTCAACTGCCATTGGAGAATGTCCTACTATATATATATCATCATTATTACCTATATCTTTTTGTAATTTATTAATAAACTTATAGGTATCACTATCTTCAAATGCATATTTTATATTTAATACCGCTCTTGAATATTTATCAGATACTATTAATTTTTTTGATTTATCTACTGTTTTTTTAGAATCTATTATTGTAGTTCTTTTTTCTGAACTTATAAAATCATTAAATCTTGTATCTTTTAAAATATCTGAATTTAAATAATTAACAAATTCTTCAATAGTCATCTTCCATGATGTATCATATTCCTTACTACTTCCATAATACATATATACTAATTCTACTAATGACTTATCTAAATTATCACTTAAAACATCTAATAAAGCAAAAGATTCGGCTGATGTATATTTCGTTTCTTTTAATGAATTATTCATTATATTGTTTATTGTAGTTAACTTTTCTTTTTTTGTATTATCAAATTTTTTAGAATAATCTTTATTATTCATTACATCTTTAACTATAAAATTAACATAAGTTTTAAGAGAAATTTCATTATTTGATTTAATATATTTTGAATCATATAAACTAAATAATAAACTCATAGTATCATTATCTATACTTAATAATTTACTTAATTCAATAGATGAATATTTTTTATTATTTAAAGTTGAATTCATTACTTCTCTAACTAATGATAATTCTTTAATTGACGAATTAGGTATTTTACCTTTTAATAATTCATTATCTTTATTACTAAGTATTAAGTTTGTAAATTCTAATGGAGTCATAGTTGTTGAACTATTATTATAATCATATACTCCAAATATCTTCTTTACATCTTGCTTATCAGTTAAAGTTATACTACTTATTTCTGAATAATTATATTTAGTTCTAGTATTATTAACTATCTTATACGCTAAATTTAGCATATTACTAGATGATGATAATTTAGATGATAGTAATGGATTGGACTTATTTTTATATAAAAAGTTAATTAAATCTTTAACGGATATATTTTTTAAATTACCAGTTTGATAATCATATACACCATAAACAACACTAACAATAGTTTTATCTTCTTTTAAAGCTTTTGTTAATTGATCTACATTATATGTTGTATCTATATTACTCATTATATATTTTGCAGTTTCCAGTTGAGATATTTGATTACTATTTAACTCAGATTTTATTTCAGAAGTTTGTAATAATGTATTTACAAATTGTAGTGGTGTCATACTATAACTTCCAGATAAATCACCAGTTATTGCATAATTTAATTTTGCTCCAGTTTCTGTATCTATTCCAAACATTGAATATAAATTAGTATTAGGAAGCACTTTATCATAATATGAATTTAAAGATATAATTGTTTGTAATTCTTTTTTAGTATCTTCATTAAAATATTTTTTATAAGCATCTTGTTCAGACATATTCAAGGCAATATTTGCAAATCCTTTTAATGTTAATTTAGAATTTGTATTATATCCATCATAGTAAATATATAAAAGTGACATTGTATTATCATCTATACTTAATCCTAAATTATTTAGTGATGCTTTCATAGTAGATGAGTCTAACTCTTTAGCAACAACTTTTTCATCGCTTAATGTAGATAATAATTTTAATGATTTAATAGTGCTTTCATCGAACATATCTTTATAAGCATCTTGTTTAGACATACTTAATGCATAGTTTGCAAACTCATTTAACGTCATTTTTGTATTACTATTTGAATTTACTTTATAGAATAAGAATAATTGTTCTATCAAATTTTTATCTATACCAAACATGCTAGACAATTCATTTGAACTCATTTTTTTATTTATCTTATTTTTATCAGTAAAACTTTGTAATTTTTTTAATTTAGATATTGTGGTTGAATCTAATTTTTTCGAATATTTTGGATCTTTTGCTAAATCATTAATCATAAAATTAACAAAGTCTTTTAAAGTTATCTTAGTATTAGTATTTTTACTGTTATAGTAAATTAATATATTATCAGCATCATCTTTATTCATTCCCAAAATATCTGCAATCTCTTTAGTTGTTCTTTTTTTATTCATTAAAGAAGATGATGTAAAATTCTCAAGTAAATCTAAATTATCTTTTGTTTCTTGATCTATTGAATCATTAAATTTTTCATTATTATAAATATCTGTTTTAATAAATGAAATAAATTCATTTAATGTCATTTTATTATTTGCATCTTTATTATAATAATTGTAATAAATAAGTTTAATTAGATATTCTTCTATTTCTGTATCTTGACCTAAATCTTTAAATTTTTGATTTAGTTCATCATAAGATAGTTTTTCATTAATAGTATTTGAATAACATAAAACTTCATCTATTTTTTTATCTTCTTCTAGTTTCTTACAATATGATGAAATAATTTTTTCATATTTATTATTATATACAATTGCTACTTGGTTGGTTGCAGGGAATACTTGACCAACTTTATCTTGTTGTGATCCTGTATAAAGAACTCCAATATTTCCTTTTAAAATATATGCAACTATAAATAATAAAACTATTAGTGCTAATTGAAGATATCTTGTTTTATATATAATATTACCTAATTTAGTTAAATTAAATTTTGGTGATTTCTTTTTAGTTTTATCAATTAAATTATCAAATATTAAAAGTAATGCTGGTAAACAGAAGAAAATACTTATTAAACTTAATAGAACTCCTTTTGCTAAAACAAATCCTAAATCTCTACCTATAGTAAAACTCATAAATACAAGTGCAAGTAAACCTACAATTGTTGTAACAGAACTACTTGAAATAGCTTTAAATGAATGATATAAAGCTTCTTTCATAGCATCTATTTTATTAGAGTGTGTCTTTTTCTCTTGCTTATATCTATTAGATAACATAATAGAATAATCCATTGATAATGCAAGTTGTAAAATTGCAACGATGGAATCAGTTATTGAAGATACACTGTCAAACATAATATTAGTACCTTTATTAATAAACACTGCTATTCCTATTGAAATTAAATAAAGCCACGGTTCAACATAAGAATCACTAAATATTATAAGTATAACCATTGCACAAGCAATTGCAAATATTACAATCCATAATTGAAGGATTGATTTATTCTCTTCATATATTGATCCACTCATTCCAGCTGTCTTAAAATGTTTTTTTACATAATTATAAACATTAGTTGCTGTCTCTGAATGATCATAATCATCTACATTTAATATATATAATGTATATTTACCTTTATTATATTCATCAGTATTTTCATAAATTACTGAACTAACCCCTTCAATATTTTCTAATTTTTTTAAAGTCTCTTTCTTTTCTTTATCATTAAGTCCTTTAAACATAACATTTAAAGTAGAAGTATCTTGTTCAGAAAATTCCTTTTCCATAATGTCTTTACCAATTTTAGTTTCAGAAGTTTTAGGTAAATACTTCATAATATCTTCATTAATATTAACTTTAGTTGATAAATATAAACTAAAACATGCTAATAATATAAAAAGTGTTAAGAAAACATATCTTCCTTTAACTATAAAATCAGTAATTTTTTTCATGTTTTCACCTCTATATCCAGTTATTAAGTTTATTACTTATTCTATTAAAAGTACACATCATTATTTTCGTTTTTGTTGATTATCCAACACAAATTAATAATATATATGTATAGATATCAAACTTTTTGTTGAATAATTGTATAATTACCCAATATAATATATAATATTTATTAGGTGATTTTATGAAAAACAAAGTTGATTTAAGAATTATAAAAACAAATAAAGTATTATTTGAAGCTCTAACTACATTAATGGAACAAAAAGATTTTGAAAAAATTAAAATATCTGACATATGTGATCAAGCATTAATTAATAGATCAACATTTTACGCTCATTACGAAGATAAATATGATCTTTTATTAGCGTTGATAAATGATTTAAAAAATAATTTAGAAAATGAACTAAAGGAAAATATAGAAGAAGGTATAACAAAACAATATTTTATGGAATTATTAAAGATATTAATAAATAATGTCGATAATAAAAGAAAAACTTATAAGTCTATACTTAAAAATGATAAAAATGGCATTGTAATAGACTTCCTAATTGATGTTAGTAATAAAGATTTAGCTGATAGATTAAAAGATAATAATATAGAATCTGATATCCCAATAGATATTATTACCAAATTTTATATAGGCGGTATTGTAAATATAGGTATAGATTGGATTAAAAATAAAGATAAATATACTAAAGAAGAGTTATTATTATATTTTGATAGATTAATTCCAGATAAAATTTAAATATTTGTATCAAAAACTGTAAAAAGATAATTATATATATTAAATTTTCATTATATTTGATGTACAATGAATCTATGGGAAAAAAATATGAACAAGAATTTTTAGATATAATTGAACCAATAATCAATAATGAGAAAGTGTTAGAGATGAAAAAATATACTCAACATGGAAATATTGATTGTTTTGAGCATTGTTTAAATGTATCTTATTATACATATAAAATATCAAAGAAGTTAAAATTGGATTATAAAGCATCAGCAAGAGCTGGTATGCTTCATGACTTCTTTTTGTATGACTGGAGAACAGAAGGACATGAACCAGGATTATTTAATATGCATGCTTTTACTCATGGTAGAATTGCTTATAAAAATGCCTCTAAATATTTTGAACTAAATAAAAAAGAGAAAGATATTATAGAAAATCATATGTGGCCAGTAACATTTAAATTACCTAAATATAAAGAAACCTATTTAATTACTTTAACTGATAAATATAGTACTCTTATCGAAATGAAGAATTATTATAAAAAGAGTATTAAAAGTATTTTAAAGGATTTATATGGTAGAATTTAGTAAGTTATTTTTATTATTTATAATTTTTTCTTTTATTGGATTTATTGTAGAAGAAATTATAGTATCAATAACTACAAAAGAAGTAGTTAACAGAGGTTTCTTAATCGGACCTATACTTCCAATATATGGTTTTGGCGCATTATTTATTATAAAATTTTTAGGTAAATATCAAGATGATTTAATAGTATTATTTATTTTATCTTTTGTAATCTGTGGAACACTAGAATATTTAACTAGTTTCTTATTAGAAAAGATTTATAAAGTAAGATGGTGGGACTACTCAGACAAAAAATATAATGTTAATGGAAGAATTACTTTACCATTCACCTTTATGTTTGGACTAGGTGGAGTAATAATTATGAAATTGTTTTATCCAGTTATCATCAAGTTATTAAATAGTACTCCAGAAAATATACTAATAATCGTATCAATAATAATATTCGTAATAACATTAGTAGATACGATAATATCAGCTAATATAACTTATAATATTACAAGTACTGCAAAGAACTTATATTCAAAATTACCAAAAGATAATACTGATGAAATTAAAAATAAAGTATTTAAAGTACTTAAAGATAATTACTTTACTAGAAGAGTTATGAAATCTTTCCCAAATTTAACTTTTATAAAGAATTCTTTTATAAAAATTAAGAATGGAGTAAAAAATACAGAAAGACAAATTAATAATAAAATAAGAAAAAAGAAAAAAGCATAAATTACTATGCTTTTTTAATTTA
>CAZOBH010000038.1:0-5724 GCA_964578175.1 uncultured Clostridium sp.
ATTCATCTTTTGCATAATTTAAAGTTTCAGCTAATTCATTTATCTCTTTTATATCAGAATTAGGAAATAATACATTATAGTTACCTTTAGCCATATCATTTGCCGAATCATTTAATCTTATGATATCTTTGGTTAATATTTTAGATAATACATAAGAAAATAGGGCAGCTAGTAATAAAACTATTATTGTAACAATTCCTAGTTGATAAGCTAATATTCTAACTGTTGAGTTAGTAGGATTTAATGATGCATTTAAAAACATATAAGATCCATCATTTAATTTATGACAGTAAAGAATAGTATATATACCATCTCTTATTTTTATTTTATATAAAGTTTTATTTTGATCAGATAAAATAAATTCTTCTTTATACTTATTTAACTTTTCATTTCTTAAAGAACAAACTTTATTCATATTAGTAGATGTATATGAAGAATTATTTTCTTCATCAATGATTTCAATACACATTGCCTCACGTATATTTAGATTATTTATTTCATTTATAAATTCATCATTAGTCTCATATAATGAAACAATTTTTTCACCAGTTTTTTCTACATCTTTAGTTTTATAATATAAATAAAATTGATTTAAAAATATTACTTGAAATAACCATAGAAATAATAGTATTAGTAGAGCAAAAGTGATTAAATATAGCCATACTTTTGATTTAATACTTCTTTTACTTCGTTTCAAACTTATAACCCCATCCACGTACAGTTTTGATTAAATCACGATATTCTCCTAGATTATTTCTAAGCATCTTTATATGTGTATCAATAGTTCTATCATCGCCAAAGAAATCATAACCCCAAACTTTGCTTAATAACATTTCACGAGATACTGCTGTATTCTCATTTTTGATTAAATAAGTAAGCACATCAAATACTTTCGGCGTCATATCAACTGGTTTATCATCAATAGTTACGATATGTCCTTTGAAATCCACTATTAGACTTTTATATGTATATTTATCTTCAACTATATTATTTCTTCTAGACACAGCTTTAATTCTAGCAATTAATTCTTTTGGAGAGAATGGTTTAGCTAAATAATCATCAACTCCAAGTTCAAATCCAAATAGTTTATCATATTCTTCTGATCTTGCAGATAGAATAATAGTTGGTATATTTTTAATTTTCTTAATCTCTCTATATGTTTGATATCCATCAAGCTTTGGCATCATAATATCAAGAACTATAACATCTATATCATTATTTTGAACTATATCGATAGCTTTTAATCCATCTTCAGCTTCAAATACTTCAAAATGTTCAAGTTCTGCATACTCTCTAATAACATTTCTTATTAGTTTTTCATCATCAACAATTAAAACTTTCATAGTAATCCTCCTTTATATTATTATAATTAAATATGTGTATTTTATGTGAAAAAATAGAAGAAAATTTAATTTTCTTCAAATTGTTCCATAGTTTTAACTTTCTCTTTATTTTTATCTAAAGTTTCATCCATTTCAGTTTGATATTTCTTTATTTCTTGTTCTTGACGTTCTAATTCTTTTTCAATTTTTATTATATTTTGTATAAAATCATAATATTCTGGTATTTGATTTTTATATTCACTAAATTTACTATCAAAAATACTTTTTATATCTTCTATTTTATCAAGAGAGTCTGTAACTAAATCTAATGATTTATTTAATAAATCTTGGTTATCTTCTATATCTTTTATATAATCATCCCATCTTACATTAACTATTTCTCGTCTTGTAGTTTCTTCTTGAAGAGAAGTCATAATAAGATATGCTGAATTAGCAATCATTCCTAATTTAAAATATCTACCTAATGGAGTAGGTGGTATATATGTTGAAAGAGCAGCTATAACTGTTCCATTTATTATTCTATTAAAGTTTAAAGTTAATCTTGTTGATTCTTCAATTCTTCTTTCAATTTCACCAGTTTCTTCAATCTTTTTATTAATATCTATTATTGCTTTATCTATTTCATAATTAAGTTTATCAACTTCATCATTTATTTTATCTAAATCTATAGATGAGTTTTCTAAATCTTCAAATTCTTCATCTCTAATTTCAAAAGTATCTAATTTTTCATCTACTTTATCATCAAGTTTATCTTTTTCTATATCTAGTTCAACTAATTTATTAATAACGTCCATATAACTATCAATTTGTTTTATTTGATCAAAATATTTACTAGTATCTATTCCTTCTTTAGTATCATAGATATAATCTTTTATTGATACTTCTAATATATCATTATCTATTTTATCTAATTCTTTTAGGTTTAGTTCTTTATAGTACGATTCAAATTCCTTTTTTATTCTTTCTAATTTTTTTATTAATTCATCTAATTCTTTTCTAATTTTTTCTACATCTTCTAAAAGTACTGCATCTTCTTGTTTTTGATTTAATACTTTAATTTTATATTCAATTTCATTTATTTCACTTACTTCATCTTTTATAAATTCATCTATTTCTTCAATAATTGCTACTTCAATAGTATTATTAATAGGTTTTACTATAGGTTCTTGTATAACTTCTTCTTTTGGTTTCTCAATTTCTTCTTTTATTAATGGAATAGGAGCTACTATTTCAATTGGTTCTAATTTGGTTTCAGTTGTACTTTTTTGTTCTTGTTTTTTAGTCTCTTTTACTTGTAGAGTAGTGGTTTCATCTTCAATTTTAACTGTATTTGTATTTATGTCATTAACTTCAATTGGTTGAATTTCTACTTTTATTTCAGTTTTAATTTCTTTTTCATCTTTAACTATATTTTTCTCTTTATTTTTATTGTTAAAAAACAAAGAGAGTATTGACTCTCTATTATTCATTTAATACACCTACTTATATAATTCTGTTTTTATTAAATCAAGATTATCATTCATAATTGAAATATAATCTTTATCATTTTCTCTTTGGTTATCTGTAATATGATCAAGTTTATTTAATTCAACCACATTTGGTTTATATTCAGATATTAAATTCTTTGTTTCATCTGTTATAGCTTCTTTATCAAATAAGTATATATTTTTAATCTCTTTATTTTTTATCATATAAGCAACTTGATTATATGTTTTTTCTAATGTTTCTTCATTTAATACTATTACATTTATATTATATTTTTCTAAGAATTGAAGAGATTCATCAGCAACAACTATTGTATTACTTTTTGCATTTTCAACACTTAATTTATATTTAGCGTCTAGTTCTGATAAATTAACTTTTAATTCTTGATAGTTTTTATTAATATCTTCAATTAAATAGTTATTATTTACATATTCTTCTAATCCTTTTTTAATATTTAATGCCATCATTAGCATATTAGAAGGATCTAACCAATATTCTTCAATTCCATAAGTTGGATTCATACCACGAGTAGCGTCAATTAATAGAATACTATTATTTTTATTACTAAGTTTACTAGCTATATCACTGGAATTATCTCCGTTATAGATAAATAAATCTTTTTCAGAAAACATACTAATTTGCTTATCATTAAACTTATATTCTTCAGTATTTTCTCCATCTGGATATATATTATCAACTTTTGAATTCTTTCCGTACATTTCGTTTGTAAGATATTCAATAGGGTAGTTAGAAGTAATTATATCTATTCCTTCCATATCATCTTTTCTAACACAACCAGTACTTATAAATAAAACAAAAACACTTATAAAACTTAATAAAAATAACTTTTTCATGTCAACACTCCAATCATAATAATTTTACTATTAATATAGTATTTTTTCAATAATGAATAAGATATTTGTGGTATAATTAATTTGGTGATTTTATGAAAGAATTATTTGATATATTAAATATAGTTCCTAATAATGAAAATATATATAAAACTGCTTTATCTCATTCTTCATATGTTAATGAAAAGCATTTAAAAGCTGATTATGAAAGATTAGAATTTTTAGGTGATGCTGTTTTAGAACTTATATCAAGTGATTATTTATATAATAATTTAGATGTAAAAGAAGGAGATATGACTAAACTAAGAGCAAGTTATGTTTGTGGTTCTGCGTGTTATAAATATGCTCTTGATATGGGAATATCTAAATTTGTAATGGTAGGTCATGGAGAAGAAGAAGATGGAGGTCGCTTTAAAGAAGCTATATTATCAGATATATTTGAAGCATTAATTGGTGCTTTATATTTAGATCAAGGATTTGTAAAAACAAAAGAAATAGTTTTGGATATTATAGTTCCATATATAGAGAATCCAGATATATCTTTCTTTAGTGATTATAAAAGTAAATTACAAGAATATACTCAAACTGATAAAAGAACTTTAAAATATACTTTATTAGAAGAATCAGGTCCAGCACATGATAAGACATTTAAAACATCTGTTGTTATTGATGATATTACTTATGGAATAGGTATAGGTAAAAGTAAAAAAGATGCTGAACAAAATGCTGCAAAAGATGCTTTAGAAAAATTAGCGATTATTGATAAAGAATAAGTCATTAAATTGACTTTTTTTTATATATAGTTTAGAATAAAACTCAATTTTAGGGGGATTATAATATGAATATATTAGTTCTATTTATTCAAATCTTATTAGTTATGCCATTATTTTGTATATTAGAATATTTTAATAAAAAAAATATAAATATAATTGAAAAAGTATTAATACCTGTATGTTATATATTGATAGTGTCTGGTATATGTCCAGAACTTAAAAATAATATATATTTTATAGTTATATTTGAAGTAATATTACATGAATTTTATAATAATTATTTTAAAGAAATAGTTACTTATAATAAAAAAGATTATTTTATAGAAATAATATTAAGTATCTTATTATCATTAATAGTTTATTATTATTATATTAATAAAGTTAAATATGTATTACCTAATCCACAAGAATTTAGACCATTTATATTCTTCTTAATAATTATTTTCATTTATACTTTAATTAAGAATAATATTGAATTTAAAAAGAAAGAAAAAGAATCTAATTTTATAGATAAAAAACGTGAATATGTAATAGTTGAATATGCTAAATTAAAAAATAAATATTATAAAATAGTAAAAACATCTAATAAAGATATAGAAAGATTAATATATTCTATAATGATATATGAAAACTATAAAAATCCATTAGTTATAAGAAAAATAAAACTAATAATTAATAGATTTAGTAATCGTAATAAGAATAAATATGGAATAATGCAAGTGGAGAGTAGTAAAGAATTAACTGATGAAGAAAGTATTAAAGCTGTATTAAAAGATATAAGTAAAGAAAAAGAAAAAAATATAGTAAATATAATATCTAATAGATATGAAGATCCATTCTATAAAAAAGATATTTTAGATATATATATTGAATTAAAAGAGTTTGAAAAAAAATAAAACTCTTTTTTATTTTTGGTTGATTATACTAAAAAAATGTGATAATATTTTAATTGTCATGGCGAGATAGCTCAGTTGGCTAGAGCGATCGGTTCATACCCGATAGGTCGTGGGTTCGACCCCCTCTCTCGCTACCATAAAAAAATAAAGACTTGTAAAAGTCTTTTTTTGTTTGTATGAGAAATATTTATGGGATTTAGAACGATTGAAATAACTAAACCATGTGAGATACATATAAAAAATAAACAAATTGCACTTCATGCATATAAATTAGAATTTATTCATCCAACAACAAAAGAAAAATGTCTTTTTATAAAAAAACTGATTATGGAATCTGGAAAAAATATAATATAAACCATTTTGATTAAGTAAAAAA
>CAZOBH010000039.1:0-4741 GCA_964578175.1 uncultured Clostridium sp.
TATTACACGCAATAAAAGAAAACTAACTTGTCTACAATATTTTGGTATTGTAAACAAGAATTAAAAAAATTACAAATTTAAAGACTGCTATTAGCAGTCTTATTTCATTAATATATTTACAATTTCGTTAATAACAACATTAGTCATTATATCGTAATCTAGTTCCTCATGTTTATGATAAACAATTTCATGGCAAAGATTATCAATTAATCCAATTACAATATGAACTTTTTCATTGATATTAGCAATATTGAATCCGTTTTCAGAAAGTGCTGATACAATTTTATGAGTCATATCCATTTCTCGTTTATAGAAAAAATAAGCTATATCTTTATCAGAATGAGTCATAGCAGTAATTTCTTCATGAGCAGTTTTAGATAATTTATGATTACCAATATATTTTGCTATCATATCTTTCATTATATCTGCAAAATTGTTTTTATTGAATTTAATATTAGACATATTAAGCATAGGATAAAATATATCATCTGCATATTTATCAAGACCACTTAATAAAATATCTTTTTTATCCTTAAAATATTGATATACAATTCCTGTTGATACACCAGCTTTTTTTGCAATTTTTGAGGTATTTGTTTTATAGTATCCATCATTGCAAATTAATTCAAAACCAGCTTCAATTATTTTTTCCTTTGTTTCAATAGAACGTTTTTGAATAGGCTCTCTTATTTCAGATTCAGACATAGATGTTATCCTCCAAATTCTTTATCATTAGATTAATTATAACATAATAAAATTATAAGTCAATAAAATGTGATAAATGTTTCATATTATATTGACTTTATATCATTAAATATATATAATAATATAAATGTGATATTATTGTCATATTTAAGGAATGGAGGAGTTATGGAAAAAATAGTAGAATTAAAAAATGTTAGTAAAGTCTATAAGATAGGAGAAAATGAGTTTAAAGCACTAGACAAAATAGACTTATCTTTAAATAAAGGAGAAATGATTGTTATTCTTGGACCATCAGGAGCAGGAAAGTCAACATTATTAAATTTAATAGGTGGAATGGATACCCCTACTAATGGAAGTGTAATTATAGATGGCGAAAATATTTCTAAATATAATGAAAATAAACTTTCAGATTATAGAGCTGAAAATGTTGGATTTATTTTTCAATTTTACAATATTCTTCCAAGTCTAACAGTTAAGGAAAATGTAGATATAGTAAAAGATATTGTAAAAAATCCAATAAGCACAGAAGAAGCATTGAAAGGTGTTGGTCTTTTTGAACATTCTAAGAAATTTCCAAACCAATTATCAGGTGGTGAACAACAAAGAGTAAGTATAGCAAGAGCAATAGCCAAAAATCCTAAACTATTATTATGTGACGAACCTACTGGAGCATTAGATAGCAAAACAGGTGTCGAAGTATTAAAATTATTAAGAAAACAATGTGATGGTAATGATGGAGCAAACACAGTTATTATAGTTACACATAATAGTTTAATTGCTGATATTGCAGATACAGTAATAAATGTGAAGAATGGTAAAATCGAAAGTGTTATCACTAATCAAAATCCAAAGAAAATAGAGGAGGTTAAGTGGTAATGTTAAATAAAAAGATACTTCGTGATATATGGAAAAATAAATCACAATTTATAACAGTATTTCTTATGGTGTTTTTAGCTGTTTTCGCCTTTGCGGGAGTGCATGCTTATATGGATGGAATGAAGGCAAGCAGCAAAGTTTATTATAATAATCAAAATTTGCAAGATATATGGCTAACATCAGAGAATTTTAAAACAGATACAATAGATGAAATAAAGAAAATTGACAATGTAAAGAATGCAGAAAGATTACTTACTATAAATGCGAATGTAACTGATGCAGAAAGATTTATCGATCCTAATACAAATAAAAAGTTATCGGATTTAGTTATTGAATGTAATTTTATAGAAACAAATGAAATAAATAAAATGTATCTAATTGAAGGAGAAGAATATTCAAAAGAAAAGAATGGTTTATGGCTAGATTTTTATTTATCAAAGAAATTAGGGATTAAAGTAGGAGAAGAATTAGAACTTTCTATTGAAGGAAATAGCTTTAAAGAAAAAGTTATGGGACTTATTGAAGTACCAGATCATGTTTATTTTATTAAAGATGATACTGCAATATTTCCAACACATACAGACTATGGTTTTGCTTACCTTTCTATAAATGAATTTCCAAAAGATTATATTTATAATAAAGCACTAGAAACAGATGAAGTGCAGGATGCCATTAAAAATTTAAAAGACTTAAAAGATACACTTTCAAAATATGGAATTACTGATTATTCAAATATTCCAAGTGTGATTACAAGTCAAATAGATGGTATTAATGACATAGATTTATCAAAAGCATTAGAATTAGTTGATAACTATAATGAAAATAAGGAAGAATTTATAAAAGCTCTTGATAAAGATTTCTCATTAGAAGATTCTTATGTATTTCCTTATGCTATTATAGATGTAGATGATACTTCAAAAACCTTTGAAACTAAAAATAAAATAAAAGATAGCAATGAAGATATTATAACAGCTACATTAAGAGATGATAATCTTTCTTATGATGGCTATAAAAGAGAAGCAGAAGAAGGAGAAACATATTCAGGTGTATTTTCAGGATTATTTGTTTTTATAGCAATATTATCAGTTGTAACAACAATGAATAGATTTGTAAAAAAAGAAAGAACTCAAATAGGAACATTAAAAGCACTTGGGATAAAAAGAAGTAAAATAACTAGAATGTATGTCAATTATGGCTTTTTTATATCCGTAATTGCAAGTGTTTTAGGAATAGTATTAGGTAATCTTTTAATAGGCAATTTCTTTTTAGAAATGGAAATGGAATACTATGAAATACCATATTATAATATAGTTACAATTCCTTTAGTATATTATGTAGCGATTGCAATAATTATAGTAATTACTCTTGTAACATATTTATCTTGCAGAAAAATATTAAAAGAACCTGCAGCTGAGGCTTTAAGAATTGAAAGACCAAAAGTTAAAGTAAAAGAAAATAGTTTTACAACTAAAAAAGCATTTAACAAATTATCTTTATCATCAAAATGGAGCCTACGCGATATAGTTCGTTCTAAAGGTAGAACATTAATGGCTATTGTTGGTATAGCAGGTTGCACAATGCTTGTTGTTACTGCTTTTGGAATGTTAGATTCAATGAAATCTTATGTATCTTGGGAGTTTGATACAATAAATAATTTTGAATACAAATTAAGTTTATCTACTGATTATACAGATAAACAATTCAATGATATAATTTCAAAATACGGAGATGCAACAAGTCAAACAACAGGTATTGAATTTAAAAACAATAATGAAATAATTATAAAACCATTAACAATAAATGATACAAATGGATTATTACAAGTAACAGACCATAACAGAAATCCATTTAAAATGAATGATGATGGATTATATATAACAGAAAAAATGTCACAAGTAAATAATTTAAAGCCAGGAGATATTGTAGAATGGCACATAATTGGCTCTGATAATTGGTACAAAACAAAAATAGTAGGATTAAACAGAGATCCACAAGCACAACAGTTTAATTGTACAAAGAAATTCTTTGATACTTTAGATGAGAAGTATAAAGCAGATAGTGTTTATACAAATGAAGATTTAAGTGGTATAAAAGAAATATCGGGTGTAAATACAATTCAAACAGTAAAAAATCTTGAAGATGGAATGAATAGCATGCTTAATATGATGTATTCTCTAATTGCATTACTTATTGTTGTATCTGTTATCCTTGCGATTGTAATTATTTATAATTTAGGAATAATGTCATTTTCAGAAAAAGAATATCAATTTGCAACATTGAAAGTTTTAGGTTATAAATATAAACAGATAAAGAAAATATTTATAAAGCAAAATATATGGATAGGCATTTTTGCAATTATTATAGCTCTACCACTTGGAAATTATATGACAGATTATATATTTAAAAATGCTATTGGAGATACTTATGATTTTGAAGCAATGATAAAACCCGTTACCTTTATAATGTCTAGTATAGGAACATTTGTGGTGGTTTATATTGTAAATCAATTTTTAGCTAAAAAAATCAAAAAAATAGACATGGTATCAAGCTTGAAAGGAAATGAGTAATATGAATACTATAATTATAGAAACAATTATATTAGGCTTACTTTTTACAATAATGGTATATAAAATGTCAAGGAATCCTATAAAGGAATTATATAACTATCCACCTAAAATACAAGAAAGAGTAAAGTCGTTGGAACAATATAAAAATGATATACCAACACAAGAAAAGAAAATATCTGTTAAATTAGTTGCATCTTTAATAATTATTAGTGTTATAAGTTTAATTATGAAATATATAAATGGATATAATTCTTTTTTAGATGGATTTAAGTATTCATTTATTATATGGTCTATTATAAATTGGTATGATGCAATAGTTTTAGATTGTTTATGGTTTTGCCATAGTAAACAATTTATAATTAAAGGAACAGAAGATATGGTAGATGAATATCACAATTATTGGTTTCATATAAAGGGTTCTATTATTGGAGAAATAATTGGATTATTTGTATGTTTAATAGTTGGTGTAATAGTTCCATTATTATAGAGTATCTAGTTGTTCGGAAAATAAGTAATATTGCAAACAAATTGGATAAATAAAAATAGTAAGTTATCGCTGAGATTGGATTATAAATTAATATAAATATTATTAA
>CAZOBH010000040.1:0-4178 GCA_964578175.1 uncultured Clostridium sp.
GCATCACATCTAATTGAGAAGTATGCTGCATAATATAAAATTGGATGATGTACTTTAAACCAAGCTATTCTGAATGCACTAATAACATATGCTGCTGCATGTGCTTTAGGGAACATATATTTTATTTTTTGACATGAATCTATAAACCAAGATTCAATATTAGCATCAACCATAGTTTTTTTGAAATCTTGCCATTCATCAGGTGATTTAGATGCTTTTCCTTTACGAACGAATTCCATTATCTTAAATGCTTTAATTGGAACTAATCCATGATACATAAGATATACCATAATATCATCACGACATCCGATAACATCTTTAAATGGAACAATATTATTAACTATTAAATCTTGTGCATTTCCAAGCCATACATCAGTACCATGAGATAATCCAGATATTTTTATAAGTTCCGCAAATGTCTTAGGTTTAGTATCAACTAACATTTGAATAACAAATTTAGTACCAAACTCTGGAACTCCTAAAGTTCCTGTTGGGCAAAGAATTTCATCTTCTGTAACTCCTAATGGTTTAGGAGATGTAAATATACCCATAGTATCTTTATCATCAAGTGGAATACATGTTACATCAACATTTCCATTACTATCAATAGGATAATCTTTAGGACTATCTCCATCTTCTATTTGTTTTTTAGATAAATCTTGTAAAAGTCTTAATACTGTCGGATCATCGTGTCCTAGTATATCTAATTTTAATAAATCTTGATCAATAGCGTGATAATCAAAGTGAGTAGTACGCCAAGGAACAGATACATCATTTGCAGGATATTGAAATGGTGTAAAGTCAAATACATCTTTATATCCAGGTACTACTACTATTCCTCCTGGATGTTGACCAGTTGTTCTTTTAACTCCTGTACAACCTAAAGATATTCTTTCAGTTTCAGAATTTCTTAATCTACTTTTTATAAATCCTTTTTTCTTTAACTCATCTTTTGATGGAGGTTTTAATCCATAAGAATTCATTATAACTTTTAATTTTTCATATTCTTTTGATTCTTCATATCCTTGAACATATCCATATGCTGTTTTATCAGCAACAGTACCAATTGTTCCAGCACGATATACATTATCAGTTCCAAATAACTCTTTAGTATATTCATGAGCACTAGCTTGATTATCTCCTGAGAAGTTCAAATCAATATCTGGTACTTTATCAGCATTAAATCCTAAGAATGTAGCGAATGGCATATCTTGACCATTTTTGTTCATCTTAGTTCCACATTCAGGACAAACTTTATCTGGTAAATCAAATCCTGACGAATAAGTAGATCCAAGTGGTGTCCCATCATCTTCATTAAAAATCGATTTCTTACAATTAGGACATATATAGTGAGCAGCCAATGGATTAACTTCAGTAATTCCCATCATTGTTGCGACAAATGAAGAACCTACTGATCCACGTGATCCAACTAAATATCCATCATCATTAGAATGTTTAACAAGTTTTTGAGCAATAAGATATATTACGTCAAATCCTCCACCTATAACTCCTCCAAGAGTTTTCTTCATTTTTTTCTCTACTTCATCATCATCTATATCTGTATTATTATTTTTAATATCTTCTCTAAGTACTTTTTTAACTTCATCAAAACCTAATCTTATCGTTTTATTAAGTTCTGAATATAATTCTTCTTCATAAGTAGCTTCATCTTTTTTACTCTCAAGTTTTCTCTTTAAAGCTTCAAATACACAATCTCCATATAATTCTTTAGATAATCTCTCTTCAATATTATATGGAAGTGGTTTTCCATAAATACTTTCACATTTATCATAAACCATATCAGTTACTGTTTTTTGTGAATCAGGTATAATTGGTGAATATGGTACATCAGGGTAATCTATTACCTCTATTTCATCTACTAAATCTAGTATTTTTAAAGTATTATCAACTACTATTTCTTTTATTAATTTTTCATCTTCAAGAAATGAAAACTCTTCTAACATTTCTTCTGTAGTTCTAAAGTATTGATTAGGTATTTTAGGTTCTTCTCCTAAATCAGCTTTATTAATATGTTCAGATAAAACATATACTTCTTTTGCTTCTTCAGGGATATATTTAGATCTAATATATTTTCTAGTTTCAAATTTTCTTAAAGCACTATTAATAGCTTCTTTCTTCTCTTCACCTGTTTTACTCTTTTTAAATATTTCTTCATCTCCATCAGGAGTATACATATCATATAAATTATTTTTAGTTATATCTATATATTTAAATTCAGATAATGAAATTATTAATTTTAATACTTTTTCTTCTACATTAGTAAATTCTTCATTATATTCTATTTTGTTATTCTTTATTATTTTATTTAATAATTCTTCATTATTAGGATTAATACTTTTTCTATTTAAATATCTAGCAAGTGGATGTCTTCCTTTAGAAGGACTTGATTGATTAACAATTATCTCTCTATATATTAAGTCCTCTTTATTTATATTATGAACATCTCCTGTTGCTACTACTAACTTATTAGCTTTCTTACCACATCTAATTATCTTTTTAATAACTTCATATATATCTTCAATAGAATTAATATCATGATTTCTTAACATATATAAATAATTAGTTGGAGGTTGTACTTCAATATAATCATAAAATTCCATTGCTTTAACTAAATCTTCATCTGATCTTGTCAAAGCTATATCAAATATTTCTCCATTTTCACAAGAAGAACCAATAAGTAAATCTTCACTATTTTCAAGTATTATCTTTCTAGGAATTCTTGCATATTTAAGTAAATATCCAGTATTGGCATATGAAATAATTTTAAATAAATTTTTAAGTCCTTTATGAGTCTTAGCTATTAAGTTAACATGCATTGCTCTAGAATTATCATTTATAACTTTTTCAGCTACTGTTTTATTTGGAATATTATCATATTTAGTTTCTAATGGATTTAGAGTTCTTCCAACTGAATTAGATAAAAATTCAACTGATGATAATTGTTCTAAAGTTTTAACTCCTTTTATACTACCAATCATTTTAATAAACATTTCTGCTGTCTTTTCAGCATCGTAATCAGCTCTATGGTGAGATCTAACTTTATTAACTATGATTGTAGTAGTTTTTTCAATATTATCTTCTACATATTTAATTTCAATATTATTTTTACCAGGTTTAATGGCAATATTTCTATTTCCAAAACCAGTAATAGATGTAATATTATCATTTTTAAATTTAACTTCAATGTTAACTTCTGTTTCTTCTTCAAAATCTATTTGAAATAATTTATTATCACTACTAGAATAAGCTATCTCATTATTAATTTTTATTTCATCAATACCTGAAAAATCATTTTCAAAATTATCATTTTCTTCAACTATTGTTTCATTTTCATCGTCTTCATCATCTACTTCATCCATTTCTATTTTATAGAACTTTGTTAAAGCAGATAAACTATGTCTTTTAAGATCTTTATTAATAACACGAGATAACATAAGAGTATCAATTATAGGATTTTCAAGTATACCCAAATCATATTTTAAATAAGCCATATCTAGCATTGATTTATCGAATTTAGCATTATGAGCAACCAATACTGCATCACCAATAAACTCTTTAAATCTTTTAGTGACATTTTCCTCATTATCAGCATCTTTTACTTTAAAGTCACTTATACCAGTTAAAGATGTAATAGTGGGTGAAATATGAACTCCTGGGTTAATTAATTCATCAAATCTTTCTTCTGTAATTACTCCATCTTTTACTTTTACTGCACCAATTTCTATCATTTGATCTGAAAGACCAGCATTAAAACCAGTAGTTTCAGTATCGAATACTACAAATGTTAAATCATCAAGATTTCCATCTTTTAAATTATATACAATGTTTAAATAATCTTCACTCATCTCTAATTCAGTACCATAAAGTGCTTTAAAATTAGGATGTTTTTTTCTTTCTTCTATTTCATCGTTTAAATTAATTTTTGCTTTTTCTAATTGTTCTTCGAAATAAGACTTCTTAGATTCTTCAGCATTTTCAAGTTCGCTTTCTAAACGTTTAACTTCTTTTTGTGCATCTTTTACACCACTATCTAATTTCTTATTAAAACTAGTAACTTCTCCAAAAACATGTGGAAAAGCTTGACAGCAATCATGATCTGTAATAGCAATACCTGGCATTCCCCAATTCATTGCTTGTTTAACTAATTCTACTTCGTC
>CAZOBH010000041.1:0-377 GCA_964578175.1 uncultured Clostridium sp.
CCTTTATTAATAATAGTAATATTACTATTTGCAACACTATATAAATGATATAAAAAAGACGGAATTATACTAAATTTCGTCTTTTTTATGGTATAATTTTATTGATTTATTAAAAGGAGTTGATCCAAATGAATGAAAATAAAACTAATATAAACTGGTATCCAGGACAGGTGATAATATGCGAAAAATAATTATAGCAGGAAGTGCTACTTTTTATAAGGAAGCATTAGAAATAAAAAATGAACTAGAAAATAAAGGTTATTATGTTTATGTAGGTAATGCAAGATATACATATAAAAATGCAAATCAAAATGTTCAACCCAATGAATTATTAGTAGCATTCAAAAATGAATAGATGGGAAAAAGATGAAAAAGAT
>CAZOBH010000041.1:387-3792 GCA_964578175.1 uncultured Clostridium sp.
ATATAAATGATATATTAAAGACGGAATTATACTAAATTTCGTCTTTTTTTATGGTATAATTTTATTAATTAAAAGGAGTTGATCCAAATGAACGAAGAAGAAAAATATATGAAAATCAATTTACATACTCATTCAAATTATTCTTTGGATGGAGAATTAGATGTTAAACAGTTAATTAAAAATTTTAAAGATAATAACTTTGATGTCATATCAATAACAGATCATGATACTTGTGAAGCTTATAAGCATATAGATTACAACTGCAATATTAATATAATAACTGGTATTGAGGCGGATGCTATAGTTAATAATCATACTTATGATTTTTTGTGTTATGATTTTGATCTTGATGAAGTATATAATTATGCAAAGAAAAAATATGGAAGTGTTGATGAAAGACAAAATAAAATTTTTAATGCTTTAGTACAAAAAGCCAATGATAATAATATTACCCTTTCTAATATTGATACATATGATCCTAAAAATGAATATGCACATGCTGCAATTTTTAGAATGCTAGATGAAGTATTTTTAGAAAAATATAATATAAAAAGCACTGGTGATTTGTATAGAATTAGTACTATTGATTCATCTTTTCCTTTATATATAGATATGCATATTGTATGGCCAAATATTAAAGAATTGTTGGAAATCATACACAATAATAATGGTAAAGTATTTATAGCTCATCCTTATAGATATAATAAGAGTGTAACGGAAGTGTTGGAAGAAGTAAAAGACTATGTTGATGGTATTGAAATATGTAATAATCCAAATAATAAAGAAGAAGTAGAATTCTTATATAATTATGCAAAAAATAATAATTTATTAGTTTCTTGTGGTTCTGATTATCATGGTAATAATAGATATAGTTTAGAATGTGAATATTTAAATGACAATATGATTAATGATATTCTAAGCTGGATAAGAGTTGATCGAAATGAATGAAAATAAAACTAATATAAACTGTCTGACAACGGTTTTTCCAATACCTACTTTATTTTAATTAAAAATAGATAAAGAAAGTAAGAAAATAGATAATAAAATCAAGACTTTATAAGTGTTAGAGAAAAATGAAATTTTTATAGTTGTTTTGAATGGAAATATTTAAGATATATGATATAATTTATTTATATAAATCGTTCGCGAAAAAAACATTTGCTTTCAATAGAGGTGATGTGTATATTAAAAATGACTGATTTAAAGTAGTAAAGGAAGTAGGAGTATGGAAGAAAAAGAAAAGAATATTAACGAAGTTGATGCTAGTCAAAAGAAAAAGAAACATAAAGGAATAACTTTATTAATTCTAATATTAATTATTGGTGGAGTTGGTTATTTGCTAATAAATAATCGTGAAGGTGATATTAAAACTGTTATTAAAAGCTCTTTAGATAAGATAGTTGAAAAAAGTGATTTAGAAACTGCCAATGTCACTTATAATGTAATAGCAAAAAAATGTAAAGATTCTAAAAAATGTAATATTAATTCAGGAAACATGGATGACTTTGAAATGGTGTTATCTTGTAAATGTACATTAACAGCAGGTATTGATTTCAATGAAGTTAAATTAGAAGTAGATGAAAAAAGTAAAAGTGTAACAGTAATAGTTCCTGAAGCTGTAATTAAAGGTGAACCAAATGTAGGAACTGTTAAAGCATTAAATGGTGAAGATTTACCCGCAAATAAATTACCGGAGGCAAGAAAATTATGCCAAGAAACTGCTAAAGAAAAAAGTGATAAAGATAATAAATTATTACCAGCAGCTAAAGAACAAGCTAGAGTTGTTCTTGAAGAATATTATAATCAATGGGTAAAAGCTAAAAATCCAGAATATAAGGTTATAGTAAAATAAGGGGTGATAATATGAAAAATAAAATTATATTTTTAATTATGATTGCCTTAACTATATGCCTTACTGGATGTAGTAAAGGTAAAATAGAAGATTTAGCTGAAAATGTTAAAAAAATTCAATTAACTGGTAATTTGGTTACATATCAAGCGTATTATCACAATGTAATTGAATATGATAAAAAGGCAGGAAGTGGAATTTCACATTTATTTGAGAAAGATAGAAGATTATTTGCTGAATACACTGGAACAATAAAACTTGGTATAGATATGTCTAAAGTAAAAATAGAAGTAAAAGGAAAAGAAATAAACGTATTTATTCCAACAGCATCTGTTATTGGAGAACCAAATGTAGATAAAGATGATTTTAAAACAGAAAATTTTATAGAGGATGATGATAGATTTATTAATAAGAATCCTTTGACATTAGATGATTCCACAGCTGCATTTGAAAAAGCACAAAAAAACATTAAAGATGACGCTTCTAATAATAAAGATCTTTTGTCTATAGCTCAAAAAAGAGCTAAAGTAATATTAGAAGAAAATATAAGACAATTAAGTGGTTTATCTGATAAAGAATATAATATTAATTGGGAATATGGAGTTTAAAAATAGAAACACTGCGTTTCTATTTTTATTTTTTATACGACTACTTGTAAAATGTGGAAACTCAAAAATAATCTTAAAAAATTAATAGAGTATGCAAATGATGAAAATAAAAATAATGATGAATACATTGAAAAATTTAGTTTCTTAAGAACCATAATTATGTGATATAATATTGCTTGAAATTGTTTTAAATTAAAAAATTAATTTTTGCTTTAAAGTTTTTAATTAAAGAATATATAAAGGAGTTGATCCAAATGAATGAAAATAAAACTAATATAAATTGGTTGGTAACGTTTTATTCAAACTCTAGAGGAAATCATTATATTTAGAGGCTTTGCAAGATTTTAGATCTTGCTTTTTTTATTCAGAAAAATAGTAAAAGTTGGTATTTTTGCTAAAAACATTGTTTTTTTAGTAATTTTTGACTAGGAATTGAAGAATTGGTAACATCTAGTCAAACTCTTACTTATAAATGCAGTTATAATTGCTCGTAAAATAAATAATTTTCCAAACTCTTTATATGTTTACTTTTAAGAATATTTAGTCTATAATAAGGTATGAAAAGTATAATTTGTTATACTTGAAGGAGGCATATATGAAAGATAAGTTTGTAGGTATTGCTAAAGTTGGTGAAAAAGGACAAATAGTAATTCCTAAAGAAGCAAGAGATATGTTTGATATTAAGCCAGGAGATTCAGTTGTTGTTTTATGTGACAAAAAGAAAGGAATGGCTATTGTTAAATCTGAAGTGTTAGAAGATACTATGGATAAAGTATTGCCAAATTAGGATAAATAATTATGAGTAAAAGAAAGCATTATTTAGATAATATAAGGTGGATTACCTTATGTGTTGTAATTCTATATCATGTGTTTTATATATTTAATTCAAGTGGTGTAATATCAAATATAGGAGTAAAAGGAATAAAAGAACTTGATGCTATATGTGTA
>CAZOBH010000042.1:0-3054 GCA_964578175.1 uncultured Clostridium sp.
ACAAATATGTTCTTCTTCAATATTATTTTCATCTAAATTAATATATTCATTCATAATTCACACCTCATATCCATTATACCATGAAAAAAGAGAATTTTGCATTCTCTTAATATCTTAATCTTCCGATTATTTTATACAAATATAAGCATAAGGATATCAGCTATTAAGTGAGTTAATCCATGTGATATCATTGCATATCTAATATTATACTTTCTATAAAGATATCCAAATGCTAAACCCAAACCACCATTTAATAAAAAACATCTAAATATTATTATTGGTGTTAATGTAGTCATAGTAGCAGTTGATGGAAGATGTCCTGCTGCAAATAGTAATGCAGCTAAAACATTGGCAAAAATAAATACTAAAGAAGGTATTTCTTTTTTCTTAAATACCTTAGATATAATAAATACTATTAATGACATAAAGAATAATCTCATCATTATTTCTTCAATAATACCACCGACAAGTAATCCTCCAATCATTTTATATATTGTAGGTTTTGTAGTATATTGTTCCATAACCCAAGAGTTCATTGTTCCAAATATTATCTTATCCCCAGGAAACAAGACTAATGCAGCAATGATAGTTATTATAAATGTAGTAATAATAGCTTTCTTATCTAATTTAAAATCATTCCATAGATTTATCTTCTTAGATAAGAAAATTCCAATTGTGGCAAGTATTACTCCAAATGGAACACTGTATTGAATCATTGAAACTAATCCTAACATTTCTTTTGTTACATTTTGTTCTTGCATCTGTTTTAATAGGTCTTCAGATAAAGAATCATAGTTATATACACCAACACAATATCCTCCAATTAAACCGCCAAGTAATACTAATAATAAAAACTTCCAATTATCTTTTAAAATTTTTTTCATTATTTTTTCCCTTATTTCACCTATTCTTTTATCTCATATTCATCAAGAAAAGAATATTCTTTACCATCTTTACGCCATCCTAAAACGCAATCTATATTAACATTTTCTAATGCTTTAAATATATTTTGATCAACATTTGGATTAACTTTTTTCAAATTTTTAATAAGTTCTTTCATTTCTTTTCTTTTACTTGTTCCATCATTTATTAATGAACATCCCTCAGTAAATCTACAAGCACAATTTATAAAAGTTAATTCATTATTTTTTTTCCAAGAAATAATATCTTCTTCTTTAATAAGTAACATTGGTCTAATTAATTCTATTCCTTCAAAATTAGTTGAATGTAATTTAGGCATCATAGTTCTAATTTCTGATCCATAAAACATTGATAATAAAGTTGTTTCAATAAAATCATCAAAGTGATGACCTAATGCTATTTTATTACAACCTAATTCTTTAGCTTTATTATATAAACAACCTCTTCTCATTCTAGCACATAGATAACAAGGATTTTTACCTTCATCATTTGACACTACATCAAATATATTAGATTCAAATATCTCTATTGGAACATTTAATATCTTTGCATTATCTTCAATAAAACTTCTATTGTACTCATTATATCCTGGATCCATTACTACATAATGAGCATTAAATTTAAATTTACCATGGTTTTGTAGTTCTTGTATAAGTTTAGCGAGTAAGAAAGAATCTTTTCCACCACTAATACATACCATGATATTATCGTTTTCTTCGATAAGTTTATATTCACTTATACCTTTAACAAATTTACTCCATAGTTCTTTTCTATATTTTTTTATAATACTTCTTTCTATTTCTTTATATTTTTCCATTTATACCATTTCCTTATAACATTTATCAAAAATTTTTAAAAACTCATCTATTTCTGATTCAGTAGTTAAATGAGATAAACTTATTCTAATAGATGTAGATGCTAAAGATTTATCTTTAGTTAAAGCATATACAAGCTTAGACGGAGTATTTAATGGACAACAAGATGTCTTGGTTGAGACCATTACACCATTTTCATTTAGCTTAGATACAAATAAATCAGATTTAACTCCTTTAATACTTATATTTATAGTATGTGGAATGCTTTTTTCAGTATTATTTATATGAATATTATTGTATTCTTTTAAAGTACTAATTATTTTATTATTTAATTTACCAATATAGTCATTTCTTTCTTCCATTAGTCTTAATGCCTTTTCTAATGCTACACTAGTAGAAGTAATCATGTTAATTACTGGTGTACCACTTCTATATACTGTAGTTGATTTACCTCCTAATATGATTGGTTTTAAACTAACATTTTTCTTTTTAACTAAAACTGATACTCCATTCATGCCATAAAATTTATGTGGTGCTATAGTTATTAAATCGCAATAAGAGTAATCTATATCGACTTTACCAATTGCTTGTGATGCATCAGTATGAAATACAATATTGTCATAATCTTTTAAAAATTTTCCAATCTCTTCAATAGGTTGAACAAGACCAATTTCAGAATCAACTGCACATACACTGACTAAGATAGTATCTTCTCTAATCATTGTTTTTAATGTATCTATATCAACTAACCCATCATGATTGATTGGTATTAAATCTATATCATACCCTTGTTCTTGTAAATATGTACAAGAAGCAATAATTGAATTGTGTTCTAGTGAACTAACTATTATGTGCTTTCCTTTATTTTTATATCTTTCAGCTGCTCCTCTAATTGCTAAATTATTGGATTCGGTTGCACCAGAAGTATATATTATTTCTTCTGGCAATACATTTAATAATTCAGCTATTTTATTTGTAGATTCATCTATTAAATTTTTAGCTTTTATTCCTAAATCATGATTTGAATTAGGATTAGCATATTCTTCAGTTGTTACTTTTATAAAATTATTTAAAACATCTTCATCTACAGGAGTTGATGCTGCATAATCTAAGTAAATCATATAAAACCTCCATGGTTATTATATCACAATAAGTTCCTTTATAAACTAATGATATACAAATAAAAAAGAAATTGATTTCTCAATTTCTAATATCTTAATATGACGATCCTTTTATTTATCAAATTTGAATAATTCAATAACAATAGAAACTATAAAAAGAGCAATACCACTATATAAAAATGTATATCTAATTATAT
>CAZOBH010000043.1:0-2864 GCA_964578175.1 uncultured Clostridium sp.
CTATACATATTCGACTCATTATCAAAATACAAGAATAATGTTTCTTGATCTTCAATCATTAAAGATTCTTTTTTAAGTCTAATTACTCTATCTCCATTTTTGTCAGTTCCCGATTGACCACTTAAATAATAATCTCTTTCTTCGCAAAATGGATTTCTAATTATCCCTTTAATATTTCCATTTTCTTCTAAAATAATATCTCCTTCAAAATAATAACTTCCATCATTATTTGTACAAATTATTTTTTTTACCATAATCCCCCTCCAAAAAAAAGGATGATACCTAAGGAGTCTTACGACGGTACCATCCTTTATTTAACTTAATAACTTAACGACCTTTAGCCGGGAATGATTAATTCCTCTCCTGAGTAGATTTCAATAGCTTTATAATTCATTTACACCCACCATGAACTCTCTAAATATAAATAACTATTTACTTATCTCAATCACCGATTTCCCTAATAATATAACATATTTTTTTAATTAATTAAAGTCTTTTAATAAATCATCCATTTCTTTTTGTTCTTCTTCACTTAATTCTTTTGAATCTAAATCTTTATTAAACCATGTAGGTAGTTCTTCTTTAGAATTTATTTTCGTATTAGTATTCTTTTTATCAGTTATCTTTTTAATCTTATTATGTTCTTTTAAAGCTACATTCATAGCATCTTCTACAGTCTCTATATTAAGTCTAGACCATTGAGAAGCAACTGTATCTACATAATTCTTAGTAAACTTTTGATTATTCACTGTTAAAACATATGAGATAAGAACATTAACAACACCTGGACTCATCTTATAATTAATCATTAAATCTTCAATTATTTTTAACTCTCTAACACTCGGCTCTCCATTTTTATATTTACTTTTTAAATAATCATAAGGAGTAGTATTTTCAAAAGTATATATAATCTTAGCTCTATTAGATTGATCTCCAACTGGTTTCTTTAAATAATCTGGTTGAGTTCTATAAACAAGTGTTGGAAGAGCTCCATTGTTTTCATATTGATAAAAATTACGGCAATTTAATCTTAGCTCATTTTTATCAATCAATCCTTTTTCATTAATACTATTTCTAACTAACATTTGCATATTTAAATCATCTATTTTATAAATAAATGATAATGAATTAATAAGTTCTTTAATCTCATCAGTAAAACATTTTTCATTAATCATATTTTTAGGAATACTAGATATTAACATATTAAAATCAATTAAATTATCTAATTCTAATTTATTACTATTTTTATTAATAATATTATTCTCTTTATTATAAATATTACCTCTTACACTACCAAATACACTATTAAAATTACATGTAATATCTTCATATTCTTTAAAACTAATTTTAGGTATTTTATATTCACCTATAATTTTATCGTATTCTTTCTTACCTATATTATTATATAAAACAATATTTAAAATAGGATGATTTATAAAATCATTAACAGACATTGGTGAATATAAAGAATATACATAAGTATTTATGTTATTATTTTCTTTATAATAAGTCTTTAGTAATCCCACTGCTTCTAATTTTTCACGTGCTATAACAAAATTCTCCATATTTATTTGCATAATAGATAATAAATGATGATGTGTTTCTGTCTTAGACATAATCTCATCACTTCTTAGATCATCTACAAGAGTAAAATATAAAGATGTTGCGACACTACCAATAATTGGTTGATAAAAAGAGGTTACAATTTTCTTATCAATTTCTGTGATAATAGTCTTATTAATAACTATATATGTATCTGCTGGTAAAATATTTTTAGACATATTATCACTCCCTTAATAGTATTATACACAAATATAAAAAAAAGAGTAAATATTTACTCTTTTAATTAATCAATTAATTTAGTTGGATCTTTTTCATCAACAAGTCCATCTTTTATAGCTTCAGAAACATATTTATCCAATAATTTATCTCTTCCATTATCTAGTTCAGTTCCACCCATACTTGTATATAATTCATAATATGAATGTCCATCAACACCACTATTTTTATAAACTATTGTTTGTTCAACTTCATTACCACTTTTATAATCATCTAAATGTTTATCTAGTATTTTCAAAGCAATCGCTTTTATTTTATATTCAGCTATTAAAAAATCTTCATTACCTATATCAGTACCTATATTAAAATCAGTATAACGTAATAACTTCATAATTACACTCACCATATCATTTCTATATTGATAATAATTCCAAGGCTTAATTTTTACTAATACATTATTATTAGAATCTTCACTAACATTAAAAGTAGTATTTTCTAAGTATAAATCTTCAACTTTATTAGCGTATTTTAATATAGTTTCATCATATTTACTTAAATCTTCATTAGTATTAAAAGTATCTTTATATTTCAAAATACTATCTTCACCCAATATCTTATCATTTGGGAAAATACTAGTTTGTGTAATTTTTTCTATATCTTCTTTTTTAGAATTCTTATTTAAAAATACATTTTTTAAATTATCAACAACTTCTTTACCATTACTTCCAATGTTTTCATCAACAATAATATTTGATTTTTCATCACTTGTATTATTATTTGTTTTACCATTATTAAATAGAATATCATAAGAAAGTCCAAATATAATTAATGGTATAGATATAATTATTAATATTATTCCTATCTTTCTCTTCATAATAACACCTCATTTTAATAATAACATATAATTTATAATTATTTTTTTAAATGTAAATTTACAAAGTAAATAAACGTAAACATAAAAGAGTAAATACTTACTCTTTAATCTATTGCAAGTGGATTTTTTATATCCAATTCATTGCTTGCTATAGCTTCTTTTATGTATCTATTTACTCTTTCATTATTAGTATTTGAATTTTCTTTATAAA
>CAZOBH010000044.1:0-2066 GCA_964578175.1 uncultured Clostridium sp.
ACTCCAACATATGTAGCAGGATTACTTCTAGGAGTTCTACCAATCGGATTTTGTGTTATTTCAACTACCTTATCAATATTCTTAAGTCCATCAATTTTTTTGTTCTTACCAATATGTACTTTACTCTTATAAACATATTCGCGTGCTGCTGGTGCAAGAGTAGACATAATTAAACTACTTTTTCCTGATCCAGATACTCCAGTTACACAAGTAAATGTTCCAAGAGGGATAGATACATCTATGTTTTTTAAATTGTTTTCACTTGCACCTATAATACTTATCTTTTTACCAGTTCCTTTTCTACGTTTATTAGGTATTTCTATTTTTAAATCTCCACTTAAATACCTACCAGTAATACTATTCGGATTTTTCATTACCTCTTCTGGAGTTCCACAAGCTACTATTTCCCCTCCTTTATCTCCGGCATTAGGTCCAATATCTACTAAGTAATCACATGCCATCATGGTATCACTATCATGTTCTACAACAATTAAAGTGTTACCTAAATCTCTCATTTCTTTTAAAGTATTAATTAACTTATTATTATCTCTTTGATGAAGTCCAATAGATGGTTCATCAAGTACATATAAAACTCCAGTTAATCTTGAACCAACTTGAGTAGCAAGTCTAATTCTTTGACTTTCTCCTCCTGATAATGTACCAGCCATACGATTAAGGGTTAAATATTCAAGACCTACATTCTTCAAGAAAATTAATCTATTTTTAATTTCTTGTAGTAATAGTTTAGCTATTTGTTCTTGAGATTCAGTAAGTTTTAAATTATTTAAAAATTCTAATAAATCTTTAATGCTCATTTGAGTCATTTCATAGATATTCTTTTTACCTACTTTAACTGATAAAACAAAGTCAGCAAGTCTTGCTCCATGACAAGTTTCACATTCTTGTTCCATCATGTAGTTTTCAAGCCAATCTCTAATCCATTCACTAGATGTTTCCATATATCTTCTTTGTAAGTTGTTAATTATTCCTTCATAAAAATCTTTACTATTATATTGATTACCACTCTTACTGTTATATTTGAAGTTAATAATCTCATCACTTCCATAAAGAATCATTTGTTGTTGATATTTAGTTAATTTATGGAAAGGTTTATCTAAATCTACTTTATAATGCTTACATACACATTCAAACTTTTTAAAATCTAAACTATCTTTATCATCATTAAGAGTTTTAATACATCCTTCATTAATAGATAAGGTTCTATCAGGAATAACTAAATTTTCATCAATTGTAAGTTTAATACCTAATCCATTACAATCAGGACAAGCTCCAAAAGGAGCATTAAAACTAAACATTCTAGGTTCTAGTTCTGGAATAGAGAAATCACAATGAGGGCAAGCAAAAGCTTCACTAAATAAAATCTCTTTATCTCCAACTATTTCTATTAATACTTTCCCTTTGGAAAGTTTTGATGCAGTTTCAACAGAATCAAACAATCTACTTCTAATACCATCTTTAATAATTAATCTATCTATAATTACATCAATATCATCTTTTTTATTCTTTTCTAGAGTAATATCTTCAACTAAATCTTTTATTTCCCCATTTACTCTAATACGACTATATCCTTCAGATTTTAATTTATCTAGTAATTCTTTTTGTTCTCCTTTTTCTCCATGAACAACTGGACTCATAATAACAAGTTTAGTTCCTTCTGGATACTCAAGTATTTTATTAACCATTTCGTCAATACTTTGACTAGAAATAGGAATATTATGATTAGGGCAGTAAGGCACTCCAATACGAGCATATAAAAGTCTTAAATAATCATATATTTCAGTAACAGTACCAACAGTAGAACGAGGATTCTTATTAGTAGTTTTTTGATCAATACTTATAGCAGGACTTAATCCTTCAATAGAATCTACATCAGGTTTTTCTGTACCACCTAAAAATTGTCTAGCATATGCATTTAGACTTTCTACATATCTTCTTTGTCCTTCAGCATAAATAGTATCAAATGCTAAACTACTTTTTCCTGAACCAGATACACCAGTCATAACTATAAATTTATTTTTAGGTAGAGTTAAATTAACATTCTTTAA
>CAZOBH010000045.1:0-1873 GCA_964578175.1 uncultured Clostridium sp.
GATAATTATATGTTTATTAGAGAGATTTTAAATATTATTTTGGATAATATATAAAATTAAAAAGAATGTAATCTATTACTAGACTACATTTTTTATTTCTACCCATTATTCACCTATTATTTTTGAATAAATTTGATAAATTTTTATTAAATTTTAATAAACTTAAAAATGATAGAAACCTTATTTTACGGGGCTTTTGTATTGCTTGATACTTGGTAAAAACCTCCCCCTGAGAGCCCGAAAGGGCTCACTTTTTGTTTACAAGGATTTCAAGCCTTTAGCAATTTTCTAATTACTAAATAAACTACAAAAAACCCATTTTGAACTACAAAAGCGATGGTAGTTTTTTTAATTTATTATAGTATTATTAAGTTTATCTATAGCACTTTTAAAAGTATATTAAGTTTTGTAGAAAGCTACATACCAAGTAAACGAATATTACGATGTAATTAATTTACACATTTAACAGCAACAAACCACTAAAAAATTGTAATATAGAAAATAAATTATGTATAATTAAGATAGAATAGATAAAGAATCGGATGTGTAAAGTATGAAAAAATTATTATTACCAATTTTAATACTTATATTGTTTATACCATTTTATGTTAATGCAGAAACTTGTGATACAGATAAAATTACTATTGAAAATATATCGCTTAAAAGTAAATCTGATAACGTAGAAGAAATAGATGAAACAACAGCAAATGGTAAAAACATTAATCTTAATCTATCCATGTCAGAAGTTGGAGATAATATAGAATATAAAATTGTTGTAAAAAACGATTCTAATGAAGACTATGAATTAGATAAAAATAGTTTCAATATTAATTCTGATTATATTAAATATACACTTGAATCAGAAGATGATATTAATATAATTAAGGCTAATTCTAGTAAAGTAGTTTATCTAAAAGTAAATTATGCAAATGAAGTACCAAAAGATGCTTTTGAATCAGGAATATATAATGATAATAAAACTATGACATTAAATATGTCTACTGGAGATACAATAAATGTTTCAGATACATTAAAAAATCCAAATACCGGAGTACAGTCATATATATTAATTTTATTTATAATATTGTTGATTAGTATCACTACATATCTATTATTAAAGAAAAAGAAATATGCTAAATTTATGATTCTAATAATTGGTACAGCAATTATATTTCCAATAAGTATATATGCTTTATGCAAATGTGAAATAAAGATTGAATCAAATGTCAAAATTGAAAATAATTTATTTACTGGAACGTTGTATAGATATAATAATGTTAAGTTAAGAAATGGTTCTAACATATCCGGTTATTTATTAAAAAGTTCCGATGTTTATAGAAATTTCTTATTTAATAGTAAAGAAGAATGTAACGCTAGTATTATTAATGGTGAAGTATGTGAAAAAGTTAAAAAATCTATATTTAATTATCCAGGTTTCTCTATGGACAAAGAATCACTAGATAAATATGTATTTTTACGTCATGATGTAGTTGATAATATAATTAAAAATACATATATATGTTATTTAGATGATTCAGGTGAGTATTGTATGCAAGGCGGAGATAATGGAAATAGTTTTTCATTAAATGAACAAGTAATTAGAGATTTTAATCATTATAATAGTTATTGCAGTATATTTGATAGAGATGGTGAATTTGGTTGCTCAGGTTCTTATGGAATGGAAATGTTCGCCGATATGAATGGAAAAATTTCCGCATACTATATCTTTGGAATGGGATGTGATGTTGCAAGTGATGGTACATCATCATGTTGGAACTATTAAGGTAGATTAGTTATAATCAACTTTTTTGTTTATAGTAAATTAAAAAAGCATAGTAATTTATGCTTTTTTCTTTTTTCTTATTTTATTATT
>CAZOBH010000046.1:0-1578 GCA_964578175.1 uncultured Clostridium sp.
TTTATAAAGAAAATTCAAATACTAATAATGAAAGAGTAAATAGATACATAAAAGACGCTATAGCAAGCAATGAATTGGATCCAAAAAATCCACTTGCAATAGATTAAAGAGTAAATATTTACTCTTTTTTTGTTTACGTTTATTTACTTTGTAAATTTACATTTAAAACAAATAATTATAAATTATATGTTATCATTAAAATGAGGTGTTATTATGGATAAAGAATGGATGGATTATTGGAAAAAACTCGAAGATCTTGGTGAAGTAAAAGAAGAAAAGACCGAAGAAATCTCAGCTGAACTAAAAAAAGCCCAAGAATTATATGAAACTGTTTTAGACAATGATTAATCTTGAATAGTTTTAGTTATTATTATATAATTTATATGAAAGTAAAGGGTGTTTGTGATGGAGAATAAAAAGAGTACTAAAAAAGAGATAAAAAATAGTAAAAAGATATCTAATGCTGAAAAAAGAGCGGTAAAGAAACATATTAAACATGAAAAAAGAATGAGTAAAAAAGAACTTAATGGATATAAAAGACGTAATTTTATTATTGAAAGTATTATTTTGTTCATATTCTTAATCATTATTTTTATGGTTTTATCAAATAAGACTTTTTTGAAGAATAAATATACTAATGAATTAGGTGGTTCTAATATAGATATAGATATACCAAGATTTACATATTTTGTTAGCGATAAAACTAAAGATGGAGTAGAACATACTGTTACATTTAAAACTTTAAAGAAAACTAGTAATGTTAAAAAGTATTTTGATGAATTCTTTGATAATACTGATAAATACGATTTATATTTCTGTGATGAAGATTCAGTTTATTACTATAACAGTACTGGTAATTACTTTATTAAAGAAGTTAACATTAGTAAAAATTTTGCTATTAAAACAATAAAAATTACATATTCTGTTGAAGATGAAAATACTTTCTGTTTAAATCAAAAATAATAATAATTAAGATCACTGTAAAGTGATCTTTTTGATTTATTGACAAATAAAAACCTCTTTGTTAGAATAAATCTTGTCACGTAAAAAAAGAGGTGTATTAAAAATGTTTTATGATGAACAAAAAGCAATAGACTCTTGTACGGAAGAACCCTCGTTAGTATTTGAACTTATTAAAGAAGGTTATTTCGAAATAGTAGATAAATTGCTAAGCAAACATAGAATAGACATTAATGTTTGTGACGAACACGGAAATGATGTTTTGACTAGACTTATTATGAAAGGTCAATATGACATTGTTTTAAAACACATGAGTAATAAAAAATGGGATGTTAATCATCAAAATAAGGATGGTAATACTTTTGCTCATATTTTAGTACTTATTAATTATATTCATATTAATGATATAATTAAAAAATTAATTAAGAATAAAAGATTTATACCTAATATTAAAAATAATAAAGGGGAAACAATCTTAGATAGATCTATAAATAATAATTATATTTATACATCTATTAAAATATTAGAAGATAAGAGATTTAATAATATCGATATAGCTTCATTTAAAAGATTATATGATACTTATATTAAGACTAATAAATATGGTAAATATACTAA